>NZ_LIRJ01000214.1 GCF_001419745.1 Streptomyces silaceus | reverse complement strand
ACCACGACCTGATCCTCTTCCCCCGCGCCGACGCCCCCGCCCTCCACGACGACCTGCTGACCACCTGCGCCCGCAACGGCTACAGCCCCGCCGCCATCCGGCACGGCCAGGGCCCCAGCTTCATCCGCGGCCTGATCCGGTCCGCCGAGTCCGTCGCCTTCCGGCCGCGCGAGAGCCGGCCCACGGACGGCGCGGCCGACGACCCGGACATCGTCTGGCGCCCCCTGGCCGGCGCGCCCCTGGCCCTGCGCCACTCGGTGGCCTGGCCGCAGGGCCACAGCGACGCCGCCGTCACCGCCTTCGCCGAGGCGACCACGCACGCCATGTGGAAAACTGCCGCGGTGACCACCGACGTGCCGGCGAACTCGAGCCCGGTCCATCTGCGCCCGGCGGCGGAGTACTTCCTGTGACCAACACCCTCGGCCTCCTGCGCGAGGCCTTCGCCGCGGCCGGTGTCACGGGCCGGCTGCACGCCCTCGACATCGACTCCGGCGCGGAGGTCGACGCGGGCGCCGACCAGCCGGTCGTCACCGCCAGCGTGCACAAGCTCTGCCTGCTCGTCACGCTCCACGAGCAGGCGGCGGCGGGCGTCCTGGACCTCACCGAGCAGGCCGAGTGCCCCGTCGAGGGCCGCACCCCCGGACCCACCGGACTCGCGGCCATGCTCGACCCCGTCCGCATGTCCCTGCGCGACATCGCCTTCCTGATGATGTCGGTGAGCGACAACACCGCCGCCGACCTGCTCCTGGAGCGCGTCGGCCTCGATGCCGTGAACGCGACCACGGCCCGGCTCGGCCTGGAGCGCACCCACGCGACGCACGCCTTCCGCGAACTCCTCGCCACCGTGAAGGAGGACGCGGGCCCCGGCGGCGCGCAGGCCCTGGCCGATCCGCACGTCGTCGCACGGCTGCGGGCGCTCGACCCGGCCCGCACCAACCGCAGCACACCCCGCGACATGACCCGGCTGCTGCGCGCCGTCTGGCGCGACGAGGCCTGTGCGCCGGAGCACGGCACCGCGATCCGCCGCGTCCTCGGCCTCCAGGTCTGGCCGCACCGGATGGCGTCCGGCTTCCCCTTCGACGACGTGCACGTCGCGGGCAAGACCGGCAGCCTGCCCACGCTGCGCAACGAGGTCGGCGTCATCGAATACCCCGACGGCGGCCGCTACGCCGTCGCCGTCTTCACCCGCGCGGCCGGGACCGCGGCCATCCTGCCCGCCGCCGACGCCGTCATCGGCACCGCCGCCCGCATCGCCGTCGACGCGCTGCGCGCCCAGCCCGCGCGGGCGACGCATCAGGGGACCGGCTGACACCGGCCCCCTGATGGCTCACGCCGGTTCGTGCGCCGCGGGCCGTGGCTCACCGGACGGCACCGGTACCTCGTCCGTGCCGTCCGGCCGCCGGCCCAGCGCCCGGAAGAGCCGCCCCGGCCACCAGAACCACCTGCCCAGATCCAGGGCGAGGGCGGGCACCAGGACCGTACGGACGAGGAAGGTGTCCAGCAGGACGATGCCGACGAGCACGCCCATCTGCGCCATCGTGACCAGCGGGAGCCCCGCGAAGACCGCGAACGTCGCGGCGAGCACGATGCCGGCCGAGGTGATGACGCCGCCCGTGCTCGTCAGGCCTTCGAGCACCCCGCGGGTGTGACCGAGCCGCACGGCCTCCTCCCGCACCCGGTGCATCAGGAAGATGTTGTAGTCGATGCCCAGCGCCACCAGGAAGACGAAGCCCATCAGGGGGATCGACCAGTCGACGCCCGCGAAGCCGAGGACGTGCTCGAAGAGCAGGTTCGACGCGCCGAGCGCGGCGCCGTACGACAGGACGACCGTCGCCAGGAGCAGCAGGGGCGCGACGAGCGCCCGCAGCAGCCCGATCAGGACGGCGAGGACGACGAGCAGCACGACCGGGACGACCGTCTTCAGGTCGGTGTCGGCGGCCCGCTGGGTGTCGAGGGTCTGCGCGGTGGTGCCGCCGACGAGGGCGTTGGCGCCGTCGACCGCGTGGACCGCCTCCCGCAGGGCGTCGACGGTGTCCTTGGCCGCCGTGCTGTCCGGGGCGTCCTTCAACACCACGGAGAGCTGGGTCAGTTCACCGCCGGGTGTGCGGTCGCCGCCGGGCTCGACCCGGGCCACGCCCGCGACGTCGGCGGCCGCCGCCCTGACCCGCGCGGCCGTCGCGGACGCGGTCACGATCTTCGCCGGATCGGAGGCGCCCGACGGGAAGTGGGCGGAGATCCGCTCCTGGGCGACGACCGACTCGGGCTTGTCCTGGTACATCTCGGACTGGGTGAGGCCCATCGAGACGCCGAACGCGCTCAGCGCCAGGACGCCCGTCACGGCGACCGACATCAGCCACGACCAGCGGGGACGGCGTGCGACGGCGGCACCGACGCGCTCCCAGACCGTGTGCTCTTTGCGCGCGGGGGTGCCGTGGCGCGGCACGAACGGCCAGAAGACCCAGCGGCCCGCGATCACCAGCAGGGCGGGCAGCACGGTGATCATCGCGAGGTACGCGCAGACCACGCCGACCGCGCCGACCAGACCGAGTGAACGCGAGGAGTTGATGTCGGCGAGGGCCAGGCAGGCCAGGCCCACCGCGATGGTGCCCGCGGAGGCGAGGATCGCGGGGCCCGAGCGGCGCAGGGCGATCCGCATCGCCGTGTGCCGGTCCTCGTGGCGGTGCAGCTCCTCGCGGTAGCGGGCGATGAGCAGCAGCGCGTAGTCCGTGCCGACGCCGAAGACGAGGACCATCAGGATGCCCGCGCTCTGCGGGTCGACCGGCAGTCCCGCGTACCGGGCGAGGACGTACGTACCGACCTGCGTGAGCACCGCGGCGAACCCGACGGACAGCAGCGGGAACAGCCACAGAACGGGGCTGCGGTAGGTGAGGAGCAGCAGGACGGCCACGACGATGCCGGTGGCGATCATCAGGGTCGAGTCCAGGCTGTCGAAGACCGCGACGCCGTCCGTCAGCGAGCCCGCGGGTCCGCCGACCTCGGCGTCGACGCCGGGCGGGGCGTGCGCGTCGGCGATGCGGCGCAGCTCGTCGATCCGGTCGGTGAGCTCGTCCTCTGAGTCCAGCGGGACGACGGTGAGCAGCGCCTCGCCGTCGTCGGACGGCACGGGCGGTGTCACCCGCTCGCCCGGGGCGGCGAGCTTCTGGAAGGCGGCCGTGTCGTCGGTGGCCTTCGCGCGTGCGCCCTCGCCGGTGTAGACGACGACCGCCGGCATGACGGTGTCCGTACGGAACTTCTCCAGGGCCGTGTTCACCCGTGCGGACTCGGCGCCGCGCGGCAGGAAGGCGTTGGCGCTGGTGTCCTCGACGTCGCCGAGCTTGCCGGCCAGCGGGCCGAGTGCCATGGCGAGGATCAGCCAGGCGGCGAGGACGAGCCATGTGGCGCGCGGCCCCGAGGGGGAGCGGGCGATGCGCCGGAAGAGCGGACGCATGAGTAGTCTCCTTGTGAGTGGTGAGCGCGCCGCCGGCCTCGTCGGCCGGCATCAGGCGCACGGGACCCGCACCGCGGCGACGAGGTTGTGAGGACCTGCCGCGGTGGGGGAAATGTGGGTCCGGGACGGACGTCCCGGATGTGTTCGCCCGGGGTACGGCCGGGAGTTGCCGCTCTCGGCCGTACCTGTTGAGGGGCGGTTGTCGACGGGGGCGCCGTACCCGCTGACGGGCAGGCTCCTCAGGGGGCGCCGTACCGCCGGCGTACCGGTGTCGGGGCGGGCGCGGGCGGGCCCCCGATCCGGCTACTCGATCTCGCGCATCATCTTCTCCATCGAGCCGACCGCGTGCCGGGTCTGGGCCAGTTCCTCGCGGGTCTGCCGCAGCTCGTCCAGGGAGCGCCGGTGCAGTTCCACGTTGTCCTCCAGGAGCTGGGCGTACTTCGCGGAGAGCGCCTTGTACTGCTCCTCGCGGGCGGCCAGCATCCTGGCGCGCCAGGTGGCGGCGACCTGCCAGACGATCACGATCATCAGGAGGAAGAACCCGGCGGCGCCGACCGCGCCGACCCAGTCCCATTCGCCGGTCTCACCGGCCGCGCCGAGCGTCACCAGTCGTCCGTTCACGTCGCTTCCTCTTTCACGGATTTCTCTCGGGTGTCGGTGAGGGTCCGGACGGCGCGGTGGATCAGCTGAGGTGTCAACTCGTAGAAGAACGGCGCCACTTCGAAGTACTTCATGCTCTTGCCGTCCTCTCCCGTCTCCAGGGTCCCGATGACCAGGCCCGCGCCTTCCAGCAGCTTCAGGTGCATGTGCAGCAGCGGCCGGCCCATCTCGATCTCGCGGGCCAGTGCGCTGACGTAGTTGCGGCGTTCCGTGAGCGCCGCGACGATCCGCAGGCGGTGCGGATTGCTCAGGGCGGTGAGCGCCTTCAGCAATGCGTCGCCCGTCGGCTCCAGAGTCGGTTCCTCGGCCATCGCGGCCTCTCTCCTTCGCTCCTGTCAAGAAACGCTGACACGTAGCGATGATGGTGTCAAAGATTCCTGACACATCTCCGGGTCAGATGGGGGATGTCTCAGGGTCGGACCCGTACGGGTCACCAGAACGCGCCGCCCACCGGCCCCCGGGCCTTGAATGGACGAGTGACCGCGCCCCCGGACGACTGCCTCGCGCGCAACGAGTGGATCTGCGGCGAGTATCTGAGCACCCGCCGCCAGATCCTGCTCGACGCGGTCGTCCAGCACCTGGAACTGACGTCCGTCTCCGTCCTGATCGCGCTGGTCGTCGCCGTGCCGCTGGCCGTGCTCGCCCGCCGCTGGGGCTGGGCCGCGGGCCCCGTGCTCGCGCTCACCACGGTCCTCTACACCATCCCCTCGCTCGCGATGTTCTCGCTGCTGCTCCCGGTGTACGGACTCTCCGCGGCCCTCGTCGTCGCGGGCCTGGTCCTGTACTCGCTGACCCTGCTCGTGCGGAACATCCTCGCCGGGCTGCGGGCCGTCCCCGAGGAGACCCGGCAGGCCGCCCGCGGCATGGGCTACGGACCCATCAGGCTGCTGCTCACCGTCGAGCTGCCGCTCGCCCTGCCCGCCGCCATGGCCGGGCTGCGCATCGCCACGGTCTCCGCCGTCTCCCTCGTCACCATCGGCGCGATCGTCGGCTTCGGCGGGCTCGGCAACCTCATCTACGCGGGCATGAACACCTACTTCAAGGCGCAGGTCCTCACGGCCTCCGTGCTCTGCGTGGTCATCGCCGTCGCCGCCGACCTGCTGCTCCTCGGCGTCCAGCGCGTGCTGACCCCCTGGACCAGGGCGTCCAGGCCGACCAGGACGCCGAGGGCGTCGCGCGCACCGAAGGCGGCCCGCCCATGAAGACGCTCTCCGACGCCTGGGCCTGGCTCACCGACGCCGCGCACTGGGCCGGCGACGACGGCATCTGGCACCGGCTCACCCAGCACCTCGTCCTCACCGTCGTCTGTCTGCTCCTCAGCTGCCTCGTCGCGCTGCCCGTCGCCCTCGTCCTCGGCCACCTCGGCAAGGGCGGCGCGCTCGCCGTGAACATCTCCAACGTCGGTCGCGCGGTCCCCACCTTCGCCGTCCTCGTCCTGCTCCTGCTCACCCCGCTCGGTACCTGGGGCGAGGGCCCGACCGTGGTCGCGCTCGTGCTGTTCGCCGTGCCACCACTGCTCACCAACGCGTACGTGGGCATGCGCGGCGTCGACCGCGACGTCGTGCAGGCGGCCCGCGGGATGGGAATGACGGGCCGGCAGATGCTGTGGCGGGTCGAACTGCCGCTCGCGCTGCCGCTCGTGCTCAGCGGGGTCCGCATCGCCGCCGTCCAGCTCGTCGCCACGGCGACCATCGCCGCGCTCGCGGGCGGCGGCGGACTCGGCCGGATCATCACGGCGGGCTTCAACCTCGCGAGCACCCCGCAGGTCGTGGCGGGCGCCCTCCTCGTGGCCGTGTTCGCCCTGCTCGTCGAGGGCCTCTTCGAGGTCGCCGAACGGCTCGCGCCAGGATGGGCGCGGGCGCGGGGGAGGGCCGGATGAGGCGGGCCGCGGGCGCCGCGGCGGTCCTGGCCGCGCTGCTGGCCGGCTGTACGACCGGGCCCTCGCTGGAGAACCGCGGCGAGGTCACCGCGCCCCCGGGCGACAGCAAGCACCTCGTCATCGGCTCCGCGGGCTTCACCGAGTCCGACCTGCTCGCCCAGATGTACGCGCTGCTCCTGGACAAGGCGGGCTACGGCACCGAGATCCTCTCCGTCGCCAACCGCGAACTCTACGAACCCGCCCTGGAGTCCGGCCAGATCGACGTCGTTCCCGAGTACGCGGCGACCTTCGCGGACTGGCTGAACGCCAAGAAGAACGGCGCCGACGCGCCGCCCGTCGGCTCTCCCGACCTCGACGCCACGATGAAGGCCCTGCGCGGCCTCGCGGCCCCGCGCGGCCTCACCGTCCTCGACCCCGGCAGGGCCGTCGACCAGAACGCCTTCGCCGTCGCCGCCTCCTACGCCGAGCAGCACCGCCTCAAGACCCTCAGCGACCTCGGCACGTCGGGCCTGAAGGTCCGGCTCGCCGCGGGCGACGAGTGCGTACAGCGCCCCTACTGCGCGCCGGGGCTGAAGAAGGTCTACGGCATCGACATCACGGGCGTCGACCCCAAGGGCGTCGGCACGACCCAGGCCAAGAAGGCCGTGCAGAGCGGGCAGGACCAGATGGTCCTCACCACCTCCACGGACGCGACGCTCGACGACTTCGGCCTGGTGCTCCTCAAGGACGACAAGCACCTGCAGAACGCGGACTACATCGTGCCCGTGGTCAACCGCTCCCGGGCGGGCAGCGAGGGCGTCGCGACCGCGCTGGGACGGCTCAACTCCGTGCTGACCACGGAGGACTTGGCGTCCATGAACGAGCAGGTGGACAGCTGGCGGCGGCTGCCGGAGGACGTGGCGCGGGCCTATCTGGAGGACAAGGGGCTGCTCTGAACTTCCGCGGCGGCCCTCGCCCGCGGGTGGTCGCGGGCCGGGCGCGCGGTTCCCCGCTATGGGGCGCCTGCCTACGCGTCCGCGACCGAGTCGAACTCCACCTGGTCCCGCGCGACCCCCTGCGCGTCCGCGTCCACCGAGCGCCGCAGCGCCTCGTGCAGCTTCGCCGGGGTGAGGACGCCGAGGAAGCGGGCGCCGTCGAGCACGGCGACCCACCCCGCGTCGTGCTGGAGCATCACACCGAACGCCTGCTTGAGCGGGGCGCCGACCGGGACCCAGGAGTTCATCCGGTGCGCCAGGTCGCCCACCGTGCCGCCGGTGCCGGCCAGCGCGACCTCGTCGACACCGACCCAGCCGTGCAGATCGCCGTCCGCGTCCAGGACGACCGCCCAGCGGGCCTCCTCCTCGCGCAGCCGGGTGGCGGCCTGCGCGGCGGGCTCGTCGAGCCGGGCGATCGGCGGCTCCTCCAGGTCGTCGGTCTGGATCTCGGTGACGGACAGCCGCTTCAGGCTCCGGTCGGCGCCCACGAACTCGGCGACGTACGGCGTCTCGGGCGCCCCGAGCACCGCTCCCGGGGTGTCGAACTGCTCGATGCGCCCCTGCCCGTACACCGCGATGCGGTCGCCGAGCCGCACCGCCTCCTCGATGTCGTGCGTGACCAGGAGCACCGTCTTGCGGACGGTCGCCTGCATCCGCAGGAACTCGTCCTGCAACTGCTCGCGCACCACCGGGTCGACCGCGCCGAACGGCTCGTCCATCAGGAGCACCGGCGGATCGGCCGCCAGGGCGCGGGCCACGCCGACGCGCTGGCGCTGGCCGCCCGACAACTGCTCGGGATAGCGCGAGCCGTACGTCTTGGGGTCCAGGCCCACCAGGTCGAGCAGTTCGGCCGCCCGCGCCCGCGCCTTCGCCTTCTTCCAGCCGACGAGGGCGGGGACGGTCGCCGTGTTGTCGAGGATCGTGCGGTGCGGGAAGAGGCCGACCTGCTGGATGACGTAGCCGATGCGGCGGCGCAGGCGCACCGGGTCGACGTCGGCGATGTTCTCGCCGTTCACGAAGATGCGGCCCGACGTCGGCTCGATGAGACGGTTGACCATCATCATCGTCGTGGTCTTGCCGCAGCCGGAGGGGCCCACGAGCGTGACCAGTTCGCCCTCGGCGACCTCGAAGGAGAGATCGTCCACGGCCGTCGTGCCGTCCGGGTAACGCTTGGTCACCTGCTCGAACCGGATCATGCCCTCACGCTAGCCGCGCCCGTCACTCGCCGCTCATCAGCACCACCTCCAGGGTGCGCGGACCGTGCACTCCCTCGACCCGGTCCAGCTCGATGTCGCTGGTCGCGGAGGGTCCGGAGATCCAGGTGAGCGGACGGGCCGGGTCCAGCCGTTCGAGGGCCTGCGGCACCGAGTCGACGACCTGGCCGGGCACGCGTACGACACAGATGTGGTGGTCGGGGACCAGGGTGATGCGGCGGCGGCCCTGGTCCGGGGAGCCGTCGAGGACGATCGTGCCGGTCTCCGCGACGGCGACCGCGCAGCCGGTGACGACGCTGTCCACCTGGTCCAGCTCGTGCGGGGTGCTCGCGGCGCGGTCGTGGACCCGGGTGGCGTCGGCGGCCTTCATCCAGTGCGGAGGAAGGCCCGGCGGCACGAGGACGGTCTCCGTCCCGCGCTCCGCGAGCAGGCGCGTCAGGAGCTCCGGCAGCTCCTCCGCCGTGCAGCGGTGCACGATCGCGCGGTAGTCCGCGAGGTTCTCCGCGAGCAGGTCGACGGTCTGCTCGGTGGTGCGGTCGCCGTGCGCGCGGGCGTATCCCCGGTCCACCGCCGTCCCGTACGCCTCGTACGCGGCCTCGTCGTCCGGCACGTCGGCGAGCGCCCGTCGCACCCGGCCCAGGATCCGGTCCCTGCTGCTCACTTGGCGCCGCCCTTTCCGCTGCCCCGGCCCGTGCCGTCGTCCCTGCCGCCGTTCGTCCGCCGCCACCAGTCGCGGAACGGCTCCGCGGGGACCTTCGGCAGCTCCCGCGTCGCGCTCCAGGCCCGCCCGGGTCCGGGGAGCCTGCGCGGGTGGAGCCGCCGGGTGCGCGACGCGAGGCGCTGGCCCGCGCGCAGCGCCCCGGGGCGGGCGAACGCCAGGCCCGCGGCCCGCATGGCCGCCCGCTCCGCCGCGTGCCCCTTCGCCGGCTTCAGCGTCACCTTCACCCCGCGCCGGGTGACCTCGCCGCCCTGCACCACCCGCTCCCGCAGATGCACCAGGACCTCGGGGATGTCGATGGCGACGGGACACACCTCGTAGCAGGCGCCGCAGAGCGAGGAGGCGTACGGCAAGGAGGCGTCGATCTCGCTCTGCGTGCCGCGCAGCTGCGGGCTGAGGATCGCGCCGATCGGGCCCGGGTAGACCGAGCCGTACGCGTGCCCGCCCGCCCGCTCGTACACCGGGCACACGTTGAGGCACGCCGAGCAGCGGATGCAGCGCAGTGCCTGGCGGCCGACCTCGTCGGCGAGGGTGTCGGTGCGGCCGTTGTCGAGCAGGACGAGGTGGAAGGCGCTCGGGCCGTCGCCGTCGGTCGTGCCCGTCCACGTCGACGTGTACGGGTTCATGCGCTCGGCCGTCGAGGAGCGGGGCAGGGTCTGGAGGAAGACCTCCAGGTCGCGCCAGGTGGGGACGGTCTTCTCGATGCCGACGACCGAGATGAGGGTCTCGGGGAGCGTCAGGCACATCCGGCCGTTGCCCTCCGACTCGACGACGACGAGCGTGCCCGTCTCCGCCACCATGAAGTTCGCCCCCGAGATGCCGACCTTGGCGCGCAGGAACTTCTCGCGCAGATGGAGCCGGGCCGCCTCGGCGAGCTCGGCCGGCGTGTCGGTCAGGCCCTCGGGCGCCGGGCGGCCCCAGCGGGCCATCTCCTCGGCGAAGATGTCGCGGATCTCGCCGCGGTTGCGGTGGATCGCCGGGACCAGGATGTGCGAGGGCCGGTCGTGGCCCAACTGCACGATCAGCTCGGCGAGATCGGTCTCGTAGGCGTGGATGCCCTCCGCCTCCAGGGCTTCGTTGAGACCGATCTCCTGCGTCGCCATCGACTTGACCTTGACGACCTCCGTCTCGCCGGTCGCCTTCACCAGATCCGTGACGATGCGGTTCGCCTCGTCGGCGTCCGCCGCCCAGTGCACGGTGCCCCCGGCCCGCACGACGGACTCCTCCAACCGCACGAGATGGTCGTCGAGATGGCGCAGCGTGTGGTCCTTGATGCGCCGTCCCGCCTCGCGCAGCTCGGCCCAGTCGTCGAGCTCGGCGACGGCGCGCGCCCGCTTGTCGCGGATGGTGTGGGTGGCGTGCCGGAGGTTGGCGCGCAACGTCGTGTTCCCGACCGCCTCGCGCGCGGCCGTCGGGAAGGCCGGCATACCGACGAACGTGCCGTCGCTCATGACAGGGGCTCCTCTTCCGTGCTCGCCAGGATCTCCGCGATGTGGACGGGACGCACCGCCGTGCGCAGCCGGGCCATCGTGCCGCCGATGTGCATCAGGCACGAGTTGTCCGCCGCGCACAGCACCTCGGCGCCGGTCGACTCGGCATGACGGACCTTGTCCGCGCCCATCGCCGCCGAGACATCGGAGTTCTTCACGGCGAACGTCCCGCCGAACCCGCAGCACTCCTCGGCGCCGGGCAGCTCCACCAGCTCCAGCCCCTTGACCGCGCGCAGCAGCCGCGCGGGCCGCTCGCCGAGGCCCAGACCGCGCAGGCCGTGACAGGTCGGGTGGTACGTCACCTTGTGCGGGTAGTACGCGCCGACGTCCGTGACACCGAGGACGTCCACCAGGAACTCCGTCAGTTCGTACGTCTTGGGCACCACCGGGGCGAGGGTGCGGGCGAGACCGTCGCCCCGGCCCTCGGCGCGCGCCCGCTCGCCCATGCGCGGGTACAGCTCGCGCACCATCGCACCGCACGAACCGGACGGCGTCACGATTGCATCGTACGCATTTGCACCGAAGACATCGGAGAAATGTCGCGCGAGCGGCTCGGCCTGATGGCGGTAGCCGGTGTTGTAGTGCGCCTGACCGCAACACGTCTGCGCCGCCGGGAAATCGACCTCGACTCCCAGCCTGGTCAGCAGTTTCACCACGGCGCGGCCCGTGTCCGGATAGAGCGTGTCGTTGACACAGGTCAGGAACAGAGCGACGCGCATCGCGGGTTCCTCCTTGTCGATCATCGGATGGGTGCAGCGTACGCGTCCGCGGGGCGCCGGGGGAGTGATCCGGTCATCCGCGACTGGGCGCGCCGAGCCACTCCTGGGCCGCGCGCCAGGGGGGGGGCGGTGTCGCCGCGTGGTTCATGGCGTGTGGGCGGCAGGGCGCGTGCCTCTGCGCGGTCGGCGAGCAGACCCTGCGCGCGGGCCTGCACCAGGATGGTGCCGACCGCGGCCGCCTCCGCCGGGCCCGCGAGGACCGGCAGACCGCAGGCGTCCGCGGTGAGTTGGCACAGCAGCGCGTTCCGGACGCCGCCGCCGACCACGTGCACCACGTCGACCCTCCGCCCGGTCAGCCGCCGCGCGTCGGCCAGGCCACGGCGGTGGGCGAGGGCCAGGGAGTCGAGAACGCAGCGGGTCGTCTCGGCGGGCGACCCGGGCGCGGGCTGCCCCGTCGCGCGGCACGCCCGCGCTATCCGCTCCGGCATGCGGCCGGGCGCGAGGAACTCGGCGGCGCCCGCGTCCACGACGGAGCGCAGTGGCTCGACCTCGGCCGCGGCGGCGAGCAGGTCGCCGAGGTCGGGGTCGTGCCAGGCGCGCAGGCACTCCTGGAGCAGCCACAGGCCCATGATGTTGCGCAGGTACCGGACGGTGCCGTCGACGCCCAGTCCGTTGGTGAAGTTGTTCCCGCGGCTCTCCTCGGTCAGGACGGGGGCGTCCAGTTCGAGACCGGCGAGGGACCAGGTGCCGGTGCAGAGGTACGCGAACGCGGCACCCTTGGCCGCGGGCACCGCCGCCACGGCCGACGCCGTGTCGTGCGAGGCCACCGCCGTCACCGGGACCGGGCCCGGCAACTCCGTCTCCTCAAGGACATGGGGGAGCAGCGCGCCCGCGGGACGCCGGCGCGCACGGGCACCGGCGCGTGGTGCTCGTGCCCGAGCCGGTGGTACGCCGCTCCAGCCTGTCGGCGCGCTGACGGGGTCGGTCGCCCGCGCATGATGGCCCCAGCGGCTGCCGGTCGGGCGGGTGTGCTGGACTGGGCCGGGAAGATCCGTACGCGACACACCGCCCGGGAGCAGCCTTGACCGCCACGTACCGCCAGCCAGGAGTCGTCTTCACCGACCGTCGCTTCGACGTGCCGCTCGACCACGACGATCCCGCGGGGGAGCGGATCGAGGTCTTCGCCCGCGAGGCGGTGTCGGCCTCCCCGGGCGGCGCCGAACGGCCCTGGCTGGTCTATCTGCAGGGCGGCCCCGGCCTCGCCGCCACCCGCTTCAACGGCGCGGAGTCCTGGCTCGCCCGCGCCCTGGAGGACTTCCGGGTCCTCCTCCTCGACCAGCGCGGCACCGGCGCCTCCACGCCCGCCAACCGCCAGACCCTGCCGCTGCGCGGCGGCCCCCGCGAACAGGCCGACTACCTCGCCCACTTCCGCGCCGACTCCATCGTCCGCGACTGCGAGGCGATCCGCCCCCAGGTGACGGGCGGCGCCCCCTGGACCGTGCTCGGCCAGAGCTTCGGCGGATTCTGCGCCACGCACTATCTGTCGACGGCGCCCGAGGGCCTGGACACCGCGCTGATCACCGGCGGTCTGCCCACGCTCGACGGCCACGCGGACGACGTCTACCGCGCCGCCTATCCGCGCATGGCGCGCAAGACCGCCGCGCACTACGAGCGGTACCCGCAGGACGTCGAGCGGGCCCGCCGCATCGCCGCGTACCTCGCCGAGCACGAGCCGGTCCTCCCCAACGGCTACCGGCTGACCGTCCCCGCCTTCCAGTCGCTCGGCATACTGCTCGGCATGGGCGACGGCAGCCACCGCCTGCACTACCTCCTGGAGGACGCCTTCGTGCGGACGCCTGCGGGGAGCGTGCTCTCCGACGCGTTCCAGGAGAGCGTCGCCGCCGAACTCTCGTACGCGGCCAATCCGCTCTTCGCCGTCCTGCACGAGGCGATCTACGGCCAGGGCGACAGGCCCACCGCCTGGTCGGCCGAGCGGGTGCGCGGCGAGTTCCCGCGGTTCGACGCGGAGAAGGCGCTGGCGGGCGACGACCCGGTGCTGTTCACCGGGGAGGCCGTGCAGCGCTGGATGTTCGACAGCGACCCGGCGCTGCGCCCGCTGCGCGAGACCGCGGACCTGCTCGCCGCACGCACGGACTGGCCGCGCCTGTACGACACGGAGCGCCTCGCGGCGAACGAGGTGCCGGCCGCGGCGGCCGTCTACCACGACGACATGTACGTCGACACGGAGCACGCCCTGCGGACCGCCCGCGCCATCCGGGGCCTGCGCACCTGGGTCACCGACGAGTTCGAGCACAACGGGCTGCGGGTCGGCGGCCCGCGCGTGCTGGACCGGCTGCTGGCGCTGACGCGCGGTGAGGCCTGACGGCGGGCCCCGCCGGCCCCTCTCCGGTACCGGTTCCGAGCCCGTCCCGGTCCGAGCGCGCGTGTCGGCCCGAGCCCGGATCGGCCCGGGCCCGGCCGTTGTCGGACCCCGGCGCTAGGCTGGGGATCATGACCGAGCCGCAGCACGTCTCCGCCGACCAGCTCACTCCGATGCCCGAGGACTGGCGGCGCGCGCTCGCCGTCGTCGCGCACCCCGACGACCTGGAGTACGGGTGCGCGGCCGCCATCGCGGGCTGGACGGACGGCGGCCGTGAGGTCGCGTATCTCCTGGCGACCCGCGGGGAGGCGGGGATCGACACGATCGACCCCGCCACCTGCGGGCCGCTGCGCGAGCGGGAGCAGCGGGCCAGCGCGGCCGTCGTCGGCGTCGACACCGTCGAGTTCCTCGACCACAAGGACGGCGTGGTGGAGTACGGCACGGCGCTGCGCCGCGACATCGCCGCCGCGATCCGCAGGCACCGGCCCGAACTGGTCATCACGCTCAACCACCGGGACACCTGGGGCGGTGTCGCCTGGAACACCCCCGACCACGTGGCGGTCGGCCGGGCCACGCTGGACGCCGCGGCGGACGCGGGCAACCGCTGGATCTTCCCCGAACTGATCGAGGAGCAGGGCCTGGAGCCGTGGAACGGCGTGCGGTGGGTCGCCGTCGCCGGTTCGTCGACGCCCACGCACGCGGCGGACGCGACGGCGGGCCTGGACCGCTCGGTGGCCTCCCTGCTCGAACACCGCACGTACATCGAGGCGTTGACGGACGAGGAGCCCGAGAAGTACTGCCGTGACTTCCTCACGGGCAACGCCCGCGCGCTGGCGTCGCGCTTCGGCGGGAAGCCGGCGGTGGGCTTCGAGGTCTTCAGCCGTTAGGCCCGCGCCCCTATTCTGACGGGCCATCAGGTCCCGTCGGCGCAGGGGAGCGCGGATGATCGACACCATCGGTACGGACATCCCGGAGGGCGAGGAGCGGCTGCGCCTCGACGTCGAGGACGGGCTCGGCATCCTCACCCTCTGCCGGCCGCGCAAGCTCAACGGCTGGAGCTGGGAATCCACCCGGCAGCTCGGCCTGTTCGCCGACCGGATCCGCTTCGACGACTCGATCAGGGTGGTGCTGCTGCGCGCCGAGGGCCGGGCGTTCTGCGCGGGCATCGACGTCACGGCTCCGGGCGGCGCGATCGAGGGCCGCTCCGGCAGTGAGCGCACCCGCAACTACTACGAGGCGCTGCGCTGGGTCCACGAGCGCTTCCGTGTCTTCGCCCAGCTCCCGCAGCCCGTGGTCGCGGCCGTGCAGGGCTACTGCCTGGGCTTCGGCTTCGAGCTGGCGCTCATGGCGGACGTGCGGATCGCGGCGGACGACGCGGTGTTCGCGCTGCCCGAGGCGCGGCTCGGGGTCGCCGTGGACGCGGGCGGCGATCTGCGCATCGCGCGCGACGCGGGCGCGGGCTGGGCCAAGCTGCTCGCGCTGACCGGCCGCCGCATCGACGCGGCCACGGCCGAACGGCTCCGGCTGCTCCAACAGGTCGTGCCGGTGGATCAGTTGGCGAAGGCGTCCCGCGACCTCGCGGCCGAGATCGCGGCGAACGCGCCGCTGGCCGCGCAGGGCATCAAGCGCGGCATCGACGCGTACGCCGACGCGGCGATGGCCGGGGCGCTGGACCGGGTGGCGATGAGCGCGGCGATCACGCTCACGTCGGAGGACTCGCGCGAGGGCTACGGGGCGAAGGCCGCGGGACGGGCGGCGGAGTTCGAGGGCAAGTGAGGGGGCGCGTACGCGTCGGACCCCGCATCCCTCTCAGGACCCGAACCCGCCCCGCCCCAACTGCTCCCGCACCGGCGTCACCGGGGGACTGACCACCGCGCGCCGCTGCCAGTTCGCGCCGTCCACCACCAGGGTGTGGCCCGTGATGAAGCGGGCGTAGGGGGAGGCCAGGAAGGTGGCCGCCCAGCCCAGTTCGCGGGGCAGGCCGACCCGCAGGGCGGGCTGGCGGGCGGCCTTGTCGTCGGCCCGGTCGAGG
>NZ_LIRJ01000213.1 GCF_001419745.1 Streptomyces silaceus | reverse complement strand
GAGCGAAGCGAGCCGCCTTTGCTCCCGCTCCGCTCCCGCTCCGCGGGAGCAAAGGCGGCTCGCTTCGCTCACCGCCTCGTGGTACGCGCTGCGCGCGCACCACTAACAGAAGTGCAAGCGCCTCGCGTTGCGAGGCGAGGCTGGCCTTCGGCCAGCCGGTGGCTTCCGCTGCGCTCCAGCCACGGTGACGCTCCGCGTCACCAGGCGTGCCACGCTTCGCGTAGCCCGCTCACGGGCCTTCGGCCCGGGCTGGCTGCGGGGTGGGCTGCTCGGGGTGAGTCACTGTCGGGGCGCATCGAATGTTCTCGGCCAAGGTGTCGATGCCTACTGTGAAGGAGCCCTCAGTAGTCCCGGGGGGTACGGACTCCGGGCCCGCTTCGCCAGTCGGCCAGTCCACTGTGAGCTCGGCTACTTGCGCCTGCTGGGATTCCATCGTTGCCGCTACTCTGCCGCCTCCTTCGCAGGCCACTGCGAGTACGGTCGGCGGCCCCTTCCAGGCCCCCCGTCCCCGGTGTTCTCCTCCACCCACACCAGACCGTCAGGTCCAGGGGGCGGGAGAAGCCCTCCAGCGGCCGCAGTAGGTAGCCGCTCCCCCAGCGATCCCAACTGCCGCCAGTACGGACACGGTTAAGGTCTTGGTCACCCTTCTCATGTTCCGTCGCTCCCATTCGCTTGTCATGACGGGCAGTGTGGCGTGGGGAGGGTCGAGGATCTTCGCACCCGGGTATGGCTGCTCGCTTGCCGCGACTGTGTGGCGTGCACGGGCGACATGCGGCAGGTTTCTGGGTCCCGTGCTTCATTTTGAAGAGAGGATAGACTCTGGAATCAGATGTCAGTACATCCGGGCGACGGTGGTGGTCTTTACTTCCCGAACTGGTCCGGTGCTGTGGCCTGGTTTCAGATCTACTCACGGCAGCTGACCTCATGCCTGGCCCTGGGGTAAGGGAAATTGGAATGACAGTGAAGGAACTCCGTCCCCACCAGCGGGAAGCCGTGGACGCGGTGCTGCGGGCACTTGAGTTGCCCGGGACATCAGTGGTTCCTGCTCGGGGCCTACGGACTCAGGTGATCATGGCGACTGGATCGGGCAAGACACTCGTCGCCACCCGGAGCGCAGAGGAGCTGTGTGCGGGCCGCGTGCTGGTGGTCGTCCCCTCACTGGACCTGCTCACCCAGACCGAGGCCGCGTGGCGCGAGGCAGGCCGTACGGGCCCGATGATCGGGGTCTCGTCCCTGCGGGGCGAGGACGTGACCTTCCCCAACACCACGGACGCGGATGAGCTTATCGACTGGGTGCGGCCGTTCGACAAGGTCACCGTGTTCGCCACGTACGCCTCTCTCGGGCTCGGCACGCTGGAGCGCACACACCAAGCCGGCCTTCCGGGCTGGGACCTGATCGTGGTCGATGAGGCGCACCGGACGTCGGGGCGATTGGGCAAGCCGTGGGCAGTCGTCCACGACAACCAGCGAGTTCCCTCGCTGCGCCGCCTCTACATGACGGCCACACCCCGGCTGTGGCAGCTCGGGGACGAGGACGAGACCGGCGTACCCGGCGAGTTGGTCGCGAGCATGGAAGACGACCCCGAGGGGCCCTTCGGTGCCTGCTGCTACACCCTCACACTGTCCGAGGCCATCGATCGCGGGATCTGTGCTCCCTATCAGGTGGTGTGTCTGGACATCACCGATGTCCAGCTCCAAGCTGCACAGCTCCTGGGTGAGGATGCACGGTCCGAGCAGGTGCGCGGGGCCCGGCTCGCCGCACTCCAGACTGCGCTGGTGAAGGCCTCAGCTGAGGAAGGCTTCCGCAGGACACTAGTCTTCCACCACGTCGTCAAAGAAGCCGAGGCCTTCGCGGCCGGCCTCCCCGACGTCGCCGTGCAGTTGCACGCCGCCGATCCCGAGTTGTATCCGAAGACGATCTGGGCGGACTGGCTGTGCGGCGCGCACAGACCCAACCACCGGCGCCGGGTCCTCGGCGAGTTCGCCGATGGGGTCGCCACGGACGGCACGGTCGTGGAGAAGGGCTTCCTGGGTTCGGTGAAGGTGCTGGGCGAGGGCGTCGACACAAGGAACTGCGACTCCGTGTACTTCGCTGACGTACGCGGTTCCATGCCTGATCTCGTCCAGGCCGTGGGCCGGGCGCTGCGGATGCAGCCCGGTGAGGGCAAGATGGCCTCGCTCGTGGTGCCGGTGCTGCTCGGGCCTGGTGAGACGGCGGACAGCATGCTCACCAGCCGGGCGTTCGGTGGGTTGGCGAAGCTGTTGGAGGCGCTCAGGGCGCATGACGCCCGGGTGGTGGAGCAGCTCGCCGAGCAGCAGGCTCCCAGCGCCTACAAGCCCGCCTCGGCGGCCGCGCTGGGCCAGGAGAGTCGGGGTGGGGGGAGCGGGTCTGGCGGCCTATCGGCGTCCGCGCGCAAGCTGCTGAAGTTCTCCGTGCCGCGTGATCCGGCGCAGCTGGCCGCGTTCATCAGCCTGCGGGTCCTCAACCCCGAGCGCGAGCACTGGCGGCGCGGGGCGGAAGCCGCCGTCATCTATCAGCGGCTGCACGGCGATCTGAAGGTGCCGTTCACCTACCGTGTGCCCGGCGGCGACAGCCCAGCGGCTAAGGCTGAGGGATGGCCGGCCGTGCTCGCTTCCTTCCCTCTTGGGCAGTGGATCGCCGATGCCCGCCGCTTCTACGCCCGCGGGGAAATGGACGAGGACCGCGTTGTGCAGTTGGAGAAGCTGGGCATGGTGTGGTCGCACTTCGACGTCGCGTGGGAGGAAGGCCTGTCCGCCGCGCGCGGGTGGGCCGCCGGACACGGACACCTCCTGGCCCCGCTGGACGCCACCTACCAGGGCTACAGAGTGGGCATCTGGCTGAAGAACGCGCGGGCCGCAGCGAGGAGGGCTGCCGAGAACGAGCAGCGGCGTGCCGCGGGGCTGCTCGTGCAGTCGGCGGCTGGGGCGCTGTCGGAGGAGCGGCGCGAGCAGCTGGAGGACATCGACCCGGCGTGGTGCCCGGCCTGGCCCGTGGCATGGCAGCGGTGCTTCCACCTCCTCCGCCTCCACTTGGACGCCGGCTGTGCGCTGCCCACGTCGCCGGGCGATGTCGTGCGCCAGGGCGAGGATCTCGGACGGTGGGTGCGCTCGGTCCGGCTCGGCTGGGACACTCTGACGACCGTGCAGCAGTGGATGTGCGAGCGGGTCCTTGGCATCACACCCGCCGCCCAGGACGAGAAGCCGCCCCCGCGGCGTACGCAGGCCGACAAGTGGGCGATGAACTATGAGGCCGCCCAGCAGTTCTACGAACGCGAAGGACACCTCAAGGTCCCGCGCAAGCACGTCGAACGGATCGTCGGCGGCGGTGACGGGAACAGCGGCAGCAGCGAGGACCAGGAGGTTCGAGAGCATCGCCTTGGTGCATGGGTCAGCAACCAACGCAGCCGGGCCGCGACGCTGACACCAGAGCGGGTGGAGCTGCTCTCCGCCATCGGCATGCGGTGGGCATAGCCGCGCGCGGACGGGCGGCGGGGGCGGACAGGATCGTCCTGGCCGGCCCCGCTGAGGTGGGGCCGCTGAACAACGTCACAGCCGCCCTGCCCGCCCCCCTTTCCTTGCCGTGCAGGGGCTTGGGTGAGGAGGCCGCCGGCCGCTGCGGCGGGCCGCATCAGGGCAAGCCCGTCCGGCGCCCAGCCCCCGATGGGTCCCCCGCCCCGCGGCCGCTCCCGGCCGGAAGCCCTTACCAGGCGGGGCGCAACGATGCTGCCGCCGCCGTCGAAGTCAGCTCAAGACCTTGCCCTTGGCCCGCTGGAACTCCTCCTCCGAGATGTCGCCGTGCTCCCTGAGCCGGGACAGTTTCACCAGCTCGTCGGCCTGGCTGGTGCGGGACACGTCCTGCGCCGCGGTCCGGCGGATGTGGGCGTCGAAAATCTCCTGCCGGGCCTGTAACGCGTCGGCGTCCCGCCGGCCCATGCCGCGGCCCCGGACCAGGACGTACACGAAGACTCCGAGGAAAGGCAGCACGATCACGAAGATGATCCAGCCCGCCTTGATCCACCCGCTGAGCGTGTCGTCGCGGAAGATGTCGCCGATGATGCGGAAGAGCAGGTAGAACCACAGGATCCACATGAAGAGCCAGAACGTGCTCCAGAAGACGCTGAGCAGCGGATAGTCGTACGCAAGGGTGACGGAACCGTTCACAGTCCTCTCCTTCCTCGCACCGTTGACCAGAACGGCGCGCCAGGCGCCCGCGGGGCGCCCCAGCAGTGGTGCGCAGGCGCGGGATCGCACCTGCGGTAACCGGATGGCGTACCGGATCGTGAAGACCGCGGCCTGGGCCCGTCCGCCACCGCCGCCAGCGCGCCCGCACCGGGGGCCTCAGCCCGTCGCCGGGCGGACCACGCCGCACCGCGATGCCCCCTCCCCTTGGCCGTGGCACCGACGCCCGCTCCCGGCAAGAACGTGCCGCACAGCGTCCCTGACGTGCCGGACAGCGTCCCTGACCAGGGGCGCCCGCGGCATCGTTGCCGGTTTCACGCAGGCCCGCCGCGGCGGGCAGAACCTTTCGCCTGTCGTTGTCTGCGGCTCTTCATCGTGCCTCCGGTTCTTCCTCGCGCCGCGCGGGGAGCGAGCGCAGTTCCGCGGCGCCGGGGCCAAGGGCTTCTCCGGTGAACAATCCCTCGGCCACCGGCACGCCTGCCTGCTCGCCGACCGCGCGCCGCAGCCTCCCCGCCCAGCGGTGTTCCAGCAGCGCCGACTAGGCCGTGGTGCCAGGCTCCAGGGCTTGCGCCTGACAGCCGACGGAAACGAGATCCCCCCTCGGGCTGCTTGCACAGGACCAGCAGGTCCAGCACGAGGATCTGCCCCGCAGCCACGAGACTGTCCAGCCCTTAGGTGACCTGTCCCTCGGACTCCGTGTCCGGGCTGAAGACGATCGTCGGCATCTGCACGGGGCCGGCCCCGGCCGTCATCGCGACCTCCCTCTCTCCCTCTCTCCCTCTGCGGGTTGCACCTCAATTGAGCGACGTACCGCACAAGACGGCATCCCCCACAAGGGGTGAGCCCACCACACGGGCCATGGCGGCGCGTGCGGCCCGGTCCTCCTCTTGGGCGTCTTCGGATGCAGTTGCCCCCGAAAGACCGCCCGCAGCCCCACTGGTCCGGCGCGATGTCTTCTTCGACGTGGTTGCCGTCGAAGAACTCGTCCGGCGTGCTCAACGCCGGCACGCCCCCGCCACCCGCCCCCCCACACGG
>NZ_LIRJ01000212.1 GCF_001419745.1 Streptomyces silaceus | reverse complement strand
GCGGAGGGAGCGGCCGGCCGCGGGCAGTGAGCGCGGGGCGCCCTCCACCCGCGGCCGTTCGTGCGGTGCGTGACGGCGGCCCGCTGCGGGCCGCCTCTCACGCGGTCCCGTCGGCGGCGGCCCGCAGCGCGGCCACGTCCAGCTTCTTCATGCCGAACATCGCCTGCATGGCACGCTGGGCGCGGTCGGGGTCCGGTCCGGTCACGAGCTCGCCGAGCACGGTCGGCACGACCTGCCAGGACAGGCCGTACTTGTCCTTGAGCCACCCGCAGGGGCCTTCCTCGCCGCCCTCGGAGAGCTTCGACCAGTAGTAGTCGATCTCCTCCTGGTCGGCGCAGTCGATCAGGAAGGACACGGCCTCGTCGAAGGTGAACTCCGGCCCGCCGTTGATCGCCGTACAGCGCTGCCCGTCGAGCTCGAAGTCCACGGTCAGCACGGTGCCGGCCGGGCGCGGCGCGTTCTCCCCGTAGTACGAGACGTGCGTGATCCGGGAGTTCGGGAAGACCGAGACGTAGAACTTCGCGGCCTCCTCGCCCTGCGTGTCGAACCAGAGGTTGGGCGTGATCCTGGGCATGACGCTCTCCTGTCGCGTGTGCGGCGGTCCTGGCCGCGCTCCCTGTGTCTGCCTGAGCGGACGTCTGCCTATGTGGACCGTCGCACCGCCCGGAACTCATCGCCACACGGCGCCCGGATCGTGCCGTCGCGGGTCAGCCGGTCACAGGGCCCGCGCCGACCTGCGGCTCCCGCTCCAGGGCGATGCCGAAGTGCCGGTCGTACGCCGCGAGCACCTCCGCCTCTGAGGCCAGCTCGGTGGTCCGCTGCTCGGCGCCCACGGTGGTCTTGAGCGTGCGGCCACTGAGCGTGACCCGGCCCTCCGGCGTGACGATCGAGCAGACCAGTGACCGCGTGAAGGGGGATTCGGGGGACGTGCGGTGGTACCAGGCCCCGCCCCTGAAGTCGGCCAGCGCGCGCGGCCGTTGGTCGACGAGGTACTGCGGGCTGCCGTCCTTCTCGATCCGCAGATCGCCCTGCGGGGTCTCCACGACGCCGAACGTACCGCCGGGGTCGGCCTGCTCGCCCCCGTCGCCGAGGGCGAGCGGCAGATGGCTGTGCGTGCCGAAGCCGACGTCGGCCAGCCAGTCGCCGCCGTCGTCGGTGCGCACGCGCAGGGCCAGGTGGTCGAAGGGGATGCCGAGCTGCCCTGTCCTGTCGTACACCTGGGCCTGCACCAGCGCGACGTCGAAGCCGAGGGCCGTCAGGAGGGCGGCGAAGGCGCCGTTGAGCTCGTAGCAGAAGCCGCCCCTGCGGGCGTCCACGACCTTGGCCACCAGGGCCTTGTCGGTGAGCTCGACCGCCTCGCCGAGGTGGATCGACAGATTCTCGAAGGGCACGCTGCGCAGATGCGCCAGATGCAGGTCGTGCAGGGCCTGCGCGGTGGGGGCGGCGGGCCGCTCGGCGCCGATGCGCCGCAGATAGGCGTCGATCTGTTCGTTGTCCATGCGACCAGTGTCGTGGGGGAGCGGTGGCCGGGCCACGGACCAGCGACGGCGCCCGCACCGTGCGCAGGTCCTAGGACCT
>NZ_LIRJ01000211.1 GCF_001419745.1 Streptomyces silaceus | reverse complement strand
CCCACCCACCGCCGACGCCCGCCTGCTGCGCGGCGCGACCCGGCACAGCGCCGCCCGCTGCGCGGCCCTGGCGCTGTGCGCCCTGGCGAGCGCGGGCGCGGGCCTGCTCCTGCCGCTGGCGATCGGCCGCGCCCTGGACGCCGTACTGACCGGCCACGCCACCGGCGACAGCGGTGACGCCACCCGCTGGATCGCCGCGTGCGCCGCGCTGATCGGCGCGAGCGCCCTCCTCGACGCCGTCGACGGCGTCCTCACCGGCACCACCAACGCCCGCGCCACGGCCTGGCTGCGCGGCCGTGTCGCCCGCCACGTGCTCGGCGTCGGACCGCGCGCCACCACGCGCTTCGCCCACGGCGACCTGGTGGCGCGGCTCGTCGACAACGCCGCCCACGCCGGCATCGCGCCCGCCACCTCCGCCTCGCTGCTCGCCGCCCTGGTCATGCCCCTCGGCGCCGTGGTCGCCCTCGCGCTGATCGACGTGTGGCTCGCCGCGGTGTTCCTCGTCGGGGCACCCGTCCTCGTACTCCTGCTGCGGACCTTCGTCCGCGTCTCCTCCGACTGCGTGGCCCGCTACCAGCGGGTCCAGGGCGACATCGCGGGCCGCCTCGGCGAGGCGATCGGCGGCGCCAGGACCATCGCCGCCGCGCGCACCGAGGACAAGGAGGCGGCGCGCGTCCTCGCGCCGCTGCCCGAACTCGCCCGCCAGGGACGCCGGATGTGGCGGGTCCAGGGCCGCTCCCAGGCGCAGGCCGTCGCCCTCGCGCCGCTCCTGCAGATCGCGGTCGCCGCGGTGGCCGGCCTGCTCCTGCTGCGGCACCGCATCACGGTCGGCGACCTCCTCGCCGCGTCGCGGTACGCGGTCCTCGCCACCGGAGTCGGCATGCTCGTGGGGCAGTTGAGCGGCCTGGTCCGGGCCAGGGCCGCGGCGCGGCGCCTGGAGGAGGTCCTCGCGGAGCCCGTGACGTCGTACGGCGACGCACACCTCCCGGCCACCGGAGGCCACTTGGAGATACGCGGGGTCAGGGCGGTCCGCGGCGGGCGTGCCGTCCTCGACGGCGTCGACCTGACGGTGCCCGCGGGCGGCACGCTCGCCGTGGTCGGCCGCTCCGGCGCCGGCAAGTCGCTGCTCGCGGCCCTCGCGGGACGGCTCGCCGACCCCGACGAGGGCGAGGTCCGCCTGGACGGGGTGCCGCTGCGCTCACTCGCGAGGGCGGAGCTGCGCCGCGAGGTCGGCTACGCCTTCGAGCGGCCCGCGCTGCTCGGCGCGACCCTGGCGGACACGATCGGCTTCGGCGCGCCGCGGCCCGCGCCGTCCCGGGTCCGTGAGGCGGCCCGCGCCGCCCGCGCCGACCCGTTCATCACCCGCCTCCCCGACGGCTACGCCACGCCGTGCGCGCAGGCGCCGCTCTCCGGCGGCGAGGCCCAACGCCTGGGCCTGGCCCGTGCGTTCGCGCGGGGCGGGCGGCTGTTGATCCTGGACGACGCGCTGTCGAGCCTGGACACGGTGACCGAGCACCACATCGCCGACGCGCTGCTGCGCCACACCCCGCACCGCAGCCGCCTGATCATCGCCCACCGCGCGGCGACGGCGGCCCGCGCGGACGCCGTGGCCTGGCTGCACGAGGGCCGGATCAGGGCGGTGGGCCCGCACACGGAGCTGTGGCAACGCCCGGAATACCGGGAGGTGTTCGGCGCGTGAGGTCGCAGACGCGGCGGGAGCCGCACCGTGCGGGCCCCCGGAGCCCGCGGGGGCCGCACCCCGAGAGCCCCCGGGGCCCGTACCGCAGGGGCGTCCGGTTCCTGCGGCGCAGGTGGCCGGTGGTGGTGCGGCTCGCGCTCTGGTCGGTCCTGGAGACCGGGCAGACCTTCCTCACCGGGTACGCTCTCGCGCGGGCCCTGGACGACGGGTTCCTCGCGGGGGACCGGGCGGCCGGCCTCGGGTGGCTGGGCGCGGCGGCGCTCGGCGTGGTCGTCGCGGCGTACGGGACGGGGCGGGTGTACCGCGCGGTCGCCGACCTGGTCGAGCCGCTGCGGGACAGCCTGGTGCGGCAGGTGGTCGGACGGGGCATGCGGGAGCCGGACGGCGGCGCCGTGTCCCGGCTCACCCAGCAGGTGGAGATCGCCAGGGACACCTTCGCGGGCCTGATCATGGTCTCCCGCTCCTTCGTGTTCACCGCGGTGGGCGCGCTGGCCGGTCTGTTCTCCCTGGACCCGCTCCTCCTCCTGGTGGTCGCGCCGCCGCTGCTCGCGGGGATCGCGCTGTTCGCGGCGTCGCTGCGCCCGCTGGCCCGGCGGCAGGAGCGGTTCCTGGTCGCGGACGAGGAACTCGCGGCCCGACTGGGCCTGGTCTGCCCGGGGTTGCGGGACGTCGCGGCGGCGGGCGCGGAGGACGAGGTGGCCGACGACCTCGGCCGGGGCGTGCGCGCGGAGTACGCGGCGGCCGCCTCCCTGGCCCGCTGGGGCCTGATGCGCACGGCGGCCCTCGCGACGGGCGGCCAGCTCCCGCTGGTCCTCCTGCTCGCCACCGCCCCCTGGCTCCTGGACCGGGGGGTCACCCCGGGCGCCCTGGTCGGCGCGATCGCCTACGTCAGCCAGGCCCTGCTGCCCGCCCTCCACAACCTGGTCCACGGCCTCGGCACGAGCGGCGCCCGCCTCGCGATCGTCCTGCGCCGCGTGGTCTGGGAGGGCCCGCCGGCCGTTCGGGCCGACTCCGCCCCCGCAGCCGACGCGGGCGCCCGATCCGGAGCCGGGACCGGGACACCCCCCGCCCTCCACCTCTCCTCCGTCACCTTCGCCTACGGCCCCCACGCCGAACCCGTCCTGAAGGACCTCGGGCTCACCGTCGCGCGAGGGGAGCACCTCGCCGTCGTGGGGCCCAGCGGAATCGGGAAGTCGACCCTGGCGGGGATCGTCGCCGGGGTGCTGGCGCCCGACGCGGGTGAGGTGCGGGTCGACGGGCGGGGCGTGCGGGAGGAGGGCGCCGTGGCGCGGCGTGTGCTGATTCCCCAGGAGGCGTACGTCTTCAGCGCCCCGCTCGGCGACAACCTGCGCCATCTGCGCACGGACGCCGTACCGGACAAGGAGGTGCTCGCCGCCGCCGACGCCGTGGGGCTCGGCCCGCTCCTGGAGCGGCTCGGCGGGCTCGACGCCCCCGTCGTACCCGGTGAACTGTCCGCGGGGGAGCGGCAGTTGATCGCGCTGACGCGTGCCTATCTCGCGACCGCCCCCCTCGCGATCCTCGACGAGGCGACCTGTCATCTCGACCCGGTGGCGGAGGCCCGCGCCGAGCGGGCCTTCGCGGCCCGCCCGGGCGGCACGCTCGTGGTGATCGCCCACCGCGTCAGCTCCGCCCGCCGTGCCGACCGCGTCCTCGTGATGGACGGGGCACACGCCCTGTGCGGTCGGCACGACGAGCTGATGGAGCGCTCGCCGCTCTACCGGGATCTCAACGGCGCGAGCGGCGAAGGCGCCGGTCGGGAACGGCCGGGCGGCGGTTCAGACCCAGCCCTCGCCCTGTGAGATCCGTATCGCGTCGATCCTGTTCCGCGCCCCGGTCTTCCGGGTGATCGCGGCCATGTAGTTGCGCACCGTACCGTTGGACAGATGGAGGCTGTGCGCGATCTCGGCGATCGAAGCGCCCCTCGCGGCGAGTGAGAGCACACTCAACTCCCGCCGGGTGAGGGGCATCTGGGACGCCTTGAGGAAGCCGAAGCCCAGCGAGTCGTCGACGTACCGCTGGCCCGCGGCCACCTGCCTGATCCCGGCGAGCAGCCGCTCCGGCGGACTCGCCTTGTTCACGTACCCCAGCGCGTCCGCCTCCGCGGCCCGCCGCAGCAGCCCCGGCCGGTTCGCGGTGGCGAGCACCAGGACCCGGCAGGCCCGGCCGTGCGCCGACGGCCCGGTCAGCTCGGCCAGCGGTGTACGCGCGTAGGTCGTTTCGTCGTCGAGATCCGCCACACACAGATCGGGCCGTACGCTGCGTTGTCGGCCGCGGGCGTGCGACCACGGCGCATGGAACACCTCCAGATCCGGCTCACGGGCTAGTCGCTCCGCCAGAGCCAATCGCAGTAGACAGGCGTCGTGCACGAGAAGGACCCGGATCACGCTCTGCCCCTCCAGCTCCCCGCTGACCGGTTGCTCCGTTCAAGCACGAAGACCATTCATAGCGGTGAGTACCCCCTTCGTGACGCAGAGAACTGGCCAAGGGGGAGGCCGGGGGCGCATTTGCCGTACGACTGTGCGCCCCCTATGTCACAGACAGCGCTACGACCTGCGATGGAGCGCCTATGCGCGCGCCGCAGGCGCCGTCAGGTCGATGAGCCGGCACACCGTCTCGATGTCGATCTTCACCTGCGCGATCGACGCCCGCCCGGAAAGCCAGGTGATCAGAGCCGAGTGCCAGGTGTGTTCGATCACCCGCACCGCGGACAGCTGCTGCGCCGTCGGTGGCTGGTCCAGACCCATCGCGTCCAGGATGATCGCCGTCGTCAGCCGTGAGACCGTGTCGACCTCGGGGCTCACCGAGCGGTCCGCGAACGTCAGCGCCCGCACCATCGCGTCCGCCAGGTGCGGCTCGCGCTGCAACGCCCGGAAGGCGCGCATCAGCGTCTCGGCGACCCGCTCGGCGGGCGTCTCGCCGCCCGGCGGGCGCTTCCTGATCGTCGTGTGCATGTGCTGCAGCTGGTCCTGCATGGTGGCGACCAGCAGATGGACCTTGGAGGGGAAGTAGCGGTAGAGCGTGCCGAGGGCGACGCCGGCGGCCTCGGCGACCTCCCGCATCTGCACCGCGTCGAACCCGCCCCTGCTCGCGAGCTGCGCGCTGGCGTGCAGGATGCGGCGGCGGCGCGCCTCCTGCCGCTCGGTGAGGGGCGGCGCCGCCGGGCTCGCCGCCTTGGCTTCCGCTGTCATTCGATGCCCCTCCGAAACGCCTCCCGAGATCGCACAGCATGGCAGGGAGCCCGCCGTGGCGCGAATCACCTGATCCGGGCCTTACAGCTCGCCTACCTGCCGGTAGATTCAAAGCTCGTTCAGCGATCATTCAGCGATCAAGTCTGAAACTTGTTCTAGATTACCGTCCCGGCGTAACCTCGCGGACAACCGCAGGGAGAAGGGGGCCGAGAGTGACCGCTGAGGCCATGGAAGCAGGCCCCCGCAAGGGCTCCGCCACCGACGGCGACCGCCCGTTGCGCATCGCTCTCCTCACGTACAAAGGGAACCCGTTCTGCGGGGGACAGGGCGTCTACGTACGCCATCTCTCGCGCGAGCTGGCCCGGCTCGGCCACAGCGTCGAGGTGATCGGCGCGCAGCCCTACCCGGTGCTCGACGAGGGCGAGGGCCTGGAGGGCCTCAAGCTCACCGAGCTGCCGAGCCTGGACCTCTACCGCTCGCCGGACCCCTTCCGCACGCCGAAGCGCGACGAGTACCGCGACTGGGTCGACGCCCTCGAAGTGGCGACGATGTGGACCGGCGGCTTCCCCGAGCCCGCCACGTTCAGCCTGCGGGCCCGGCGCCATCTGCGCGCCCGGCGCGGCGACTTCGACGTCGTGCACGACAACCAGACCCTCGGTTACGGCCTGTTGGGCGACCTCGGCGCGCCCCTGGTCACCACGATCCACCACCCCATCACCGTCGACCGGCAGCTGGAGCTGGACGCCGCGCCCGACTGGAAGCGCCGCGCCTCCGTCCGCCGCTGGTACGCGTTCACGCGCATGCAGAAGCGCGTCGCGCGCCGCCTCCCCTCGGTCCTCACCGTCTCCGGCACGTCCCGCCAGGAGATCGTCGACCACCTGGGCGTGCGCGAGGACCGCATCGACGTCGTCCACATCGGCGCCGACACCGACCTCTTCTCGCCCGATCCGTCCGTCGCCGAGGTGCCGGGCCGGATCGTCACGACGTCCAGCGCCGACGTACCGCTCAAGGGCCTGATCCACCTCGTCGAGGCGCTCGCCAAGGTGCGCGCCGGGCACCCCGGCGCCCACCTCGTCGTCGTCGGCAAGCGCGCCGAGGACGGCCCCGTCGCGCAGGCCATCGAGCGGTACGGTCTCGAAGGCGCCGTCGAGTTCGTCAAGGGCATCACCGACGCCGAGCTCGTCGACCTCGTCCGCTCGGCGCAGGTCGCCTGCGTCCCCTCCCTGTACGAGGGGTTCTCGCTGCCCGCCGCGGAGGCGATGGCCACCGGCACGCCGCTGCTCGCGACCACCGGCGGCGCGATACCGGAGGTCGCCGGACCGGACGGCGAGACCTGTCTCGCGGTGCCGCCGGGCGACGCGGGAGCGCTGGCCCACGGCCTGGAGCGGCTGCTCGGCGACGCCGGACTGCGGGCCCGGCTCGGCGCGGCCGGGCGGGCCCGGGTGCTGGCCAAGTTCACCTGGGCGCGCGCCGCCCAGGGCACCGCGGAGCTGTACCGCGCGGCGATCGACGGCTCCGCCGGACGCGGCGCCGCCCGCGCCGTCGCGCGCGGCCACGCGCTCCCCGCGGCCGAGGCCGCCCCCGAAGTTGCAGGACCTCACCACGAAAGCAGGGCCACGTGCTGACCGTCGACTTCACCCGCTTCCCGCTCGCCGCAGGCGACCGCGTCCTGGACCTGGGCTGCGGCGCGGGCCGGCACGCCTTCGAGTGCTACCGGCGCGGCGCGCAGGTGGTGGCCCTCGACCAGAACGGCGAGGAGATCCGCGAGGTCGCCAAGTGGTTCGCCGCGATGAAGGAGGCGGGCGAGGCCCCGGCGGGCGCGACGGCCACCGCCATGGAGGGCGACGCGCTCAACCTGCCCTTCCCCGACGCCTCGTTCGACGTCGTGATCATCTCCGAGGTCATGGAGCACATACCGGACGACAAGGGTGTGCTCGCCGAGATGGTCCGCGTGCTCAAGCCGGGCGGCCGCATCGCGGTGACCGTCCCGCGCTACGGCCCCGAGAAGGTCTGCTGGGCGCTGAGCGACGCCTACCACGAGGTCGAGGGCGGCCATATCCGCATCTACAAGGCGGACGAACTCCTCGCCAAGATGCGGGAGTCGGGCCTCAAGCCGTACGGCACGCACCACGCGCACGCGCTGCACTCGCCGTACTGGTGGCTCAAGTGCGCGTTCGGCGTCGACAACGACAAGGCGCTGCCGGTGCGGGCGTACCACAAGCTGCTCGTCTGGGACATCATGAAGAAGCCGCTGGCCACCCGGGTCGCCGAGCAGTTGCTCAACCCCGTCGTCGGCAAGAGCTTCGTGGCGTACGCGACGAAGCCGCACCTGCCGAAGACCGGGGCCGAGACCGGCGCCGACGCCGCGGTGGCCGCCAAGTGACGAGCCCGGAGCGGACCGAACACCTCGTCCTGCCCGGCGTCCTGACGGCCGATCAGGCCGCCGCGACGGTACGGGGCATCCTCGCCGTCCAGCGCGAGGACGGCGCCATCCCGTGGTTCCGCGGCCACCACCTGGACCCGTGGGACCACACCGAGGCCGCCATGGCCCTGGACGCGGCGGGCGAGCACACGGCCGCCGGGCGCGCCTACGACTGGCTCGCGCGGCACCAGAACCCGGACGGCTCCTGGTACGCGGCGTACGCCGACGGCGACGCCCACGACGTCACGGACCGCGGCAAGGAGTCCAACTTCTGCGCCTACGTCGCCGTGGGCGCCTGGCACCACTACCTCGCCACCGGCGACGAGGCCTTCCTCGACCGCATGTGGCCGGTCGTCGTGGCCGCCGTCGAGTTCGTCCTCGCCCTCCAGCTGCCGGGCGGCCAGATCGGCTGGAAGCGGGAGGCGGACGGCACGGCCGTCACGGACGCGCTGCTGACCGGCTCCTCCTCCATCCACCAGGCGCTGCGCTGCGCGCTCGCCATCGCCGAGCAGCGCGAGGAGCCGCAGCCCGACTGGGAGTTGGCGGCCGGCGCCCTCGGGCACGCGATCCGCCGCCACCCCGAGCGCTTCCTCGACAAGGGCCGCTACTCGATGGACTGGTACTACCCGGTCCTGGGCGGCGCGCTCACCGGAGCCGACGCCAAGTCCCGCATCGAGGAGGGCTGGGACCGCTTCGTCGTGCCCGGCCTCGGGGTGCGCTGCGTGGTGCCCAACCCGTGGGTCACGGGCGGCGAGAGCGCCGAACTCGCCCTGGCCCTGTGGGCGTCGGGCGAGTCCGACCGCGCGCTGGAGATCCTCCAGTCCATCCAGCATCTGCGCGATCCCGCGTCGGGCCTGTACTGGACGGGGTACGTCTTCGACGACGAGGCCGTCTGGCCGGAGGAGCTCACCACCTGGACGGCGGGCTCGCTGCTCCTCGCGGTGGCGGCGCTCGGCGGCGACGAGGCGACCTGCTCGGTGTTCTCGGGCGAGGGCCTGCCCGCGGGCCTGGACCCGGAGTGCTGCGGGGCGGCCCAGTAGCCGGGACCGGCTCAGTGGCGGCGCAGACGCCCCGCGAGTGTGTGCCCGACCAGCAGGTACACGACCGCCGCCAGGCCGTAGCCCGCGACGACCCGCGCCCAGGCGTCGTCGAAGGTGAACAGGTCATGGGACCAGCCGGCCAGCCAGCGGGCCGCGCCGTGCACGAACCGCACGAGGTCGTTGGCGCGGTTGGCGTCCAGCAGGTACATCAGGATCCATAGCCCGATGATGAAGGCCAGGACGTCCGCGACGATCACGATGATCTTCGCTGCCTCGTTGGTGCCTCGGGTGTGCCGGGTTCTGGGAGACATGGAGTACGGGTACCGCGCCTGCGCCGGTTGAAACCCGGACGGCCTCGTCCGAGTGGCGGTGCCCGGCGGGCGGGGTGAGGCTGCCGTGAGGACCGCTCACCCCAGGAGGCAGCTGCCGTGCTCAGCCCCGTATCCGTCCGCCGCGCCGGAGTCTCCCTCACCCTGTGCTGCACGCTCCTCGTGGGCGCGACCGCCTGCAACGACGACGACAAGGACAGCGCGGCGACGCCGACGGGCACCAGCTCCGCCGAGAAGCAGAAGTTCGCCAAGACCCGCTTCGTGGCCAACGCGGGGCTCGCCGCGGGGGCGACGTACCAGTGGATCGTGAAACCGTTCCGCGCGGGCACGTTCAAGAGCGGCGCGGACGGCCGGAAGTTCGCCCTGGTCAAGGCGGGCCTCGCGGGCGCCTTCACGTACAACAGGCTGAAGGCGGCGCTGAAGAACGCGGAGGGCGACCCGACGCTCGCCAAGGCCGTGGCACCGCTGAGCGCCGGCATCGACGCCCTCAAGGACCTGCCGTCCAAGCTCCGCAAGGGCGACGGCACGGACTCGATCGTGAACTCCTTCGACGGCATCATCAACGACGTCAAGGACGCGGGCAAGAGCGCGGGCGCGGAGGTCAAGGACAAGGTGCCCTCGGCGGGCGAGCTCACCAAGGGCTAGGCGGCGCCTAGGAGTTGAGCTCCGCGAGGACCCGCAGGGTGTGCGGGTCGGGGGCCAGCACGAGCAGGTCCGTCACCGGGCCCTTGCGCCACAGCTCCAGGCGCTCCGCGATGCGTTCGCGCGGCCCGATCAGGGAGATCTCGTCGGCGAAGGCGTCGGGCACGGCGAGGACGGCCTCCTCCCTGCGCCCCGCGAGGAACAGCTCCTGGATGCGCCGCGCCTCCGCCTCGTACCCCATGCGTGCCATCAGGTCGGCGTGGAAGTTGCGGGCGGAGTGCCCCATGCCGCCGATGTAGAAGCCGAGCATGGCCTTGACCGGCAGCAGCCCCTCGCGCACGTCGTCGCAGACCTTCGCGCGCGCCATGGGGGCGATCAGGAAGTTCTCCCGGAGGTCGGCGAGCGACGCCTCGTACACGTCCGTGCGGGTCGGCGACCAGTACAGCGGCAGCCAGCCGTCGGCGATCCGCGTGGTCTGCGCGATGTTCTTGGGGCCCTCCGCGCCGAGCAGGATCGGCAGGTCGGCGCGGAGCGGGTGGGTGATCGGCTTGAGCGCCTTGCCGAGGCCGGTGCCGTCCTCGCCGCCGTAGGGGTGGGCGTGGAAGCGGCCCGCCAGCTCCACCGGGCCCTCGCGCCGCAGCACCTGCCGGATCACGTCGACGTACTCACGGGTCGCGGTCAGCGGGGACCGGGGGAACGGCCGCCCGTACCACCCCTCCACCACCTGCGGCCCGGACAGCCCGAGCCCCAGCATCATCCGCCCGCCGGAGAGGTGGTCGAGGGTGAGCGCGTGCATGGCGGTGGTGACGGGGGAGCGGGCCGCCATCTGCACGACGGCCGTGCCCAGCCTGATCCGTGAGGTCTGCGATGCGATCCAGGTCAGCGGCGTGAAGGCGTCCGAGCCCCAGGCCTCGGCGGTCCACACGGAGTCGTAGCCGAGCCGCTCGGCCTCCTGGGCGAGGGCGACATGGCCGGGGTCGGGGCCGCGCCCCCAGTATCCGAGTGCGAGCCCGAGCCGCATACGCCCTCCCAGTCCCATTTCTGACGATCCGTCAGTTCACTGCCGGGAGGCGACTGTACGACAACGGCCCCCCGCCCGGAAGGGCGAGGGGCCGTGAGGTTACTGCTGGGGCGATCAGCCGCGCTGGATCCCCGTGGTGTCCTGCAGCACGCCGCGACGGCCGTCCTGCGTCTGGGCCACCAGGCCGGGGCCGCGCTGCTCGACGGCCAGGTACCAGGTGCCGGGCGCCAGTTCGGCGATCGGCGTGGGCGAGCCGTCCTCCGCGTACAGCGGACGCGGTACCGGCACGGCGAACCAGAACGGCGAGAAGTCACCGGCCGGCTGCGCCTGCGCGGGCGGCGGGGTCTGGCCGCCCTGCGGCTGACCGCCGAAGGACTGGCCGCCCTGCGGCTGCCCCGGCTGGCCGCCGTACGGCTGGCCCTGCTGCGGCTGGGCGCCCGGGTAGCCGTAGCCGCCCTGGGGCTGGCCGCCGTAGGGCTGCGGGGCGACCGGACGCGGGGCGCCCATGAGGGGGGCCTTCAGTGCGGGGACGATGTTCGTGGCCACCGCGGCGGCGGCCAGCACCAGCGCGCCGATCAGGCCGAGGATGAGGCCGACACCGGCATCGGGAGACTCGCTACGGCCGCCGAAGGCCTCGAAGAGGAAGCCGTAGGACTGGTCGACGTCGAAGATCGCGCCGAGCGAGCTCCAGGCGGAGGCGATGGTGAAGGCCACACCGAGCTGACCGAGGTCCAGGCCGATGACCTTGCGCGGCTGGGGCAGCGCGCGGGCCACGACGACGAGCGCCGCACCGATGATGCCGAGCAGGTACACGCTGAGCAGCAGGTTGCCGTTTTCCCAGGCGTTGGGCAGCTTGGAGCTGTCGCCGCCGTCGGCGTCAAGGGTGTCGAGGAACGAGGCGATGAAGAGCAACACCGCTGCTCCGATCACCACGCCGTCGCCTCGAGTGAGGGAGCGGAAATTCACTTCAGGTCCTTCGTCAGTCGTCTCGTCAGTGGAGGCGTCGCTGTCGCCGTAGTCGCGTGCGTGTCGCGGTGCGCGAAGCGCGGGGGTGGCCCCTCATCGTAGGGAGGACAATATCCTCCGGACGGTCGGGGTGTCTGCTCGGGATAAAGACGTCCACGCCTTGGAACGAGGACGTTCACGATCTACCCCCGCAGGAAGCCGACGATTCCCGACGAAATGCCCTGGGCCGCCTTCTGCCGCCACGCGCCGCTCGTCAGGAGCGCCTCGTCCTTGGCGTCCCGCATGTTGCCGCACTCGATGAACACCTTCGGGACGGTGGAGAGATTGAGTCCGCCGAGGTCCTTGCGGGTGTCGAGGCCGGTGCCACCCCCGATGTAGTTGGAGGGGGCGCTGCCGGTGGCGCGCACGAACTCGCCCGCGATCCGCTCGCCCAGCTCCTTGGAGGGGGCGACGATCGCGGAGGTGTCGGCGGCGCCGGACGTCACCTTCGCGGGCATGATCACGTGGAAGCCGCGGTTGCCCGCGCCCGAGCCGTCGGCGTGCACGGAGACCACCGCGTCGGCGTGCGCCTTGTTGCCGATGGCGGCGCGCTCGTCGACGCACGGGCCCCAGGGGCGGTCGCCGTCCTGGGTCAACTTCACCGTGGCGCCCTGCTTCTGGAGGAGCGTGCGCAGCCGGTGGGCGACGTCCAGGGTGAACGTGGCCTCGGTGTAGCCGTTGTTGGTGGACGTACCCGTGGTGTCGCACTCCTTGCGGTTCGTCCCGATGTCCACCAGGCGGTTGATCTCCGCCGTGTGCCGGAAGTTGCCCGTGTTGTGGCCGGGGTCGATCACGACGACCTTGCCCTTGAGCGGGCCGTTGGGGGCGGGCTCGCCCGCGGGCGGCTTCGTAGTCGAATCGTTGCCGTCGCCGTCCTCGCCGTCCTTGTCTTTTTCCTGCCCCTTGTCCGGCTTGTCGCTTGCCGTGGGGGAGGCGGAGCCGGACGGCGTGCCCGGGTCGGCGGGCGCGCTCGGGGAGGCGGGCAGCGATCGCGCGGGCCCGCTCCCGCCGGGGCCGCTCGTCGCCTGGTACACGAGCCAGCCGGCCAGACACGTCGGCACCAGCGCGGCCACGGTGACCGTCAGCGGACGGCCGAAGCGGCGCCGGGGCGGCTGGGAGGGATCGAATTCCGGACCTACGTACGACACGAGGGCGAGCCTATCCGCGAGGTCGGATCCCCGCTGTGGTTGAGGGCGGATCCCGCGCCGGGCGGGGTCAGATCCCGCTTCCCGTCCGCCGCAGCACGCGCAGCGAGTCCACCGCCGAGACCTCCGTGAACGCGCCGGACTCCAGGGCCCTGAGGTACACGCGGTACGGCGCCTGCCCGGTCATGATGTCGACCGGGTCGGGGAACACGTCGTGGATGACGAGCAGCCCGCCCCCGGCGACGTGCGGCGCCCAGCCCTCGTAGTCGGCCGTGGCGTGCTCGTCGGTGTGGCCGCCGTCGATGAAGACGAGGCCGAGCGGGCCGCCCCACACCTTCGCCACCTGCGGCGAGCGGCCCACGACCGCGATCACGTGGTCCTCCAGGCCCGCCTTGTGCAGGGTGCGCCGGAAGGTCGGCAGCGTGTCCATCCGCCCGACCTCGGTGTCCACGGTCTCGGGGTCGTGGTACTCCCAGCCCGGCTGCTGCTCCTCGCTGCCGCGGTGGTGGTCGACCGTGATCGCGCTCACCCCGGCCTGCCGGGCCGCGTCGGCGAGCAGGACCGTGGAGCGCCCGCAGTACGTGCCGACCTCCAGGAGCGGCAGCCCGAGCGTGCCCGCCTCGGCCGCCGCCGCGTACAGGGCGAGCCCCTCGCCGCGCGGCATGAAGCCCTTGGCGGCCTCGAAGGCGGCGAGAATCTCCGGCTTGGGCTCGGCGGCCATGGGCTTCCTCCAGGTCGTGCGTACGTGTCGTACGTATATAGGGGGCGTACGTAGGTACGGGCGCCCCATGATGCACCGCACCCCCGCCACGGGCGTGACGGGGGTGCGGGGACGGGATGCCGCTCAGGCCGGGACGTCGCTGTCGCGCGGCAGGGCGAGGTCCACCTCGACGGGGCGGTTCTCGCCGGGGTGGGCCGCCGCCGAGGCCAGCGGGCCGTGGCCGGTGGCGCGCACCGCGAGGACGTAGGAGCCGTCGCCGGGCACCGCCAGTTCATAGCGCCCGCCCTCGTCGGTGAGGGCCGCGCCCGCCTGGCGCCCGCTCCGGTCGATCAGCGTCACCTTGGCGCGGGCGACGGGCGTCCCGTCCGCGTCCCGCACCTGGCCGTGGAAGCCGGCGAGCGCCGTGACGGCGCGCTCCAGGTTGGCGTCCTCCTCGCTGCTGGCGCGCAGCTGCGTGTGGACGGAGCGGCGTGCGGAGGGCAGCAGCAGGGCGAAGAGCAGGCCGACGGCGACGGCGCCGGTGGCGATGAGGAACGAGACACGGAAGCCGTGCATGGTCGGTACGGCGACGCCGCCGACGTGGTCCGCGGTGTTGGCGAGGACCATGCCGATGACGGCGCTCGACACCGAGGTGCCGATCGAGCGCATCAGGGTGTTGAGGCCGTTGGCCGCGCCCGTCTCGGACGGGTCGACCGAGCCGATGATGAGCGCGGGCAGCGAGGAGTAGGCGAGGCCGATGCCCGCGCCGAGGACCACCGCGATGATCACGGTCTGCCAGGCGGCGCTCATCAGGCCGAGGCCCGCGCCGTAGCCGACGGCGATGATCAGCATGCCGAGGATGAGGGTCACCTTCGGGCCGTACTTCGCCGAGAGGCGGGCGTAGACGGGGGCGGTGAACATCATCGTCAGGCCGAGCGGCATCACGCACAGGCCGGCGACGACCATCGACTGGCCGAGGCCGTAGCCGGTGGCGGTGGGCAGCTGGAGCAGCTGCGGCAGGACGAGCGAGACGGCGTAGAAGGCGACGCCGACCATGATCGAGGCGAGGTTGGTGAAGAGCACCGAGCGGCGGGCCGTGGTGCGCAGGTCGACCAGCGGCGCCTTCATGCGCAGTTCCAGGACGCCCCACAGGACGAGGACGACGGCCGCGGCGGCGAACAGGCCGAGCGTGGTGCCCGAGCCCCAGCCCCAGTCGCTGCCCTTGGTGATGGGGAGGAGGAAGAGGACGAGGCCGGCGGAGAGGCCGAGGGCGCCGATCACGTCGAAGGTGCCCTCGGCGCGGACCGGGCTCTCCGGCACGAAGGCGAGGGTCAGGAGCATGGACAGGACGCCGAGGCCCGCGGCGCCGAAGAACAGCGCGTGCCAGTCGGCGTGCTGCGCGGTCAGCGCGGCGAGCGGCAGGGCGAGGCCGCCGCCGACGCCTATGGAGGAGCTCATCAGGGCCATCGCCGAGCCGAGCTTCTCGCGGGGCAGCTCGTCGCGCATCAGGCCGATGCCGAGCGGGATGGCGCCCATGGCGAAGCCCTGGAGCGCGCGGCCCACGATCATCACGACGAGGTCGTCGGTGAAACCGCAGACCAGCGAGCCGACGACCATCACGGCGAGGCTGGTGAGCAGCATCTTCCGCTTGCCGTAGAGGTCGCCGAGGCGGCCCATGATCGGCGTGGAGACGGCGCCCGCGAGCAGGGTGGACGTCATGACCCAGGTGGCGTCGGACGGCGCGGTGTCCAGCAGCGTCGGCAGGTCCTTGATGACCGGCACGAGCAGGGTCTGCATCACCGCGACGACGATGCCGGAGAAGGCGAGTACGGGGACGACTCCGCGGGTTCCGCGTGAAGGGGTCGTCGTCATCGACATTGCGTGGGGCCTCCGGGGCGAAGGTCGGCTCGGCAGGAGCGCGGGTGGTCGGCAGGGAGTACGTGTAGCTCGAACCTGTTTCCCCGGGCGACTATTCCGACGGACGTCGTACGAGGGGAACTCTTGACCCGCTGTTAACCGATTCATCGACCGGGGCGCCGGGTGCGGGCGCCGGAGCACGGGCCGTCCGCGGGGGCGCGCGGCGGGCCGGTCCAAGGGGTGCGGGTGGGGCGGCCCGGAAGCGCGCCGAGGCGGTGCGCGAGGCGCGTGCCAAGGCGACGCGGGAGGTGCGCGCCGAGCGGCGCGAGAGGCGCGCGCCAAGACGGCGCGCATCTGACCTTCCGTCAGATTGGAACGTGTTCTACTCTGTCGCCGTCCCGGCAGCTGCTACCGGCGAGGATGCGCATGGGGATCGGAATCACGCGGGAACAGCGGGAGTTGGCCTCGGCCGTGCGCGGCTGGATCGCGCGCGCCGTGCCCCCCGAGGAGATACGCAAACTGCTCGACGCCCCGCCGCCAGGCGGCGGCAGGCCCGCCCACTGGGACGGCCTCGCGGACCAGGGGCTGCTCGGCGCGCACCTGCCCGAGGAGTGCGGCGGCGGGGGCGGCGACCTCGTCGACCTGGCGGTCGTCCTGGAGGAGGCGGCACGCTCCGCGCTCCCCGGACCGCTCCTGGCGAGCTCCCTCGCCTCCCTGGTGCTGCGCCACGCGGGCGCCCACGCGCTCGCCGCCGACCTCGCGGACGGCACCCGTATCGGCGCCGTCGCCCTCGACGCGGGCGCGCTCACCGCCGTCGCCGTCCCCGACGGACACGTCCTCGACGGCACCGCCCCGCCCGTCCTGTCCGGCGGCGAGGCGGACCTGCTGATCCTGGCCGCCACCTCCGCGGCGGGACCCGTCTGGCTCGCCGTCGACGCGGCCGCGCTGACCGTCCGCCCGCACGAAAGTGCCGACCCGACCCGGCCCACCGCCGAGATCACCGCGCGGGCCGCGCACGTCCCGTCCGGCCGGGTGCTCGCCGTGGACACCGCGGCCGTCCGCGACCTGGCCGCCGTCGTCCTGGCCGCCGACGCGTGCGGCACCGCGGCGTGGGCCCTGCACACCGCGGCCGAACACGCCAAGGTGCGCGAGCAGTTCGGGCGGCCCATCGGACAGTTCCAGGGCGTCAAGCACCTCTGCGCCGACATGCTCGTCCGCCTCGAACAGGCCCGGGCCCTGGCCTGGGACGCGGCCCGCGCCGCGGACGAGCCCGCCGACGTGCGGGGGCTGGCCGCCGCGCTCGCCGCGGGCACCGCCCTGGACGCCGCGTACTCCTGCGCCAAGGACTGCGTGCAGATCCTCGGCGGCATCGGCTTCACCTGGGAGCACGACGCCCACCTGTATCTGCGCAGGGCCGTCGTGGCGCGCCAGCTGCTCGGCGCGGGCGACACGCACCGGCTGCGCGCCGTGCGCCTCGCGGAGTCCGGCGCGCGGCGCGAGCTGCGCCTGGAGCTCCCCGAGGAGGCCGCGGCGTACCGCGAGCCGGCCCGCGCGGCCGTCGAGGCGGTCCGCGGACTCGACCCGGCCGCCGCCCGCAAGGCCCTCGCGCCCACCGGATACGCGGCCCCGCACCTGCCCCCGCCCCACGGCCTGGGCGCGGGACCGGTCCAACAGCTCGTCGTCCAGGAGGAGTCGAAGGCCGCCGGGGTCAGGCTCGCGGAGCTGGGCATCGCCACCTGGGTGGTCCCCTCCCTCCTCACGTACGGCACCCCCGGGCAGCGGGAGCGCTACCTCGCGCCCACCCTGCGCGGCGACCTCCTGTGGTGCCAGCTCTTCAGCGAACCGGGCGCCGGATCCGACCTCGCCTCGCTGCGCACCCGGGCCGAGCGCGTCGAGGGAGGCTGGCGCGTCAACGGCCAGAAGGTGTGGACGAGCGCGGCCCAGTGGGCGGACCACGGGATCCTGCTCGCCCGGACGAACCCCGAGGTGCCCAAGCACAAGGGCCTGACGTACTTCGTCGTCGACATGAAGGCCGCCGCCGAGGCGGGCGGCCTCGACATCCGCCCCCTCAAGGAGATCACCGGCGACTCCCTCTTCAACGAGGTGTACTTCGACGACGTGTTCCTGCCCGAGGACGCGGTCGTCGGACAGGTCGACGACGGCTGGCGGGTGGCCCGCGACACCCTCGGCAACGAACGCGTCCACATGGCCGACCAGGTGGCCTTCGACACCGGCCTGGAGGCGCTCATCGCGCGCGCCGACGACCTCGACGGCGCCTGCCGCGCCCGCGTCGGGGCGCTCGCCGCCGAGGCCCACGCCCTGGCCTGCATCGGGCTGCGCACCACGATCCGGCAGGTCGCGGGCGCGGAGCCGGGCGCCGGAGCCTCCGTACGCAAACTCGTCCAGACCCCGCACCAGCAGAAGGTCGCCGAGCTGGCCCTGGAACTCCTCGGCCCGGCGGGCGCGGTCCGCGAGGGCGCGGCGGAGCGCGCGCTGCACGGCTTCCTGATGTCCCGCTGCCTGACCATCGCGGGCGGCACCACCCAGGTCCAGCTCAACGTCGTCGCCGAGCGGATCCTCGGCCTGCCCCGTGACTGAAGGGAACCCCATGAAGGCGTACGTGGTCGGCGTCGGGATGACCAGGTTCGAGAAGCCCGAGACGCGTGACTGGCAGTACTGGGACATGGCGAAGGAGGCGGGCACCAAGGCGCTCGACGACGCCGGGATCTCCTACGAGGACGTCGAACAGGTCCCCGTCGGCTACTGCTTCCAGGCCTCGACGGCCGGGCAGCGCGCCGTCTACGAACTCGGCCTGACCGGCGTCCCCGTCTACAACGTCAACAACAACTGCGCGACCGCCTCGACCGCGCTGATGATGGCGCGGCAGTTCGTCGAGGGCGGCGTCAGCGACTGCGTGCTCGCGCTCGGCTTCGAGAAGATGGCGCGGGGCGCGCTGGGCGGCGGCAGCGACGGCGGCGACTTCAAGACGTCGCCGGTCGCCCGGCACTACGGGATCATGGCCGCGCGCCACGGCTTCGAGATGACCCCGCCCACCGCGCAGATCTTCGGCAACGCGGCCCGTGAGCACATGGAGAAGCACGGCACGACCGAGGCACAGCTCGCGGCGGTGGGCGCCAAGAACCACCGGCACTCCACGAACAACCCCTACGCCCAGTTCCAGGACGCGTACACCGTCGACGAGATCCTCGCCGCCAAGACCATCCACCGCCCGCTCACCAAGCTCCAGTGCTCGCCGACCTCGGACGGCTCGGCGGCGGCGGTCGTCGTCTCCGAACGGTTCGTGGAGCGGCACGGCCTCGGGGACCGCGCCGTGGAGATCGCCGCCCAGGCCATGACCACGGACACCGGCGAGTCCTTCGCCTCCGGGTCGTGCATCGACGCCGTCGGGCAGCCGATGTCCCGGGAGGCGGCGCGCCAGGTGTACGAGCGGTCGGGGCTCGGCATCGAGGACGTGGACGTCGTCGAGCTGCACGACTGCTTCTCCATCAACGAACTCCTCACGTACGAGGCGCTCGGCATGTGCGCGGCGGGTGAGTCCGGCAAGCTCGTCGAGAGCGGCGCGACGACGTACGGCGGCCGCTGGGTCGTGAACCCCTCCGGAGGCCTCATCTCCAAGGGCCATCCGCTCGGCGCGACCGGCATCGCGCAGGTCGC
>NZ_LIRJ01000210.1 GCF_001419745.1 Streptomyces silaceus | reverse complement strand
CCCTCACCGGCCGGTGAGGGAGAAGGTGTGGCTGAACCGCCAGTGCGTGGCGGTCAGTTCGTACTGCGGGAGCACACCGGGCCCGCAGGACTGGGAGCCGATGCCGTGCAGGCCGCTGTCCAGGTTGACCCAGACCGTGTCGCCGGGGACGAGGTCGGGGCGGTGACGTGCGGCGTCGAGGTGCTCGGTCGTCCAGCGGCGCGCGGTGAACCACGGGCCGTGGTCGCTGTCGATCCGCAGCCCGCCCACCTCCGCCCAGCGGACGTCCGGGCGCGCGCCGTTCTCCTGCGGGCGTACGTACGGCGTCTGCAGGGCGTCGACGTCCGACTCCCACACACCGACCAGCGCCGCCTGCGCGGTGTCGGGGTAGGCCTCGCCGGGCCCGCCGCCGAACCACCGGACCGGCCCCGCCGCGCCCGGCAGCCCGAAGCGGATGCCGACGCGCGGCAGCGGCACCGTCCACGCGCCCTCCGGGACCACGTCCACGGTCAGCAGGAGCCGGGTGCCGTCCGACTGCCAGCGGTACGCCACCCGCAGGCCGAGGTCGCTCGCCGCGGGCGCGACGCGGCTGCGTACGGTCAGCGCGTCCTCGCCCAACTCCACCGCGTCCAGCCGGTGTTGGACCCGGTCGAGGCCGAGTGCCCGCCAGCGCGCGGCCACGGACGGCTCGGGGCGCCAGGGCATGCCGTTGTCGTTGTCGGTGGGCGCCCGCCATACGTCCACGCGCAGCCCCTCGACCGTCAGGCCGCCGAAGGAGAGCAGGGTGCCGTGGGCGTCGAAGGCGGCCGGGCCGAGCCGGATCCGCCCGTCCTCCCGGACCGGGGCCGTGCCGCCCGGCACCGGCAGGATCATGCCGACCTCGACGGGCAGCTGGGCCCACGCCACCACATGGCCGCCCGGCGCCCACGCCGTGCCCCGCGCGAGCCGCGCCCGCACCGTCCAGCGCGTCTCGGCGTCCTTGCCCCGCGTCGGCGCCGGCGGCAGCTTCACCTCGGTGGACTCGCCGGGTGCCACGGTCGGCACGGCCAGGGTGCCGTCGGCGACGCTCTCGCCGTCCACGTCGTACGACCAGGTGAACGCCAGGTGGGAGAGGTCCGCGAAGTCGTGCAGATTGGTGATCCGCACCGTCCCGGCGCGGCCGTCGCCCTCGATGCGGACCGGCTCGATCACCTTCTTGTACGCGACCAGGCCGGGGGACGGCGTCCGGTCGGGGAACAGCAGGCCGTCGCAGACGAAGTTCCCGTCGTGCGGCCGCTCGCCGAAGTCGCCGCCGTAGGCGTACCCGTACGCGGGGTGGGCGATCCCGTGGTCGATCCACTCCCAGACGAAGCCGCCCTGGAGCCGCTCGTACGTCTCGAAGAGCCGTTGGTACTCGCTGAGTCCGCCGGGGCCGTTGCCCATCGCGTGGCCGTACTCGCAGAGGATGAAGGGGAGGTGCCGGCGGGCCTCCGGCCCCTCGTCCGTGCCGCGGCCGATGCTCTCGACCTCGGCGTGGTCGGCGTACATCCGTGAATAGACGTCCGTGTCCGCGCACGACCTGTCGCCCTCGTAGTGGAGCGGGCGGCCGGGGTCCCGGGCGCGGATCCAGTCGGCCATGGCGGTCAGGCCGCGGCCCGTCCCGCATTCGTTGCCGAGCGACCACAGGACGACCGACGGGTGGTTCTTGTCGCGCTCGACCATGCGGGCCGCGCGGTCGAGGAGGGCGGGCGTCCAGCGGTCGTCGTCGACGGGGTTGCCGCGCCAGCCGACCGCCGTGAAGCCGTGCGTCTCCAGGTCGCACTCGTCGATCACCCACAGGCCCAGCTCGTCGCACAGGTCGAGGAAGGCGGGGTGGGGCGGATAGTGGCTGGTGCGCACGGCGTTGATGTTGTGCCGCTTCATCAGGAGCACGTCCGCGCGCATCGTCTCCAGGTCGAGGGCGCGGCCGGTCTCCGGGTGGAACTCGTGGCGGTTGACGCCGCGCAGCAGGACCGGGCGGCCGTTGACCTTGATCAGGCCGTCCTCGACGGCGACGGTGCGGAAGCCCACGCGCAGCGGGATCCGCTCGCCCGCCGTGGCCAGCACGCCGTCGTAGAGCCGGGGTGTCTCCGCGGTCCACGGCCGCACGGGCACGGCGGCCTCCTCGCCCGTGGCGACGTCGACGCCCAACTCGGGGACGGTGACGCGCCCTTGGACGTCCGAGTCGACCCGCAGCGTGCCCGTCCCCGTCCGGTGGTCGTACGAGGAGTGGACGAAGAAGTCGGCCGCGCAGCCCTCGGGCCGGTGCAGCAGCGTCACGTCACGGAAGATGCCCGGCAGCCACCACTGGTCCTGGTCCTCCAGGTACGAGCCGGCCGACCACTGGTGGACGCGGACGGCGAGGACGTTCCCCTCGGGGCGCAGCAGCGGGCCGACCGTGAACTCGTGGGCGAGGCGCGAGCCCTTGAAGTCGCCGAGTTCCGTGCCGTTCAGCCAGACGCGGGCGCACGACTCGACGCCGTCGAAGCGGAGCACGGCGGTGCCCCGCTCCGGCCAGTCGGCGGGCAGGTCGAAGACGCGCAGGTGGTCGCCGGTGGGGTTCTCGGTCGGTACGCGCGGCGGGTCCACCGGGAACGGATAGAGCTGGTTGGTGTAGTGGGGCGCGCCGTGGCCCTGGAGCACCCAGTGGCCGGGGACGGCGATCTGGTCCCAGGCGGCGGGGTCGTACCCGTCGGCGGCGAACGCGTCGTCCTGCGCGTCGGCGGTGGGGGAGAGGCGGAAGCGCCAGGGACCGTTGAGGGAGAGGGCGGCGGCGTCCGACGCCGCGTACCAGGATCGGGGCGGGAGAGTTCCGGTGCCGGGGGATACGTCCTCGTGGTGGGGGAGGTCCATGTCTTCCATCAGACCGTGCCGGGGCGCCGGCTCACAATTGTTTCGGAGCGGGAGTCGTTGGACTCTTCGGGCAGGGCTTGGACACACCACGGGGGATCTACGGATATCGCGAAAGTGATCATCTCGCACGGTCGATATCGATAGAGCTGTGGCGACTGACGCGCGATATCAGTACATTCACGCCGTGTGAATCAACGACCTCGGCCGACGCCGGACGCCCCGCTGCCCGCCGCTCTCCCCGTCACCGACCGCACCCGCCACCGCCGCCTGCGCGAGCAGGGCAGCCTGGCCCGCGCCGACCTGGAGGCGGTGCTCGACGCCGGTTTCGTCTGCCACCTCGGCGTGGTCGTCGACGGCCACCCGATGGTCGTGCCCACCGTCTACGGCCGGGACGACACCCACCTCTTCCTGCACGGCTCCGTCGCGAGCCGCAGCCTGGCCGCCGACCCCGAGGCGTCCGTCTGCGTCACCGTCACCCACGTGGACGGGCTGGTCCTCGCCCGCTCGGTCTTCGAGCACGGCGTCAGCTACCGCAGCGCGATGATCCACGGCGTGCCGCGCGTGGTGACCGACCCGGAGGAGAAGCTGCGCGGCCTGCGCCTGCTCACCGAGCACGCGACGCCGGGGCAGTGGGACTACGCCCGCCGCCCCAGCCGCAAGGAACTCGCCGCGACGACCCTGCTCGCGCTCTCCCTGGCGGAGGCCTCCGTCAAGGTCGCGGCGGGACCGCCGGACGACGGCGAGGGACCGGACGCGGCGCTCGGCGTCTGGGCCGGCAACCTCCCGCTGACCGCCGCGTGGGGCACGCCCGTGCCCGACCCGCTGCTGCCCCCGGACATCGCGCCACCCCCGCACATCGCGGGGCGCGCCGGGACCCGCCAGGGCTGAGGGCCCCGGCCGCGCGGGCCGGGGCGGGACGGGCCGCGCGGGGTCAGGGCAGCCTCGGCGCCCCGCAGCCGTGCGCCCGCGCCGACCGCTGTGCGAACTCCTTCAGCGCGGCCCGCTGGTAGGCCAGGTCGGCCGTGGACTCCCGCGCCCCGACGGGCTTTCCGTCCGCGCCGTACGCGCCCCTGTCCGGCACGTCGTCCGGCCGCACCGTGAACAGCGCGGGTCCGCCGCCGTCCCGGCACCCGGCGCTCGCCCAGTGACCGCCGCCGGGGAGCCGCCCCGCCGGGGCGTCGCCGGGGCCGGGGTCGTCGGAGTATCTGCCGTACCGCTCCAGGTGGTCGAGGCGCTCCTGCTCCGCGTACGGGCCGTAGTACGCGACCAGGTGGTAGCTCCGCGTCCTCTCGGGGCCGTCCATGGGCATGCCGGGACGGCCGCCCGCGAGGACGCACACCTCCACCGGGCCCTCGGCGCGAGCGCTCTCCCACGCCCGGGTCACCCGCTCGCCCCGGCCCGGGACGCCCCGGCAGGTCCCCGAGGCGTCGGCGAGCGGCACGTCCTCGTCGGCGTTCACCGGGAGCGCCACCGTGCGCAGGGGCTTGCCGACCTCGGCGTCGCAGCCCAGCTCGCGGGAGGCCTTCGCGGCCGTCGCGGTGGCGATCCGTGCAGAGGACGTGCGCTGCCCGGGGTCGTCGACGTTGCCGTCCTCCACCTCGACGTCCACCGAGACGAGCAGGGAGCCGCGCCCGCGCGCGCAGTCCAGGAGGACCGCGGTGGACGCCGATTCGCCGCCGCCCGGACCCGACGTGCCCTCACCGGTGGTGAGGGTGCCCCGCCAGCCGCCGCCGAGCGCGGCGGGCGGCAGATCGGTCGGGACCCGCGGGTACAGCGCGCCGTATCCGCGCGGGCGTTCGTGGTCGGCGTCGGTGCCGTTGCCCTTGCGCTCCGGGACGCGCTGCACGGAGACCTCGACGGAGGCGTCGTGCGTGGGGTGTCCCGCGTGGTGCTCGGTCTCGCGGCTGACGGCGCACGCCACCTGCCAGGCCGCGCCCCGGTCGTTCTCCTCGGGCCGCCCCGCGTCCGGCACGATCCGCCTGCCGGGGCCGCTCGTGAAGGGCCCGTCGCCGAGGACGGCCCGCATCTCCTCGGCGGGCAGCATGCCCCGGCACGCCCCGGCGATCACCTGGCGCGCCTCGCTGCGCTCGCGCGGCCCGCCCCACCAGTAGGAGCCGCCACCGATCAGCGCCAGCGCGACCAGCGCCCCGCAGGACGAGAGGACGACCCGTCCCGCCTTCGTCCCCCACGTCAGCCGCGCCACTCCTGCACCTCTCCCATCACCTTCGTCTGCCGGCAGTGCGCGCGCCGGGGCCAGCCGTCGGGCGCCGCCAGATAGCGGTCCAGCACGGCGCGCGCCCGCTGCGAGAGCTGCCGCCGCTCCTTCGGCTCCAGATCCCTGCGGCCCTCCCGGAGGCCGCGGTCGAAGTCGAGTTCGGGGGTCACGGTGACGCGGTGGTAGGTCGGCCCCGCGACGCACTCGGACCGCGCCCACAGGGCGAGCCGCGGATCGTCGCCGGACTCCTCGACCGGCACGGTCCTCCCGGGATCGGTCCGCTTCCCGGGATCGGGTACGTGCCCGCTGTCCTGGTAGTGGTCGTACGCCCCGCTCGCGAGGACGCCGGACCAGCTCCGCGCGTCCGCCGCCCTGATCGTCATGTCGTACGGGGAGCCGATGGTGTCGTCCCACTGCCCGCCGCACACGCCGGTGCGCGTGCTGTACGTCGTCGCGTTCTCGCGGAAGGTCCAGCGGCCCCGCGCCAGGTGCAGCGCCTTGGGGGAGAGCCAGGCGCAGAGCTTCGGCGCGTTCGCCGGGGTGCCCGCCGCGCCGGACGCGTCCGCGAGCGGCCTGCTCCCGCAGCCCTGCTTGTGCGCCACCCAGTCGGCGACGCGCACCGCGGTGCGGGAGGCGAGGGCCTTGTCGGCCTTCGGTACGTCGTACTCGTCGGCCCGGGACGGCAGGTCCACCGAGACGAGGAGGTCCCGCGAGGGACGGACCCGGCCCGTGAGGCCCTTGGGGCAGTCGACGAGGAGCGCGGCCGTCACCGTGCTGCCGTTCAGCCGGCCGTCGGTGGACACCGAGCCCAACGCGCTGTCCGGCAGCGGCAGTTCGAAGCCGCCGTCGAGGGCGGGCGACGCGGCGCGGGTCAGCGCGGCCTCGGCCCGCACCCGCGCCCGCGCGTCGGGCTCCCAGGCGTCACCGCCGCCGCCCCACGACAGCGTGCAGTCCAGCAGCGACCGGCTCTCCTGCCCGGGGCGCAGCATCGTGCCGAACTCGTCCAGCACGCCGTCCTCGTCGTCGGGCACGAAGGAGCGCAGCTCCTCGGGGAGCAGGCCCGCGCAGGCCCGCGTCAGCTGCTCCTGGTTGGCCGCGAGCCGGTCCTCGCGCTCCTGGGACCGGGACACCGCGAACCAGGTCACCGACGACGCGACCAGCACCACCGCCACCAGCGCGACCACCAGCCAGGTGCGCCGCCGCGCCACGCGCGGCGCGCCCGCCTCGGGCATGGCGCTCTCCTTCCCCCGTGAACCCCGTCAAGATCAGAGGGACGCTATCAATCCGCTCGACCGGCGGGGGCGGTGCGGGCCCCTTGTCCCGGCCCGGACCATCTGCTTGACTCCGCCCGCCGCACGATCGACGCACGTCCCGCCCGAACGCCACGCACGTCGCCGCCGGTGGAGGCCGCCATGGAGATCACCCGTAGACGCCTGTTGTCCGCCCTGTCGGCTGCCGGTCTCCTGGCGGTGGTCCCCGTCGGCCGCGCGGACGCGGCGACGGCCGCCGCGGACCGCGCCCGGCTGCTCGCCAACACCGTGGCCGTCTTCGCCGGGACCGAGGAGTCCAACGCCCGCCCGGAGACCGCCGCGAAGCTCGCGGCCGTCGACAAGGCCGCGCGGGCCGACCTGAAGGCGATGGACGACGCGGGCGAGGGCGAGCTCTTCGCGGGTCTGGTGCTCGGCACCGACGAGGCCAGCCTGAACACCGCCTACCGCAAGCTGTACGAGATGGCCCTCGCCACCCGCACCCCGAACCCGCGCGCGCCCTCCGACCTGTACGGCGACACGGCCGTGCAGCGCCGGGTGATCGACGGCCTGGTGTGGCTGCACGAGCGGTACTACGGCGACCAGTCCAAGGGCTACTACGGCAACTGGTTCCACTGGGAGATCGGCATACCCCAGCACATCAGCCGGACCCTCGTCCTGCTGGTCGACGAACTGGGCACGTACCGACCCGAGTTGATCCGTACCTACGTCGCCTCGATGGACGCCTACCTGCGCAACGGCACCGACGGCGACGTGAACCTCGACTCGCGCTTCCACACCGGCGCCAACCTCGCCGACATCACCACCAACCGCGTCCTTCAGGGCGCCGTCCTGGGCGAGGCGGGCGAGGCCCGGATCCGCAAGGCCCTCACCGACCAGCTGACGGTGTTCGTCACCATCGACCCCTACCACCTCAACCACGGGGTGACGGACGGCTATTACGCCGACGGCTCCTTCATCCAGCACGCCTCCGTTGCGTACACGGGCTCGTATGGCAAGGGACTGCTGACCCGTGTGGTGCAGACCCTCAAGATCCTCGACGGCACCGGCTTCGCGCACGGCCAGGAGCTGGTGCCGACCGTGCACGGCTGGGTCCGCGACGGCTTCGCCCCGCTCATCTTCGAGGGCTGGATGATGGAGATCGTCAAGGGCCGCGCGGTGGCGCGCACGGACTCCGGCTACACCGACGTCGCGGTGGTCGTCGAGGCCGTCGTCGACCTCTCCACGCTCGCGACCGGTGCCGACGCCACCGCGCTGAAGGGGTACGTCAAGCACGTCAGGGCCACCTCGCGCGCCGCCCTCGACCCGGCCCGCTTCGTCTCCCCGGTCAGCGTCGTGCGCTATGCCGACATCATCGGCGACGCCTCCGTGCCGCCCGCCGACCTCAATCCCGCCGCGCGCAGCGTCGCGTTCAACGCCATGGACAAGACCGTGCACCGCAGGCCCGGCTACGCCTTCGCGCTGGCGCGCAGCTCGGACCGGATCAGCAAGTACGAGTACATGAACGGCGAGAACCTCATGCCGTGGTTCCAGGGAGACGGCGCCCACTACCTCTATCTCGCCGGCCAGGACCAGACCCAGGCGTACGGCGTCGACTACTACACCACCGTCTCGCCGTACGGTCTCGCGGGCGTCACCGCGCCCGTCGAACAGCGGCGCACGGTCCCGGAGCTGTACGGCACGCCGTACTACGACAACCCCGGCCATCCGCTCCACTTCACGTCGTCGTCGGAGTCGCAGAACAAGTACGTGTACTTCCCGCGCGGCACGAACCGGTACTCCGGCGGCGCCGTCCTCGGGGCGTACGGCGCGGCCGGCGCGGTGCAGTCCAGCGACGTGGCGTACCACGACCGGGCCCTGCTGCCCGAGGACTTCGTGGTGTACCGGGGCGCGACGTCGACGAAGTCGTGGTTCCTGCTCGACGACGAGATCGTGGTGCTCGCCGCGGACGTCGGCGACGCGGCCGGGCGGGCCGTCACCACGACCGTCGACGCCCGCACCGCCGCCCCCGGTGACCGCACCGCCCTCACCGGCGTGCTCCGCGACGGCCGCCCCTGGACCGGCCCCGGCACCGCCGACCTGCGCTGGCTGCGCTACGCCAACGCCACGCGGGGCACCTCGGTCGGCTACGTCTTCCTCGACGCCCCGCGGGTGCGGGTCACCGAGGAACCGGTCACCCGCAGCCGCCGGGTCGTGCGCACCGCCAACCCCGACACCCCCGTGACCCGTTCGGTCCTCGCCGTCACGCTCGACGGGGCGGCGGGGGCCCGGCCGGGCCGGTTCGCGTACGCGCTGGTGCCGAACGCCGGCGAGGACCAGTTGCGCGCCCACCACCATGGGCCGCTCAGGGTCCTCGCCAACTCCCGCCACCTGCAGGCCGTGACCCACACGGACCTCGGCCTGACGGCGGCCAACTCCTTCACCGGGGGCCGGCACGAGACGGCGGGCCTGCGCGTGGACGGGCCCGCCTCCGTGCTCGTGCGCCGCGTGGGGGCGGCGACGTCCGTCGCGGTGTCCGACCCGACCATGGGCCGGGACACCGTCACGGTCCTGCTCCGCGGACGCGCCCTGCGCACGGTCACCGCGGACCCGGAGGTCCGGGTGAGCCGGACGCCCGGCGGCACGCGCGTCGAGGTGAACACCCGCCACGCGTACGGCCGGAGCTTCACGGTCACCCTCCGCGGGTGACCGCCGCGCGGGCGGGCGTCAGGAGTCCTCGACGGTGATGGCCTGCACCGGGCACGCCCGCACCGCCTCGCTCACCATGGGGTCGCCGCCGCCGTCCTCGCGGCCCGGCAGCACCTCGCTGATGCCGTCGTCGTCCTGGGTGAAGACGTTCGGCGCGGTGAGCGCGCACATGCCCGCCCCCACGCACACGTCCTGATCGACATGAATCGCTGTGATCGCCATGGGTCAACTCTTACCAGGCGACCGGGAGTTCGAGCATCCCCTGCAAGGTGTCCCCGGGTTTGAAGGGGATCTCCTGCGCGGGCACCGCGAGGCGCAGTCCCGGCAGCCGGGAGAAGAGGGACGCCAGGGCGATCTCCAGCTCGGCCCGCGCGAGGTTCTGGCCCAGGCACTGGTGGACGCCGAACCCGAAGGCGAGGTGGTGCCGGTTCGGCCGGTGCCAGTCCAGCTCCTCCGGCTCCTCGTACGCCGTGTCGTCGCGGTTGATGAGGGACGTGGCGAAGATGACGCCGTCGTCGGCGCGGATGGTGGCGCCCTCGACCTCGATGTCCGCCCGCGCCACCCGCATCATCCCGTCCGCGATGGACAGGAAGCGCAGGAGCTCCTCGACGGCGGCCGGCATCAGCGGCCGTCCGCCGTCCGGGGCCGCCCCGGACGCCTGGAGGCCGGAGCGCAGTTCGGCGAGCCGCTCGGGGTGCTGGAGCAGCGTGAACACCCCGAGGGAGATCATGTTGGCCGTGGTCTCGTGCCCCGCGACCAGCAGGACCGTGGCCAGGCCGACCAGTTCGTCGCGGTCCACCGCGCCCGTCGCGAGCTGCCGGTGGATCAGCTCGTCGAGCAGCCCCTCGTCCGGCTCGCGCTCCTTGCGGGCGATCAGCTCGTAGAAGTAGGCGTCCAGTTCGTCGCGCGCCGCCTGGGCCGACTCGGCGGTGCCGCGCAGCATCCGCCGCGACTTCTCCTCGAAGAACTCGTGGTCGGCGTAGGGCACCCCGAGCAGGGCGCAGATCACCATGGACGGGACGGGCAGCGCGAACGCGCTCACCAGCTCGGCGGGCGGGCCCTGTTCGACCATGGCGTCCAGGAGCCGGTCGACGGTCTCCTGGATCCTCGGGCGCAGGGCCGCGATGCGCTTGACCGAGAAGCTGGGGATCAGCATGCGGCGCTGGGTGTTGTGCCGGGGGTCGTCGACGCCGATGAGGGCGATGTTCTTGTCGCGGGCCCGCGCGAGCCGGTCGGTCGTCGAGGGGAAGCCGTCCTTCGCCCGGTCGGAGGAGAGCCGTGGATCGGCGAGCAGCGTGCGGGCGGCGGTCTGCCCGGAGACCAGCCACACGGAGCGGCCGTCGAAGAGCCGGACGCGGGACAGCGGCTGCTCCTCGCGCAGCGGTGCGTAACCGGTCGGCGGGTGGTAGGGGCACGTACGGTCCTGGGGGAAGGCGATGGGTTCCGTCGGCTGCATGGGCTCGGCCGCCTTCGTTGACTCCGTCATGGATGTACCTCGCAAAGCGCAGTTCTTCCCTTGCCTGATGCCATTGGATGCCTAGGGCATCTATTTCGTCCACGACAAGACCGGCCAGATCGTCCACCGCGCGGATCTGTCCGGAATCACTCCCTCCACGCAACCTGCCTGCGTCTACGGCTCCTTGACCCGGTGTGGTAGCACTGCGGTCATGAAGGACAGGCCCGCACCGCGCTCCGGCTACCACCACGGCTCCCTGCCCGAGGCGCTCGTCGCCGCGGCCCTGGAGCTGCTCGACGAGGCCGGCCAGGCCGGGGTGACCGTCCGCGAGGTCGCGCGTCGCGCGGGGGTCTCGCCGGGCGCACCGTTCCGCCACTTCGCCGACCGGCAGGCGCTCCTGACGGCGGTGGCGGAGCGGATTCTGGCCGACTACGAAGCGTGGCAACTGGCCGCCGTCGAGCGGGCCGAGGGCTCCGCGATGCGCGCCTTCGGGATCGGCTTCGTGCGGTACGCGATCCGCCACCCGCACCGCTTCGATCTGGTCAAGCCCTGGGTGTTCGGCCCCCGCAGGCCGGCCGAGCTGGACGCGCGCCTGTCCGCCATCGAGGAGGCCCTCACCGGGTTCATCGTCGCGGACCAGCGCGCGGGCGAGCTGCGGGCGGGGGACCCCGCCGTGGTCGGGCTCGCCGGCCAGGCGCTCGTCTACGGCCTCTCCCAGATGATCGTCGACGGATATCTGCCCCCGGAGCGTGCGGAACACCTGGCGGAGCAGGTCCTGGACACCTTCGGCCTCGGGGTCGTCAACTACGCCCGGTACCAGGGGCATTGAGCCCGCCCGATCCCTTGACCCCTTGAATCGCGCGCTGATGTAATCGCCGATTACATCAGCCGGACGCGCCTCGGGAGCACCGGGGCGACACCACCACGGGGGCCGCATGTTCGCCAAGCCGACACGGGGTTACACCACAGCCGCCGCCGAGGGGGACGTCGCCGTCCTGCTCATCGGCATGCGCGTCAACCACTTCTGGGCGGTGCACCAGTGGGCACCCGTGATGTACGCGATGCTCCGCATGCTCCGCGACCTGGGCAGGGACCGCGGCCGGGGCCTGCTTGGCCACGTCCTGCTCACCGCGTCACCGCGCACGTACTACGTCGTCCAGTACTGGGAGTCCAAGGAGCACCTCTACGCGTACGCCAAGGCGCCCGACGCCTTCCACCACAAGGTCTGGGGCATCGCCAACCGCACGGTCCGCGCCGGGCGGACCCGCGGCCACGTGGGCCTGTGGCACGAGACGTACATCGCCCCCGAGGGCTCGTACGAGTCGGTCTACTTCGACATGCCGCCCTTCGGGCTCGCGGGGGCCACGGGCGTCCTGCCCGTCGAGCGCCGCGGCCGCCGCGCCGCGGACCGCCTCGCCCACCGCTCGGCGCCGACGGAGGCCTGAGCCGGCGGCCGTGCGAGGATCCCGGAGAACCGCGCGGGCCACTGTGGAGGATGACGATGTTCGCGAGACCCCTGGGCGACGGAGCCGAGCTCGGACCGCTCGAACCCTGGCAGGCCGAGGAGTTCCTCGCCCACATGGACCGCGGACGCGACTACATCGGCCGCTATGTCGGCCTCCCCGAGCGCGTGGCCGACCTCGACGCCGCCCGCTCCTGGCTGCGCGTGTTCGCGGACAAGGCCGCCGCCGACACCGGCCGGCTGTACGGCATCCGGCTCGACGGACGCCTCGTCGGCGGTGTCCTCCTGCGGGTCTTCGACGCGGAGACCGGCACCTGCGAGGCGGGCTGCTGGCTGGAACCGTCGGCCGCCGGACGCGGCCTGGTCACCCGCGCCGTGCGCGTCCTGCTCGACTGGGTCTTCGAGGAGCGCGGCATGCACCGGGTGGAGTGGCTGGTGGCCACCGAGAACACGCCCAGCATCAACGTGGCCCGACGGCTCGGCATGCGCCGCGAGGGCGTCCTGCGCCAGGACGACCCCTACCGGGGCGTGCGCCAGGACACCGAGGTCTGGTCGGTCCTCGCCCCCGAGTGGCGTGCCGCGCGCGCCGAGGAGGCGCGCGGATGACCGGCGGCGGCGCGGTCCGGGTCGACGAGGCCTTCGGTGACCCGCGGCTCGCCGCGCTCCACGACCCGCTCGACCCCGACCGCGGCGACCTCGACGCGTATCTCGCCATGGCGGACGAGTTCGGCGCCCGCCGCGTGCTGGACATCGGCTGCGGGACCGGGGTGTTCGCGCTGCTGCTCGCCGGGCGCGGCATCGACGTCGTCGGCGTCGACCCCGCGCGGGCGTCCGTCGACGTCGCCCGCGCGAAGCCCGGCGCCGACCGGGTGCGCTGGCTGTACGGCGACGCGACGGCACTCCCGCCGCTGCGGGCCGACCTCGCGACCATGACGGCCAACGTCGCCCAGGCCATCGCCGACCCGGACGCGTGGCACGCCACCCTGCGGGCCGCCCACGCGGCGCTGCGGCCCGGCGGGCGCCTGGTCTTCGAGACCCGGGACCCCGCGCGGCGCGCGTGGCGGGAGTGGAACCGCGCCGGCACGCACGGTGTCACGGAGGTGCCGGGCGTGGGCGCGGTCGAGAGCTGGTGCGAGGTGACCGGGGTCGAGGGGCCGCTCGTGTCGTTCCGCTGGACCTATGTCTTCGCCGCCGACGGGCAGACGCTGACCTCGGACTCGACGCTCCGCTTCCGCGGGCGCGCGGAGGTCGAGGCCGATCTGGTCGCGCACGGGTACGTGGTGGAGGACGTGCGGGACGCGCCCGACCGGCCGGGCCGGGAGTTCGTGTTCGTGGCACGGCGCCCCTGAGCCGGGCCGGTCCGGCACCGGCTCAGTCCGGGAGGCGCTCCAGGATGCGGTCCATGCCGCTGTTCCAGTTCTCCTCCAGCGCCGCGGCCGCCGCCTCCAGGTCCCCGCGCTGAAGACACAGTGCGATGCGCTCGTGCTCCTCGGCCGACCGTTCCAGGACGTCCTGGTCGCCGAGCGCGACCCGCTCGTACCGGTGCATCGTGACCTTCAGGGACGTGATCAGCTGCATCAGACGGCCGTTGGCACAGCCCGAAAGGAGCAGGTCGTGCCAGGCGTCGTCGTACCGCTCTATCACGTCGTGGGGGGCCTGCGGGGCGGCGAAGGCGCGGGCCTCCGCGAGCAGCCGCGGGGCGATCCGCGTGAGGTGGCCGGGGTCGCTGGAGCGCAGCGCGAGCGTCTCCAGCGTGGCGACGATCGCCGTCAGGTCGCGGAACTCCCGGGCGCTCAGCGGCGTGAAGCGGAAACCCTTGCCGCGCTCGCTGGTGATGACCCCCTCGCGCTCCAGCGTGATCAGCGCCTCGCGCAACGGCGTGCGGCTGACGCCGAGTTCGGCGGCCAGCTGCACCTCGTTGATCGTCTGGTCCGTCGCGATCGTGCTGGTGCCGAGGCGCCTGAGCAGTTCCTCCTTCACCTGCTCACGCAGCGGTCGGTTCTCGATTGGCATGTGCGGCGGCCCTCCCCTTCGGTTGCTCGATTATCCGCTGCCCGCTGGTCAGGCGGTACCGGCGCCGTCGACGGGGATGATCGCGCCGCTGATGAAGGCGGATGCGTCGGATGCCAGGAACGCCACCGTCCGGGCGATGTCGGCGGGTTGTCCGATCCGGCCGAGGGGCCGGTCGGCCGCGTCCTCGTAGAACGCCTCCGCCCGCTCACCCAGCTGGCGCGCCTCCTCCGCCAGCATGCCGGTCGCGGTGTCGCCGGGGCACACGCAGTTGACGCGGATGTTGTCCGGACCGTGGTCGATCGCCATCGCCCGGGTCATGTTGACCACCGCGCCCTTGGACGCGCAGTACGACACCGCGCGGGCGCCGCCCGAGATCCCCCAGCCGGAGCCGGTGTTGACGATCGAGCCGCCGCCCTGTGCCGCCATGCCGGGGACGACGAGGCGGCTCATCAGCAGGATGGAGCGCACGTTCACCGCCATCACCAGGTCCCAGTCGTCCTCGGTGATCTCGCACACCGTGGAACGGCGGATGATGCCCGCGTTGTTGAACAGGATGTCCACGCCGCCGAGCCGGTCCCGCGCGGCGGCGACCACGGCCTCGCAGTCGGCGCGCCGCGACACGTCGCACCGTACGAACGTGCCGGAGGTGTCCTTCGCGGTCCGCTCGCCGCCCTCCGTGTCGATGTCGGCGATCACGACGCGGGCGCCGAGCTCGGCGAGGACCTGGGCCGTGGCGCGGCCGATGCCCGCGCCGGCCCCGGTGACGATGGCGCGCTTGCCGTCGAGAGAGATCATCGTGGGCTCCTTTGCTCCTTGGTGCGTGACGGGGGTGGCGGCCGGGGTCAGCCGGTCGCCGGATAGAGGGAGACGCGCCGGTGACCCGTGAGGACGGGCAGGTATCCGGTCAACTCCGCGTCCAGGGCGGCGTCCCCGGTGTCCAGGAGCAGCGGGCGCCCGCCGAGCGCGGCCAGCTTGTGCTCCGGGCACAGCACGAGCAGCCGCGCGCGCCCGCCGGCGGCACGGAGCACGCGCGGCGAGATCTGCTGGTTGCCCCGGCCGAGCAGGAAGCCCTGCCCGCCGATGGGGGAGAGCGCGATCCAGCACGGTCCCGGCCCGATCCGCGCCAGCAGCTCCGCCTCGGTGACGTCGCGCGCCACGGTCTCGGCGCGCCCCGCGCGCAGGGCGAGCACGTCGACCCCGGCGAGCGAGGCGTCGGCGCCCAGCGCCCGGGCCACGGCGCGGGTGGTGCTCCCGGGGCCGAGCACGAGCGGCCCCTCCCCGACGCGGCCCGCGAGCTCCGCCGCGATGCCGCCGGAGGCCTCGGCGGTGGCGGCGGTGCTGCCCGTCTTGCGCTGCTGGATCCGGGCCGGTACGTCGGGCACGGACAGCCACCCGAACAGCCGCGAGGCCACGCGCCCCGCGCGCAGCGCGGACTCGTCGCGGTCCATGACCTCGGCGTCCCGCAGCCGTACGCCGCCCCTGCCGCCCAGCCAGGCGGCGGCGACCTCGCCCGCCGCCCGCGGCCCGACCGCGAAGACGGCCGAGTGCATCTTGACGCCGGTCGGGATGCCGAGCACGGGGCAGCGGGGTCCGAGGGCGTCGCGGGCACGGAGGGCGCCGAGCACGTCGCGCGCGGTGCCGTCGCCGCCGGCGAAGAGGAGCAGGTCGATCCCGGCGGCGACGAGTGCCTGGACGGCGGCGGTCGTGTCGGCTGCGGTCGTGTCGGCGGGGGTGGTGCGGGGGACAGCCGGCGCGTCCTGGTCGGTGGG
>NZ_LIRJ01000021.1 GCF_001419745.1 Streptomyces silaceus | reverse complement strand
CCGCAGGTCGTCGAGGGCTGGCACGGCAAGCCGTACGACAGGCCGCTCGGCCGCACCCGCGAGACCATCGAGCTCACCCGCCGCATCCTGCGCCGCGAGGTCATCGACCACCACGGCATCACGGACATGCCGCTGCCTCCGGAGAAGGGCGGCAGGCTCGGCAAGCCCCTGAAGATCCTCACCAGGCCGGTGCGCCCCGAAGTCCCGCTCTACGTCGCTTCCCTGGGCCCCGCCAACGTCACGATGACCGCCGAGATCGCCGACGGCTGGCTGCCNNNGGGGCGCCGCGCTCGCCGAGGGCACCAAGAAGCGCGACCCGGCGCTCGGGCCGCTGCGGACCGTCGCCGGGGGACTGCTCGCCATCGGCGACGACGCCGCGTCCGCCCGCGACCTCGCGCGCCCGCAGATCGCCCTCTACGTAGGCGGCATGGGCGCCAAGGGGAAGAACTTCTACAACGACCTCGCGGTGGCCTACGGCTACGAAGAGGCGGCCGCCCGCATCCAGGACCTCTACCTCGCCGGGAAGAAGAAGGAGGCCGAGGCCGCCGTCCCGGACGAGCTGTGCGAACTGATGTCGCTGTGCGGGCCCGAGGGGTACGTGCGCGAGCGCGTCGAGGCCTTCCGCGCCGCGGGCGTCACCATGCTCAACGTCACCCCCGTCGGCCCCGAGCCGGCCAGGTCGATCGAAACCGTCAAGGGCTGGCTCTAAGAGGGCTCCAGGAGGCCACGTACAGATGAAACGGCAGATCTTCACCGCCGAGCACGACGCGTTCCGCGAGACGGTGCGCACCTTCCTCGCCAAGGAGGTGCTCCCGCACTACGAGCAGTGGGAGAAGGACGGCGTCGTCTCCCGCGAGGCCTGGCTCGCGGCCGGCAAGCAGGGGCTGCTCGGCCTCGCCGTCCCCGAGGAGTACGGGGGCGGCGGCAACGACGACTTCCGCTACTCCGCCGTGCTCGCCGAGGAGTTCACGCGCGCGGGCGCGGCCGGACTCGCCGTCGGCCTGCACAACGACATCATCGGCCCGTACCTGACCTCGCTCGCCACCGACGAGCAGAAGCGGCGCTGGCTGCCGGGCTTCTGCACCGGCGAGACCATCACGGCCATCGCGATGACCGAGCCGGGCGCGGGCTCCGACCTCCAGGGCATCCGCACCAGCGCCGAGGACCACGGCGACCACTGGGTGCTCAACGGCTCCAAGACGTTCATCTCGAACGGCATCCTGGCCGACCTCGTCGTCGTGGTCGCCAAGACGACCCCCGAGGGCGGCGCGCACGGCCTGTCCCTGCTCGTCGTCGAGCGCGGCATGGAGGGCTTCGAGCGGGGCCGCAACCTCGACAAGATCGGCCAGAAGGCGCAGGACACCGCCGAACTGTTCTTCCACGACGTCCGCGTCCCCAAGGAGAACCTCCTCGGCGAGCTGAACGGCGCCTTCGTCCACCTGATGACGAATCTCGCCCAGGAGCGCATGGGCATCGCCGTCGCGGGGATCGCCGCCGCCGAGCACCTCCTGGAGATCACCACGACGTACGTGAAGGAGCGCGAGGCGTTCGGGCGGCCGCTCGCCAAGCTCCAGCACATCCGCTTCGAGATCGCGGAGATGGCCACCGAGTGCGCCGTCACCCGCACGTTCCTCGACCGGTGCATCGTCGATCACTCGAACGGGGAGCTCGACGCCGTGCACGCGTCGATGGCGAAGTGGTGGGCGACCGAACTGCAGAAGCGCGTCGCGGACCGCTGTCTGCAACTGCACGGGGGCTACGGCTATATGACGGAGTACCGGGTGGCCAAGGCCTTCACGGACGGACGCATCCAGACCATCTACGGCGGCACGACCGAGATCATGAAGGAGATCATCGGGCGTTCCCTGCTCGGCTGAGCCCCACCGGCCGACCCCTCACCCTCAAGAACCCCTGAAAGGCACTCGCGTGACCACCGAAGCGTACGTATACGACGCGATCCGCACCCCGCGCGGACGCGGCAAGGCCAATGGTGCCCTGCACGGCACCAAGCCGATCGACCTCGTCGTCGGCCTGATCCACGAGATCCAGGCCCGCTTCCCCGGCCTCGACCCGGCCGCCATCGACGACATCGTGCTCGGTGTGGTGGGTCCCGTCGGCGACCAGGGCTCCGACATCGCGCGGATCGCCGCCATCGCCGCGGGGCTGCCCGACACGGTCGCCGGAGTGCAGGAGAACCGCTTCTGCGCCTCGGGCCTGGAAGCGGTCAACCTCGCCGCGATGAAGGTCCGCTCGGGCTGGGAGGACCTGGTCCTCGCGGGTGGCGTGGAGTCGATGTCGCGGGTGCCGATGGCCTCGGACGGCGGTGCCTGGTTCGCCGACCCGATGACCAACTTCGAGACCAACTTCGCGCCGCAGGGCATCGGTGCCGACCTGATCGCCACGGTCGAGGGCTTCTCGCGGCGCGACGTCGACGAGTACGCGGCCCTCTCCCAGGAGCGCGCCGCCGCGGCCTGGAAGGACGGCCGCTTCGGCCGGTCCGTCGTGCCGGTCAAGGACCGCAACGGCCTGGTCGTCCTCGACCACGACGAGCACCTGCGGCCCGGCACCACCGCCGACTCCCTCGCCAAGCTGAAGCCGTCCTTCAAGGACATCGGCGACCTGGGCGGCTTCGACGCGGTCGCGCTGCAGAAGTACCACTGGATCGAGGAGATCGACCACGTCCACCACGCGGGCAACTCCTCCGGCATCGTCGACGGCGCCTCGCTGGTCGCCGTCGGCAACAAGGAGGTCGGCGAGCGCTACGGCCTGACCCCGCGCGCGCGGATCGTCTCCGTGGCCGTCTCCGGCTCCGAGCCGCTGATCATGCTCACCGGGCCCGCGCCGGCCACCCGCAAGGCGCTCGCCAAGGCCGGCCTGACCATCGACGACATCGACCTCGTCGAGATCAACGAGGCCTTCGCGGCGGTCGTGCTGCGCTTCGTGAAGGACATGGGGCTGTCCCTGGACAAGGTGAACGTCAACGGCGGCGCCATCGCGCTCGGCCACCCGCTGGGTGCGACCGGGGCGATGATCCTGGGCACGCTCGTGGACGAGCTGGAGCGCCAGGACAAGCGGTACGGCCTCGCCACCCTCTGCGTCGGTGGCGGCATGGGCATCGCCACCATCGTCGAGCGTCTCTGACCGTCCATCCCGGCACACCTCTTTACGGAGCATTCAGTCATGACCGAGAGCACCACCATCCGCTGGGAACAGGACGAGACCGGCGTCGTCACGCTCGTCCTCGACGACCCCAACCAGTCCGCGAACACCATGAACCAGGCGTTCAAGGACTCCATCGCGGCGATCGCCGACCGCGCCGAGGCCGAGAAGGACTCGATCCGCGGCATCATCTACACCTCCGCGAAGAAGACCTTCTTCGCGGGCGGCGACCTGAAGGACATGATCAAGGTCGGGCCCGAGAACGCCCAGCAGGCGTTCGAGACGGGCACCGCCATCAAGAGCTCGCTGCGCCGCATCGAGACCCTGGGCAAGCCCGTCGTCGCCGCCATCAACGGCGCGGCGCTCGGCGGCGGTTACGAGATCGCCCTCGCCTCGCACCACCGCGTCGCCCTCGACGCCCCGGGCTCCAAGATCGGCCTGCCCGAGGTCACCCTCGGCCTGCTCCCCGCGGGCGGCGGCGTCACCCGCACCGTACGCCTCATGGGCATCACGGACGCGCTCCTGAAGGTCCTCCTCCAGGGCACCCAGTACAACCCGAAGCGCGCCCTGGAGAACGGCCTGGTCCACGAAGTGGTGGCCACCCGCGAGGAGATGATCGAGAAGGCCCGCGCCTTCATCGACGCCAACCCCGAGTCGCAGCAGCCCTGGGACAAGCCCGGCTACCGCATCCCCGGCGGCACCCCGGCCAACCCCAAGTTCGCCGCGAACCTGCCGGCGTTCCCCGCGAACCTCAAGAAGCAGACCGCCGGCGCCCCCTACCCGGCCCCGCGCAACATCCTCGCGGCGGCCGTCGAGGGCTCCCAGGTCGACTTCGAGACCGCGCTGACCATCGAGGCCCGGTACTTCACCGAGCTGGTCACCGGCCAGGTCGCCAAGAACATGATCCAGGCGTTCTTCTTCGACCTGCAGGCCGTCAACTCCGGTGCCAACCGCCCCAAGGACGTCGAGCCGCGCACGGTCCGCAAGGTCGCCGTGCTCGGCGCCGGCATGATGGGCGCCGGCATCGCGTACTCGTGCGCCCGCGCGGGCATCGAGGTCGTCCTCAAGGACGTCTCCGCCGAGGCCGCCGCCAAGGGCAAGGGTTACTCCGAGAAGCTCTGCGCCAAGGCGGTCCAGCGCGGACGCACCACCCAGGAGAAGGCGGACGCGCTGCTCGCCCGCATCACGCCCACCGCGGACCCGCAGGCGCTCGCGGGCTGCGACGCCGTGATCGAGGCGGTCTTCGAGGACACCTCCCTCAAGCACAAGGTCTTCCAGGAGATCCAGGACGTCATCGAGCCGGACGCGCTGCTCTGCTCGAACACGTCCACCCTGCCGATCACGCTGCTCGCGGAGGGCGTCGCCCGGCCCGTCGACTTCATCGGCCTGCACTTCTTCTCGCCCGTCGACAAGATGCCGCTCGTCGAGATCATCAAGGGCGAGCGGACGGGCGACGAGGCGCTGGCCCGCGCCTTCGACCTGGTGCGCCAGATCAACAAGACGCCGATCGTCGTCAACGACTCGCGCGGTTTCTTCACCTCGCGCGTCATCGGGCACTTCATCAACGAGGGCGTCGCGATGGTCGGCGAGGGCATCGAGCCCGCCTCCGTCGAGCAGGCCGCGGCCCAGGCCGGCTACCCGGCCAAGGTCCTCTCGCTGATGGACGAGCTGACCCTCACCCTGCCCCGCAAGATCCGCAACGAGACCAGGAAGGCGGTCGAGGAGGCGGGCGGCACCTGGGCGGGCCACCCCTCGGACACCGTCATCGACCGCATGGTCGACGAGTTCGAGCGCCCCGGCAGGAGCGGGGGAGCGGGCTTCTACGACTACGTGGACGGCAAGCGCGCCAAGCTCTGGCCGGGCCTGCGCGAGCACTTCACCAAGCCCGGACACGAGATCCCGTTCAAGGACATGCAGGAGCGCATGCTCTTCTCCGAGGCGCTCGACACCGTGCGCCTGGTCGAGGAGGGCGTCCTGACGTCGGTGGCCGACGCCAACATCGGCTCCATCTTCGGCATCGGCTTCCCGGGCTGGACGGGCGGCGTGCTGCAGTACATCAATGGCTATGAGGGCGGCCTGCCGGGCTTCGTGGCACGCGCGCGTGAGCTCGCCGAGCGCTACGGAGAGCGGTTCACGCCGCCGGCGCTGCTGGTCGAGAAGGCCGAGAACGGCGAGAAGTTCAGCGACGCCTGACGGTGTCGACACCTCCGGTTCCACCTGGTCAGGGGTGGAACCGGAGGGCCCGCCCCCGCGTCGTGTCCTGCCGTAGGCATGATCACGACAAGCGGAAGGTGACCGCTGTGCGGTTCACGACTGGGGGAACGACGCGGGCAGTCGGCGTCGGAGTGCTCGTCCTCTCACTGGCCCTGACGGGCTGTGGGGGCAAGAAGGACAAGAAGAAGCACAAGCGCGGCTCGTCGTCCTCGCACAGCCGCACCATCGGCGGCACGTCGGGCGGTTCCGCGGGCAAGGCCAAGGGCGCGGGCTCCCTGGGCGGCGCCCGGCAGGCCGAGGCGATCCTGCCGCCCGCCGACACCATGCCGGCCGCCCTGCGCACGGTCGCCACGGAGCTGCACAGCCGCGCCAAGGCGCCCTCCGTGTGCAAGGACCCGGGCGGCACGTGCAAGGGCGCCGTCGCCAACGGCCAGGTCGGCTACCGCAGCGACGACGACGCCGAGAGCGCCGGCTACGACCTCGTCGTGTACCGGAACGAGAGGTCCGCCGAGCGCGCCTTCACGGCCTGGAAGAGCTACGTGGAGAACAACCACCGCGAGCTCGAGGTCCTCGACGCTCCGCCGCAGGGCGACGCGAGCATCAGTTACGGATACACGAGGCCCGCGAAGAAGACCTCGCAGTCGATCGTGATCCGCGAGGGCAGGTACATCGCCACGCTGGACCTCAGGGACAACTCCGGTCAGGCGTACGCGCGCAAGGACCTCCAGGTCCTCTCCGAGGTCTACGCCACGCGGATGCGGCAGGCCGCGCAGGACGAGACGCCGAGCGCCACCGCGGCCGACGTCAGGGTGTAGCAAGCGGGCCGGGAGCGGCTCAGCCCTCCTTGAGCCACTCCCGCAGCTCCTCCTTCAGCGAGCGCTGGAACGCGGTCACCAGCGCCTGCACCACCATCGGCTGCATGTGGGCCGACAGCGACCGCATCGCGGCCACGTGCTCGGGGTCCGACTCGCGTTCGCGGTAGGGCCCCCACACCTCGTCGCGGAAGAGGCGCGACAGCTCGTGCGCGGCGGAGCGGGTGTGCTCCATCAGGACCGTGCGGGCCGCGAGGATCGTCTCGTGCTCGATGGGTACGTCCAGGAGCTGCACCCCGAGCCGCAGCAGCCCGAGGTCCACGCGGTACGTCCCCGGTGTCTGCGTCCGGGCGACCACGCCCATCGCCGCGAGCCGGTCCAGCTCCTGCTCGCCCAGCGCGCGCCCCGCCCGGCGCTCCAGCTCGGCCAGCTCCACGTCCTCCGCGGAGTCGGGCGCCCACGAGGCCACCACGGCACGGTGGATGGCGAGATCGTGCGCGCTCAGGTCCGCCGGCAGCTGCTCCAGATACCGCTCGATCGCGGCGAGCGTCATGCCCTGGTGCTGGAGCTCCTCGATGAGCGCGAGCCGGGAGAGGTGGGCCTGGCCGTAGTGGCCGACGCGGCGCGGGCCGATGACCGGCGGCGGCAGCAGCCCCTTGGTGCTGTAGAAGCGGATGGTGCGGACCGTGACGCCCGCGCGCGCGGCCAGTTCGTCGACGGTGAGTGTCGGCTCCTCGGTGTCCGTCGTCATGGCAGCGCCCTCCTGTGCATCAATCCGGTGCAACAGTATTGCTGGCACACCAGTGTTGTGAAACCCTCCGGGCCAGTCACGCGCTCCCTCGCACGTCCAGCCAGGCACCCAGTCACGCGTCCGCTCACGCACAGCCGATGGCGCCAGGAGGCGGTCATGACCACGATCCTGCGACTTCCCGGGGACCCCGCCGACATCACGCTCCCCGCCCTGCTGCTCCGCAATGCCGAGGACCACGGAGATCTCCCCGCGCTCTCCTGGCGCACCGGCGAACAGTGGACGACGCTCACCTGGCGCGAGGCGCGCCGCAAGGTCGCCGTGCTCGCCGCCGGGTACGCGGCGCTCGGCGTACGGCGCGGCGAGCACGTCCTGATAATGATGGGCAACCGCCCCGAGCACTGGCTGAGCGACCTCGCCCTCGTCCACCTCGGCGCCGTGCCCGTCACCGTGTACGGCACCGCCGCGCCCGAACAGGTCGCGCACATCGTCCGGCACAGCGGCGCCCGCTTCGCGATCGTCGAGGGCGCCCGCGAACTCCCGCGCTGGGAGCCCCTGCTCGCCGACGAAAGCGCCCCGCTGGAGTGCCTCGTCGTGGTGGAGGCCGCCGAGGCGGGCGCCCACCGCACCTACGGCTCCCTGCACGCCTCCGGCGGCCGGCTCTTCCACCCGGACGCCTTCGAGAAGGCCTGGCAGGAGAACCGCGCCACCGACGCCCTCACCGTCGTCTACACCTCGGGCACCACCGGCGACCCCAAGGGCGTCCGGCTGACCCACCGCAACGTCGTCCTCAACGGCATCGCCCTGGACTCCGTCGTCGAGTTCCCCGAGCACGTCGGCCACATCTGCTACCTGCCCTTCGCGCACATCGCGGAGCGCCTGCTCGGCATCTACCTGCCGGTGCTGCGCGCCGCGCACGTCTACCTCTGCGCGGACCCGGCCCATGTCGCGGCCACCGCGCGCGAGCTGCACCCCGTCCAGTTCTTCGGTGTCCCGCGCGTGTGGGAGAAGCTCGCCGCCTCCGTACGGGCCGCGCTCGCCGCTCTGCCCGAGGAGCGGCGCCGGGCCGTGGAGGCCGCGAACGAGACGGCACGCGCGCGTGTCGACTGCCTGGAGCGCGGCGAGGAACCCTCCGCTGAACTGAGGGCCGCCTACGAGGAGGCCAAGGAGAAGGTCCTCGACCCGCTGCTCGCGCTCGCCGGGTTCGACCGTCTGGTGTGGACCGCGAGCGCCTCGGCGCCGATGCCGCCGGACGTGGCGCGCTTCTGGGCGGGCTTCGGGCTGGTGATCATGGACGCCTGGGGGCTGACCGAGACGACCGGGGTCGTCACGACGAACGGCCCCGACGCCTTCCGCATGGGTTCGGTGGGCCGCCCCCTGGACGGCCTGGAGATCCGCACCGCCGACGACGGCGAGATCCTCGTGCGCGGCGCGACGGTCTTCGACGGCTATCTGCGGCCCGACGGCGGCGTCGACAGCGCCTGCGACGCGGACGGCTGGTTCGCCACCGGCGACATCGGGCGTATCGACGAGGACGGGTTCCTCTGGATCACCGACCGCAAGAAGGAAATGATCGTGACGTCGACGGGCAAGAACGTCTCGCCCGCCCTCGTCGAGAACGCGCTCAAGGAGCACCCGCTCATCGGCCAGGCCCTCGTGCACGGCGACGGCCGCTCCTATCTGGTGGCGCTGCTCGTCCTCGACCCGGAGCTGGCGCCCGCCTGGGCCGCCGCACAGGGCATCGGGGCCGGTGAGGACCTGGTCGCCCACGCGGCCGTGCGGGAGGAGGTGGCCCGCGCCGTCGAGGCGGCCAACGCGCGCCTGAACCGCACCGAGCAGATCAAGCGCTACCGCCTCCTCGCCGGGGAATGGAGCCCGGAGACGGGCGAGCTGACGCCGTCCCTGAAGCTGCGCCGCCGGGTGATCCGTGAGCGGTACAAGCAGGTCGTCGAGGAGCTGTACACCCCCTGACCAGCATGTGAGAAGTTCCGCTATGTGACGTGCGCCACCGCGTGGGGGGTGATCTCTGGGGGAAGGTGTCCCGTCGGTCCGCGCGCGTCAGGGGTGTCGCGGGCCGGAGCACATTCCGGACCCCGGAGCTCTTCCGGGCACCAGAGAGTAGAAGTCCCACGTGAGCAAGGAAGCCGTAGACACGGCCGCCGTGGATGCGTCCCGCAACGACGCCTCCCAGGCCCCCGCGGACGCCGGCGACGCCGGATACAGCAAGGACCTCAAGGCCCGCCACGTCAACATGATCGCGATCGGTGGCGCGATCGGCACCGGCCTCTTCCTCGGGGCCGGCGGCCGCCTCAACTCGGCGGGTCCCGCGCTCGCCGTCGCGTACCTCGTGTGCGGCATCTTCGCGTTCTTCGTCGTCAGGGCGCTCGGCGAGATGGTCCTCTACCGGCCGTCGTCGGGTTCGTTCGTCTCGTACGCGCGTGAGTTCCTCGGCGAGAAGGGCGCGTTCTTCGCCGGTTGGATGTACTTCCTCAACTGGTCGACCACGTGCATCGCCGACATCACGGCGATCGCCCTGTACACCCACTACTGGAGCTTCTTCACCGACATCCCCCAGTGGGTGCTCGCGCTGATCGCCCTCGCGGTGGTGCTCTCCGTGAACCTCGTCTCGGTGAAGTACTTCGGCGAGATGGAGTTCTGGTTCGCGATCATCAAGGTCGCCGCGCTCTCCGCCTTCATGATCATCGGTGTCTGGCTGCTGGCCAGCCAGCACAAGGTGGGCGGCGAGACGCCGGGTCTGAACATGATCACCGACCACGGCGGCTTCCTGCCGAACGGCATCATGCCGGTCGTGATCGTGATGCAGGGCGTCGTCTTCGCGTACGCGTCCCTGGAACTGGTCGGCGTCGCGGCGGGCGAGACCAAGGACCCGCAGAAGGTCGTCCCGCGCGCGGTGAACTCGATCATGTGGCGCGTGGGCCTGTTCTACGTCGGCTCCGTGGTCCTGCTCGCGCTGCTGCTGCCCGGCTCGCTGTACTCGGCCGACCAGAGCCCGTTCGTGACGGTCCTGTCCAAGATCGGCGTCCCGGCCGCCGGCGACGTGATGAACTTCGTGGTCCTCACCGCGGCGATGTCCTCGCTCAACTCCGGTCTGTACTCCACCGGCCGCATCCTGCGCTCGATGGCCATGTCGGGCTCGGCCCCGAAGTTCACGGCGAGGATGAACCGCAGCCAGGTGCCCTACGGCGGCATCCTGCTCACCGCCTCGATCGGCGTGCTCGGCGTCGGCCTGAACCGCATCGTTCCGGACCAGGCCTTCGAGATCGTCCTGAACGTGGCCTCGCTCGGCATCATCGGCACCTGGATCACGATCATGGTGTGCCACCTGGCCTTCGTGCGCAGCGCGAAGCGGGGCGAGATCACCCGGCCGAAGTTCCGCCTCCCCGGCAGCGGCGTCACCGAGTACGTGACCATCGCGTTCCTGCTCGCCGTCCTCTGCCTGATGTGGAAGGACGCCGAGGTCGGCCGCAAGACGCTGTTCCTCATCCCGATCGTGGGCGCCGCCCTGGTCGCGGGCTGGTTCGGCGTCCGTCGCCGGGTGGAGCGCGAGGCGCAGGACCTCACCGTCCCGCAGGAGCCCAAGGAGCGGTAACAGCACGCGCTGCGGCCGCTCCACGGCCGTTGTCAGTGGCAGCCCTTACGGTGGCGTCATGTCGGAGATCACATATGTCCGAGGTGACGCCACCGCGCCGTTGGGCAAGGGCGTCAAGCTGATCGCCCACGTCTGCAACGACCTCGGGGGCTGGGGAAAGGGCTTCGTGCTGGCGGTCTCGCGCCGCTGGCCCGAGCCGGAGAAGGCGTACCGGCAGTGGCACCGCGACCGCGCGGCGAACGACTTCGGTCTCGGTGCCGTCCAGTTCGTCGACGTGGGCCGCGGCCTGTGGGTCGCCAACATGGTGGGGCAGCGGGGGATGCGCAGGGGCAGCAAGGGCGTGCCCGTGCGGTACGAGGCGATCGACACCGCCCTGGCCGTCCTCGCGGACAAGGCCGTCGAGCTGGGCGCCTCCGTCCACATGCCGCGCATCGGCTGCGGTCTCGCCGGCGGCACGTGGTCACGGATCGAGCCGTTGATAACCGAGCGCCTGGTGGCGCGCGGGATACCGGTGACGGTGTACGACTTCGGGGACTGAGGCCATCCGCCGCAGGGACGCGGAGACCGTCAGCCGCGCGGATACGCGGCGCTCCGCGCGGTCGGCGGCTGTCCGGCGGTCTTGCTCGCGGCGCGTGTCGTACCGGTGTGGCCGGCGTTCCGGCGTGGGGTGCGCGGTGCGGGGAAGTGACAGCCGTCACTCAACTCCCCTACAGATGGGCGTTGTTGCGCACGGATGAGCGGGTATGGCTCTGGCATGCTGCTCATCCCCGCGAACATCGGTCCCTTGAACCCGGACGTCGCGCAGCTGGTCTTCGGCGTCGTCGTGTTCGGAGGACTCCTTCCTCTCGTCGGGCGCCTGCTGCCGCGTATCGACCGCGTTCTCCTCGACCGCCAGGCGATCTTCGACAGCGTCGAGGGAGGCACGACGGCCCTCTTCAGGAGAGAGGCCGAGCGCCTCGAAGTCCTGACGGAAGGGCTGCTCGCCGAGGCCCGGCGCGACGCCGCGCGCACGCGTCAGAAGGCGCTGGAGGAGGGCGCGGCGCTGATCGACTCGGCGCGCGCGGAGGGCCGCAGGGAGCGCGACGAGGTCGTCGTCACCGGGCAGGCCCGGGTGGAGGCCGAGCGTGCCGCGGCCGAGGCCGAGCTGCGCGGCCGGGTCTCGGAGCTGGCGTCCGAACTGGCGAGCCGCATCGTGGGCGAGCCGGTGGCGGCGCCGGGCGGGACGGAGGGGACGTCGGGAGCCGGCGCACCGGGCACGGAGGCCGGCCCCGACGACTCCGACTCCGAGGGCGCCGCCCCCCGTACCGGCCCGGCGGGTTCCGGACGCTAGCCCCACACATTCGCGTCCTCCTCCCCGGCCACCCCTGGCGGCCCGCCCGCCGCCCCCCCCCGACACTCGACGCATGGACGTCATGGTCTCGGTCAAGGACGGCGAACTGTGGGCGCACGACTCGGGTGACCCGTGCGGCGCGGGCGGCGCGGGCCTCCCCCTGGTCCTGCTGCACCCGGGAGTCGGCGACTCACGCATCTGGGACGGCATCCTGCCGCGCCTCACGGAGCGGCACCGGGTGATCC
>NZ_LIRJ01000209.1:40443-41159 GCF_001419745.1 Streptomyces silaceus | reverse complement strand
GCCCCCACCCCGCCCGCCGCCTCCGCCGCCAGCCCCCAGTACCGCCGCATCCGGGGCGAGCGGTCCACCGCCACGTACGACGCGAGCCAACGCACGGTCCCCGACCAGCGCGAACAGCTCGGCGAAGGCCACGACTTGGCGCGGCGAAGGGTCCGTCGGCGGCTCCGGTACGGCGATGGACACGAACGTGCGGAGCATCGCCTCGGACACCGGGGCGACCATCGTCCGCCGCCAGAAGTCGACGAGCGCGTCGTGCGCGGCGGCGCCGTTCTCCATGGCGGACAGGAGGTCCAGCCGGGCGGCCCGTTCGGCGGGCCCGACGGCCTCCTCGACGGCACGCAACGAGGCCCGGCGCCAGGCAAGTTCGGCGATGCGGACATCGACCGCGGCGCGCTCGGCCGCGACGGCCTCACCCACGGAACGCTCGCCGTCGAGCACGTCCCGAACGGCGGGCAGCCCGAGCCCCAGCCGCCGCAGCCGCCGCACCAGGACCAGACGTTCGACGGCCGCCGCGTCGAAGCGGCGGTGCCCGCCCGTGCTGCGCACCGCGTCGACGATGCCCTCGTCGCAGGAGAAGCGGATGGTCCGCACCGACAGGCCGGTCAGCCGTGCCAGGTCACCGATCCCGAGCGTCTCGCCGAGCAACGGAAGCAACCCCCACCAACGCGACGCCCGCCCCAAGGGGGAGAGGACTTGAATCTCCGGCGCGGACGCCG
>NZ_LIRJ01000209.1:0-40436 GCF_001419745.1 Streptomyces silaceus | reverse complement strand
CGCCGCCGACCTCGCGGCCGAGGTGATCACCGAGAACCTCACCCTCCTGGCCACGCCCGCCTTCGCCGCGCTCCGGCCCAAGGTCGCGGAACTGCGCGGCGAAGGCGAGCGGATCGGGCTCGTGCCGGGCCGACGGGACCCGTCCCCGGGGTGGCTGATCATCAGAACCCCGGAAGGCCCCCGCTGGGAACGGAGCCGGGCCAACACCAACACCCGCACCCAGACCCACGCCCGCACCCGCACCCAGACCCACGTCGACGTGGTCGTCTCGGGCGAGGTGACCGACCTGATGCTCCTGCTGTCCCGCCGCATCCCGCCGGAGGACCACCGGGTCACGGTGACGGGCGACGCCGCACTCCTGACGCACTGGCTGACGCACACGGTGCTGTAACCACCCTCTATTCATCGGACCCCTGGCTCGAACCGCGCCTTCAACTGGCGCCATCGACGCGCCAGTTACCCTCCCCGACCCCCATTGACATCCGATGTATTCATCCCTACGTTCCCGAGCGACCCCCCAATCCAGGGAACCCCGGGAGCCGCCCCATGCGCCACAGAGCCACTGGAATCGCCCTGCTCCTCGCCGCGACCCTCGCGGGCGCCACCGTCTCCTCCGCCACGGCGGACGAAGCCGCACCCCGACCCGAACGGCACAACACGTCCGAGCCGAGCAGGTCCGAGCCGGCCGCAGGCCCCGGCACGGATCACGCCTCCGACGACCCCTTCACCGCCGACCGCACCAACTGGTTCCGCCAGGACCGGTTCGGGATGTTCATCCACTTCGGCGCCTACTCGAACCTGGAGGGCGAGTACAAGCGCCCCGACGGCACCGTCTGCCGCGACGCCGAGTGGATCAAGCGGCAGTGCGACATCCCCATGGACGCGTACGAGAAGCAGGCGCAGTCCTTCAACCCCGCCGACTTCGACGCGAAGGCCGTCGTCAAGGCGGCCAAGGACGCCGGGATGCGCTACATCGTCATCACGTCCAAGCACCACGAGGGCTACGCGATGTGGCCGACGAAGGTGAACGACTGGAACCTGCGCGACCACTCCTCCTTCGACAAGAACCGCGACATCCTCGCGGAGCTGAAGCAGGCCTCCGACGACGCCGGCATCAAGCTCGGCTTCTACTACTCGATCTGGGACTGGCACGACAAGGACTTCCCCGACCCGGCGACCTTCCCCCGGTACGAGAAGCGCATGTACGCCCAGCTCAAGGAGCTGGTCGACAACTACGACCCGGCGCTGCTCTGGTTCGACGGCGAGTGGGACACCGACAACCCCCACAACCCCTGGACGTCGAAGGACGGCGAGAGGCTCGAGGCCTACCTGCGCGGTCTGAACCCCGACCTCGTCATCAACAACCGCGTCGGCAAGCGCCGCGTGGTCGACGGCGACTACGGCACTCCCGAGCAGGAGATCCCCGGCGCCCCCGTCGACGGCCAGCTCTGGGAGTCGTGCATGACCCTCAACGGCCACTGGGGGTACGCCCGTTACGACCAGGGCTGGAAGTCCGCCCAGACCCTGACCCGCAACCTCCTCTCCACCACCTCCCGCAGCGGCAACTACCTCCTGAACGTCGGCCCCGACGCCCGCGGCCGCGTCCCGCAGCCCTCCGTCGACCGCCTCCGGCAGATGGGCGACTGGCTGCGCACGGCCGGCCAGGGCGAGGCGGTCTTCGGCGCCCGCTACGGCGGCCTCGTCGAGGAGCCCGGCTGGGGCCACGTGAGCCGCAAGGGCGACAAGCTCTACGCGGCCGTCACGCAGTGGCCGTCCGCCGGCGGCTCCCTGCACCTGAAGGCCCGTACGGACTTCGCGGTGAAGGGCGCCAGGGTGCTCGGCAGCGACCAGAAGGTGGCGGTCGCCGCGTCCGGCGACGGCTACGACCTCACCCCGTCGGGCGCCGCCACCAACGACACGGCGACCGTGATCGAGCTGAAGGTCGACCCGGGCCCGACCGCACGCCCCGGCAAGGGCAAGGGGCTCAAGCAGGAGATCTTCGACAACGCGAAGCTCGAAGGCGCCCCGAAGGTCACCCGCACCGACCCCACCCTCAACCACGCCTGGAAGTACAGCGGCTCCCCGGCCGCCTCGATCCCGGCGGACGACTTCAGCATCCGCTGGACGGGCTCCATCGAGCCGCGCCGCTCGGAGACGTACACCCTGACGACCGTCTCCGACGACATGGCCCGCGTCTGGATCGACGGCAAGCTGGTCATCGACTCCTGGTCGCCGCACGAGCCGCGACTCGACAAGGCACAGGTCGCCCTCACCGCGGGGAAGCGGCACTCCATCAAGGTCGAGTACGCGGAACGGACCGGTGAGGCACACCTGAAGCTGCTGTGGTCCAGCCCCGGTCAGGAGCAGCAGATCGTCCCGAAGAGCCAGTTGTACCCGCGCTGACCGGCCCCGACCGGCCCTGAGTGGCCCCGAGCGGTCACTTTGTCGCGATTCAGGCCCCAAGTCCCTTGCAGCAGGGGACTTGGGGCCCTTGTCGTAAGGACCATTGGCGGGCACTTTCGCGTCACCCGGCTTGGCAATGTTGATCGACGTCTGACCAGGTCCACGTACGTACGACAGGAAGAGACGAACGACCCGTGAGCGCGCCCGAAGCCCCCGAAACACCGGCACAGCCCGCGCCGGAGGCAGTGGCCCGGCACCGCACGCTGTTCCGCGCGATCCACCGCCGCAAGAACCCGCGGCTGCGCCGCTCGGACATCACGGTCACCGAGGAGGCTCAGGTCAAGCGGGCGGTGAAGGCGACCGCGCTGGGCAACGCCATGGAGTGGTACGACTTCGGCGTCTACGCCTACCTCGCCGTGATCATCGGCAAGGAGTTCTTCCCCTCGGGCAACGACACCGCCCAGACCCTCTCCTCGCTCGCCACCTTCGCCGCGGCCTTCCTCGTGCGCCCGATCGGCGGCATGTTCTTCGGGCCGCTCGGCGACCGCGTCGGCCGCAAGAAGATCCTCGCGCTCACCATGATCATGATGTCGACGGCGACGCTGGCGATCGGCCTGATCCCCAGCTACGCCACGATCGGCTTCTGGGCGCCGGTGCTGCTCGTCCTGTGCCGCATGGTCCAGGGTTTCTCGACCGGCGGCGAGTACGGCGGCGCGGCGACGTTCATCGCCGAGTACGCGCCCGACAAGCGCCGCGGCTTCTGGGGCTCCTTCCTGGAGTTCGGCACCCTCATCGGCTACACGGTCGCCGCCGTCCTGGTCACCGCCCTGACCGTGGGCCTCAGCGAGGACGCCATGCAGTCCTGGGGCTGGCGCATCCCGTTCCTGGTGGCGGCCCCGCTCGGTCTCATCGGCCTCTACCTGCGGATGAAGCTCGACGAGTCGCCCGCCTTCCAGAAGATGGAGGAGGGCGGCCCGGCCGCCGAACGCCAGAAGAAGTCCTTCGCGGAGTCCTTCTTCGGCCAGTGGCGGGCGATGCTGCTGTGCATCGCGCTCGTCGCCGCGTTCAACGTCACCGACTACATGCTGCTGTCGTACATGCCGACGTATCTCACGCAGCTCGGCTTCGGCGAGACGGGCGGCCTGATGTCGATCGTCATCGTGATGCTGATCCTGATGGCCCTCATCAACTCGGTGGGCCGCCTCTCCGACCGCATCGGCCGCAAGCCGGTCCTGATGGCGGGCTCGATCGCCTTCTTCGTGCTGTCCCTGCCGGCCTTCCTCCTGATCAAGCAGGGCGGCACGGTCGCCGTCTTCACGGGCCTGCTGATCCTCGGCCTCTCCCTGGTCTGCTACCTCGGCGTCATGTCCTCGGCGCTCCCCGCGCTCTTCCCGACGGACGTCCGCTACGGCTCGCTGTCCATCGGCTTCAACATCTCGGTCTCGCTCTTCGGCGGTACGACGCCACTCGTGGTCGCGGCGCTGATCGGCGCCACGGGGAACGACCTGATGCCCGCGTTCTACACGATGCTCGCCGGTCTCGTCGGCATCATCGCGGTCGCCGCGATGAAGGAGACGGCGCGCAAGCCCCTGGAGGGCTCCCCGCCGTCGGTGGCGACGGACGAGGAGGCCCAGGAACTGGTGGAGTCACAGCGTCAGCAGTGAGGGTGGGCTCCGCGCCCGGCGTAGGCCACGAACGCCGCCCAGGCGCGGGGCGCGAGCGCGAGCCGCGGGCCTTCGGGGTTCTTTGAGTCGCGGACGTGGATGGCGACGGGGCAGGGGGCGACCTCTACGCAGTCGTCTCCGGACCCTCCGCTGTAGCTGGACTTGCGCCAGGTGAGGGCGACTTCTACGCAGTCGCCGTCGCCGCTGCTGCTGTAACTGCTTTTGAACCAGGCGAGTTCGGGGGTGCTCATCACGCTCCTAGCATCTGCTGCAGCAGGCTCGTCGAGTCTGCAAGAGGTAGAGCCTGTGAGCGCATCCTGGCATACCGCGCCTGAAGCACGCTGATCTCTTTCGGGTCAGAGACGAACTGGCCATTGCGCTGCCCCTCGCTGTAGGCGAACCACTTGTTGTCGGGGTTTTCGAGCAACTGGAATGGGCCTGCAAGCCCGGCATGGCTCCCGCTCGTAAGCGGCATCACCTGCACTTCGATGTTGCGGCGCTCGGCGAGATCGAGGATGTGCCGGATGAGTTCCTGTGTGACCCCTACCCCGCCCACGCGACGCAGGAACAAATGCTGTTCGAGGATGAAGCTGAACGCCGTGTTCGGCCGGTCCGTGAGGAGCTTCTGGCGCTCGCCCCGGGCTGCCATCTGGCTCTGGATCTGCTCGTCACTCAGTGGCGGAAGTTGGTCGGCGAAGAGCGCCAGTGCGTATGCCTCGGTCTGTAAGAGGCCGGGGATCACCCGGCACTCGTACGTATAGAGGGAGATTGCCTCCTGCTCCAGTTGTGCCCAGCGGCGGAACCACGACGCCAGCCCCCGCTGCTTCGACAGCTGACTGACCGCCACCCGCAGCGTCCCGAACGCATCCAGCGTGGCCTCGCAGCGGTCGACGAACACCGGCGGCGGAAACCGTCTGCCCTGCTCGATCGAGGCGAGGAAATGCGTGGAGTAGCCGATCTCCGGCGCCAGGGACTCCTGTGTGTACCCGGCGCGTTTGCGAAAGCTCTTCAGGACCGCTCCGAAAGCCTTGAGTCCCTCGGTCGGTTCGGGCTCGTTGCTGCCCGTCGTGCTGGACGACATCACGGGTATCCCCTGACGCTCGCTTACCGTTCCCCGCCAACGCGCCCATGGTCACGGTCCGTCACGCGTACTGTCCACTGTTCGCACTCGTACAATTACCGAGCGTACGAGTTCGGTGTCTGGCGAGTCGTGCGGGGCCGGGGTCACCTTGGGTGCATGCCGATCCAAGCCCAACCCGAGACATCCGTACGGAACTTCACCCAGCGCCTCAGTGCCACCGCCCGGGGCGCGCGGCTCGCACGCAGGCTGGCCAGGTATCACCTGGACGGCTGGGGGATCGCGTACGACACCGAGCTGTCGGACGCGGCCGAGGCGGTCGTCGGCGAACTCGCGGCGAACGCGGTGACGCACGGCCGCGTGCCGGGCCGCGACTTCGAGCTGAGCCTGACGCTGGACGCGGACACGCTCCGTATCGAGGTGGCGGACACCCGCGCCGAACGCGTACCGCCGCAGAACCCCGAACCCCCGGGTCCCGACGGGGAGTCGGGCCGGGGGCTCGTGATCGTGGCGGCGCTCGCGGCGGAGTGGGGCGTGGCGGGGCGGGAGGTGGGCAAGACGGTCTGGGCTCACCTGGCCCTGCCGGGCGGGGATGGTCGCAGGACGGCCGCCGCGAGGGCGAGGCCGGTCGCGGTGACGCCGGTGGCGACCCAGAAGGCGAGCCGGTAGCCGTCGGCGGTGGCGGCGAGGGCGTCCGCGCCCTGTCCGGTGAGGGACTCCGTGCGGCTCGCGGCCAGGGTGGTCAGGACGGCGAGGCCGAGCGAACCGCCGACGACCTGGGTGGTGTTGAACAGGCCGGAGGCCAGTCCGGCGTCCTCCGCCGAGGCGCCGCCCATGGCGAGACCGGTGACGGCGGGCATGGCGGCGGCGAAGCCGGCGGCGAGCAGGAGCATGGCGGGCAGGACGTCGACGGCGTACGAGCCGTCGGCGGGGAGCCGGCCGAGGAGGGCGAGGCCGAGGGTGATGAGGGCGAGGCCCGCGAGGAGGGTGCGGTGGGCGCCGAAGCGGCCGATGACGCGGGCGGACAGGCCCAGCATCAGGACGCCGATGGCGACCGGGGCGGGCAGGAAGGCCAGGCCGGTGGTCAGCTCGCCGAGGCCGAGGACGCGCTGGAGGTAGAGGGCGCCGATGTACTGGAAGCCGTACATGCCGGCGATCATCAGGATCTGTACGGCGTTGGCGCCGGTCAGGACGCGGGAGCGGAAGAGGCGCAGGCGCAGCAGGGGGCGGGCGGCGCGGGCCTGGCGGACGGCGAAGGCGACGTAGAGGAGGAGAGAGGCGGCGGCGAGGGCGAGGGTGGAGGCGGTGGTGTGCTCGGCGGCGGTGACGATGGTGTAGACGGTGAGCATGAGGGCGGCGGTGACGAGGAGCGCGCCGAGGTAGTCGGCGCCGCCGCGGAGTCCGGTGCCGTGGTCGTTCTCCAGGACGCGGGCGGCGGAGACGAGGGCGACGACGCCGACGGGCAGGTTGATCAGGAAGATCCAGTGCCAGTTCAGGAGTTCGGTGAGGGCGCCGCCGAGGAACGTCCCGATGGCACCGCCCGCCGCGCCGACGGCGCTGAACATGGCGATGGCGCGGGCCTGTTCGCGAGGATCGGGGAAGAGGGCGACGAGCATGCCGAGGACGACGGCGGAGGTCATGGCGCCGCCGATGCCCTGGAGCGCGCGGGCGGCGACGAGCAGCCCCTGGCCGCCGGCGACGCCGGCGAGCACCGAGGCGACGGTGAACAGCGAGAGCCCCCAGGTGAACATCCGCTTGCGCCCGACGAGGTCGCCGAGCCGTCCGAAGAGCAGCAACAGGCCGCCGAAGGCGATGAGATAGGAGTTGACGACCCAGGCGAGCCCGGAGGCGGAGAACCCGAGGTCGCTCTGGACGGCGGGCATGGCGACGGTCACGATGGTGCCGTCGATGACGGTCATCAGAGCGCCGGAGGACAGCACGGCGAGCGAGGCCCAGGGGGACGCCACCCGCGAACCCCGACCCGCGACAGTCGCGACGGTCAGGTCTTCCACTACCTGGGACATGACGACGAGAACCTCCGTGAGCTGCATAGGTGCACGACTTGTAACGGGCACCATCGTGGGTGACCATGAGGGCCGGCAGAAGGAGGCACTTCGATGTCCCAGGGGAACACCGGTGTTACCTCGCAGGCAGTGCACGCGCAGGCGTGCCCGGTGCGGGAAGTTCTTGACAGGGTGGCGGGCAAGTGGAGCGTCCAGATCATCATCGCCGCGGCCCACGGCCCGATCCGCTTCACGGAACTGGAGCGGGCGGTGGAGGGCATCAGCCGCCGCATGCTGACCCTGACCCTGCGCAACCTGGAGAGGGACGGCCTCCTGTCCCGCACGGTCCACCCCACGGTGCCCCCGAAGGTGGAGTACGAACTGACGCCGGTGGCCCACGAATTGCACGGCACGCTCCTCCAGCTCACCGGCTGGGCGGAGCGCCACCGGGTGACGATCGCGGAGTCACGCGCGGCGTATGACGCGGGCCGGGGGCTGGCGGAGGTGTAGCCCTCGGGGCGGCTCAGGGCAGGGGCGATTGTCCGAAAGCAGAGGTTTGTGCCTGGTGGGTTGTGCCGAGGAATGATCCATGGCTGACGACACCGCGGCTCGGACCGCTGATGTGGCACGCGCGTACTACAACACCGATGACGTCGACGGCTTCTACGCCCACGCCTGGGGCGGGGAGGACATCCACGTCGGGGTGTACGAGGACGCGGACGAACCGATCGACCGGGCGGCCGGGCGTACCGTCGAGCGGCTGGCCGCGACGGTGGGCACCGCGCTGGGGGCCGGGGCGCGCGTCCTCGACATGGGGTCGGGGTACGGAGGCGCGGCCCGCCGGCTGGCCAAGAGCTTCGGCTGCCGCGTCGTGGCCCTCAACATCAGCGAGGTCCAGAACCACCGGCACCGCGAGCTCAACGTGCGGTGCGGACTCGACGACCGCATCGAGGTCGTGAGCGGCTCCTTCCACGACATCCCCTTCCCCGACGGGGAGTTCGACGTCGTGTGGTCCCAGGAGGCCCTGTGCCACAGCGGGGACCGGCCCAGGGCGCTGGGGCAGGCGCGGCGCGTCCTCAAGGCCGGCGGCCATCTCGTCTTCACCGACATCATGGCCGCCGACGACGCCCCCGAGGACGAGGTGCGCCCGCTCGCGGAGCGCCTGAGCATCACCGATCTCGCCACGCCGGGCTTCTACGAGGCGCAGTTGAGGATGCTCGGTCTCGCCGGGGTCGCCTTCGACGACCTCGGCGACCACCTGCTGACCCACTACGAACGCCTCGTCGAGGAGGTCCGCAGGCCGTCCCCGGCACTCGTGGCCGCCGTCAGCGCCGAGTACCTGGACCGCCTGCGGGCCAATCTGCCCCTGGTGGCGGCCGCCTGCCGCAAGGGGCACCTGAAGTGGGGGGTCTTCCACGCCACGGCATAGCGGGGAGGGAACCCCCTACCGGTGGGGTGTCACGGCTTGCGGCCCATGGCCCCGTACGCGTCGACCGGGGTCGCGTCCTCCGACTCCGCTCGCCAGCGGGTGACCTGGGCGACGCCCGGCTCGACCAGCTCCAGGCCGTCGAAGAAGCCGCCGATCTCCTCGGTGCTGCGCACGTAGTAGGGGATCGCGCCGCTCTTGTTGTACTCGTCCGAGGCCGCGATCATGCCCTCGCTGGTGGAGGTGGAGTCGCTGATCACCAGGTAACTGCCGGACGGCAGGCCCGCCATGAGGCGCCCGACCAGGTCCCTGGCCTGCTCGTACTCGGCGACGTGGCCGAGCGTGTTCAGGATCATCAGGGCGACCGGCTTCGAGAGGTCCAGCGTCTTGCCGGCCTCCGCCAGGATCGCCTCCGGCTCGTAGAGGTCGGCGTCGATGTACGCCGTCTCGCCCTCGGCCGTGCTCGTCAGCAGGGCGCGGGCGTGGGCGAGGACCAGCGGGTCGTTGTCGACGTAGACGATCCGCGAGTCCGGGGCCACGCGCTGCGCGACCTCGTGCGTGTTGTCCGCCGTCGGCAGGCCCGTGCCGATGTCCAGGAACTGCCGTACGCCGCGGTCCACCGCCAGGTGCCGCACCGCGCGGCCCAGGAAGTGCCGGCTGGTGCGGGCCACGTCGACCAGGCCCGGGAAGATCTCCTTGATGTGGTCGCCGAGCTCCCGGTCCTTCTCGTAGTTGTCCTTGCCGCCCACGAAGTAGTTCCAGAAGCGTGCCGAATGCGGCTTGCTGGTGTCGATGCGCGCGCGGATCTCCGCCGCGTCGGCGGCCTCGGCGGCGTCGATGGGGCCGAGCTGGAAGTCTTGGTCTGACACGGGATCCTCCTGGAACGTGCGGAGCACGGCGGGTGCGGCGCGGTCGCGGCACGCGTACTTCGATGACCGAAACGGGTAGTTCGATGATCAAGTAGATCGCGCATCAATCTAGCCGGTCCCATGCCGCCGTCAATTGCCTGCCCCGCCCCACGCACCGGAATCCAACGCGCCCGCCCGCAGCCCCGCTTGGAAACGGGACGTCGCCCCGAGCGCCGCCATCACCTCCGCGACGCGCCTGCGGTACGTGCGCAGCGACATGCCCAGCTCCCGTGCCGTCACCTCGTCGGTGTGCCCGGCGCCGAGCGCCCGCAGGATTCGCCGCGCCTCCTCGTCCAGCGCGGGCGGCCGCGTCCGCCGGTAGTCGGCGAGGTCCGTGGCCGTCTCCCAGGCCGCGTGCACCAGCGCCCTGACGCCCTCGACGGCGACGGGCGTCCGGATCACCGTGAACGTCCGCACACCGCGGACCGGCGCCCCCGCGAGGATCGCCACGCGCCGGTCGATCACGATCGCCTCATGGGCGAGCGGTGCCGCCGAGATGCGCACCTGCGCCCCCGAATCGGCGATCCGGACGAGCCGCCGCTCCGCCGCGTCGTTCGCCAGGGCCCGCGGCGTGTACAGCTTGCGCATCACCAGGCCGCCCGGCTCCAGCGGCGGCCGCCTGCCCCCGGCGAACGCGGCGTTCACCCCGGGCGAGAAGGTCTCCAGGTCCGCCGCCGCGCACAGGAACTCCTCGCGGGCCCCGGTGAACAGGGCGCCCGCCCGGCGCACCAGCTCGCGCTCGCCGCGCAGCGAGACGATCCGGTCGGTGTGACCCGTGGTGTCGGTGTGCTCCGTGCGGGCGCTGTGCTCCGTGCGGCCGGTGTCGTTCGCTGTGCTCGGCATGGTGCGCACAGTGTGCGACGAGGTGCCCGTGGGGTCAATGGCAGCAAGTTGCCACGTCGTCGCGCCCGGCGGGCGTACGCAAGAGGATCTCGGCCATGGCACTCACCCAGCACACCGACGACGTGCCGGCCGCCGCGGCCGGTCAGTACCGCATCGGCGGTGATCTCTCCGTCCACCGCATGGGATTCGGCGCGATGCGGCTGCCCGCGGCGACCTGGGACGGACCGGCCCACGACCCCGCGCGCGGCATCGAGGTCCTGCGCCGCGCGGTCGGCCTCGGCGTGAACCACATCGACACGGCCGCCTTCTACTTCCACGGCGACATCGCGGCCAACGACCTCATCCGCAAGGCCCTGCACCCCTACGCCGACGACCTGGTCATCGCCACCAAGGTCGGCCCCGGCCGCTTCCCCGACGGCAGCTGGATGAAACCGGCCGACCCCGCCGAGCTGCGCGCGGCCGTGCACCGCAACCTCCGCGAGCTGGGCCGCGACCACCTCGACCTGGTCTATCTCCGCTTCCTGCGGACCGACGGCCCCGGCGGCGACCGCTTCGCCACACTGGCCGCCCTGCGCGAGGAGGGCCTCATCCGGCACCTCGGCGTCAGCAGCGCCACGCCCGAACAGCTCGCCGAGGCGCAGGAGATCGCCCCGGTCGCCGCCGTCCAGAACCGGTTCAGCCCGCTGACGCGCGAGCACGACGACCTGGTCGAGCGGTGCGCCGCGCAGGACGTCGCGTACGTGCCCTACTTCCCGTTCGGCGGCGCCGGAGCACCCGATCTCGGGGCGCTCCGGCGGGTGGCCGACCGGCACGGGGCCACGCCCGCGCAGGTCACGCTGGCGTGGCTGCTCGCCGTCTCCCCGTCGATGCTGGCCATCCCGGGGACGTCGTCCCCGGACCACCTGGCGGAGAACGTGACGGCGGCCGCGCTCCGCCTGGACGCGGCCGACATCACCGAACTCACCGGGCTGACCGGGGCGGCCGAAGAGGCCTAGCCCGGCTGTCCGGCCCGGTTCACCGGATCCCGTTCAGTAGATCTCGTTCACCCACTCCGGGTGATCGATGAACGGGTTCCGGTTGTGCTGGAACTTGTCGAATATGACCTGGTTGCGGTTCTTCTCGAAGTCGTCCGGCGGGTCCTCGTCGCTCCACTGCTTCAGGACCGAGAGGCGGCCGATGGCGGGCGCGCTGCCGTTGTCGACCTTGTCGTTGGGCTCCAGGTCGGGGAAGCCGCTCTCGCCCTCGTACCGCACGGCCATGTAGAGGATCATGCGGGCCACGTCGCCCTTGACCGCGTCGCGCGGCTCGAAGGAGTCGCCGTCGGTGAGGTTGCCGGGGGCGCCCTCGACCTCGCTGCCGCCGTTGTCGAAGTCCTTGTTGCCGCGGATGCTGTTGACCCCGACGTCCTCGGGGCGCAGGTGGTGGATGTCGGTGCCGGGACCGGTCGCCGTGCCGAAGTCGCCGTGCGACTTGGCCCAGACGTGCTCGCGGTTCCAGTCGCCCTGGTCACCGCCGCTGCTCGACTTGGCCCGCGAGGTCCCGCTGTAGAGCAGGATCACGTTCGAGCTGTTGGCGGGGTCCTCGTCGGTGCTCTTGAGGGCGTCCCAGACCTGGTCGTACGACAGCTTGGTCTGGTCGCTGATGATCGTGTGGAGCGCGGCCTTGAGCTCGGGGCCGGTCTTGCCGAGCGCGTCCTTGTAGTACGTGTCGTCGTAGGTGCCGACGGACGCGGGGGCCGGAGCGGGTGTGGGGGGAGTGGTGGCCGTGGCGGTGGTCGGCACGGTGATGCCGGCGAGCACCGCGGCGGCGGTGAGGGCCAGGGGTTTCCAGCGGCGTACGCGCGGGACGGGCATGTGGGGTGTGTCCTTTCCCGGAAGCCTCGCGCGCCGCGCGCCCGCCCATCGAGCGTGCGGTCTACGCGAGTTGACCAATCAACCACCGGGAGAGTGGCACGGATGTACGGCTGGTCGTGTGAACGTCCTGGGACCATTGGGTAACGATGTCATGTACACGGCCGGTGGGCAGGGAAGAAGGCGCGGCCGGGAGCGGGCGTGAAGCGCCCCGGGCCCCGTCGTTCCACCGCGGGCGGCTACAGGCCCAGCGCCGCCGGATCCGCCGCGAGCGCCCGGAAGTACTCCCGCGGATCCGCCACCATGCGCCGCTCCTTGAGGTCGAGCAGCCCGCCCACCGAGCTGATGGTCGCGGCGACCGTGCCGTCCGCCCGGGTGATCGTCTGCTCGACGCCGAAGGTCTTGCGCTCACCCCAGACGAATGCGCAGCTCACCATCGTCTCGTCGCCCGCGCGCAGTTCGCGGAGATAGCGGACGGTGTTCTCCAGGACCACCGGGCCGACTCCCTTGTCCAGGAGGTCGGTCTGCTCGATGCCGGCCGCGCGCAGCAGGGACCACCGGGCGTGCTCGGCGTACTGCAGGTAGACGGCCTGATTCAGGTGTCCCTGTGAATCCGTCTCGTACCCACGGACGCCGACGCTCACGGAAAACGGCTCTGCCACGGTGTTCCCTCCGGTGATCTCGGGATGCTGCTCGGTGCGTTCAACTGTCCGGCGGGGTGGGCCATTCCGTGCCCTTCGTCACCCGCCGGCCCCCGGGCGCCTGCTCACACCCTCCTCGGCGACGCCAGCAGATAGCGGCCGCCGCCGCGCGGCGCGGCGTGCTCGCCGACCTGCCAGCCCGCCCGCTCCAGCGCGGCGGCGCAGGCGCGCAGCCCGTCCGGGGAGGGCGCGCGCACGGCGACCGCCTCCGGCTGCGGGGTGTCCGCCACGAGGTAGCCGTCGCGCCCCGGCCACGCGGGCGGCAGGCCCGCCGCCTCCAGGGCGAGCGCCGCCGCCTGCACCAGATGGGTCCGCTCCCAGCCGCAGGGCCGGTCGCGGGCGCCGTCGGTGTTCGTCATGCGGCGCAGCTCGACCAGGCCCTCCCAGGCGGTGCGGACCTCCCGCGCGCGGGAGGGGCCCTCGACGCCGGGGCCGGGCTCCGCGCCCGTGCGCGCGGCGAAGACGCCGGACGCGGGCGCCGCGGCCGGGGCGGGGTCCGGGGCGGGCGCCGCCCGGGGGACGGCGTCCGCGCCCCCGTCCCGTATCCGATGGCCGGCCGGTGTCAGGAAGTACGCGTGCGGGGGCCGCGGATGGCGGAAGGCGAGGCGCGCCCGCACCAGGCCCGCCAGCTGGGCCTCGGTGCCGCTCAGGCGCCCCGTCTCCGGGTCCGCGGCCTCGATGATCCGTCGCTGGACGGCTGTCGGATCCTTCACCGCACGCACCTCTTCCCGGCCGGTTCTCTCAGCTGGTTCCGATGGTGCCCTGTGCCACTGACATCACGAGTTCGAGGACCCGCCGGTCCTCGTCCGCGTCCGCCCGCTCCTCGGGCGTGCCGGGGTAGGTGTCCAGGAGCACGTCCGTGGCGCCGAGCCCCGCCAGCGTCTCCAGGTCGCCGCGGATCTGGTCGACGCTGCCGTGCCCGAGGGGGCGCTCGGCGGTGTCCGGCCGCTCCCCGATCCTCAGCTGGAGGCGGGGCGCGAGGTCCGGCACGGGACGCCCCGCGGCCTCGGCCTCGGCGGCGATGCGGGGGAGGGCCGCGCCGAGCAGGTCACGGGTCGGCATGAACGGGTGCCAGGCCTCGCCGAGCCGGGCCGCGCGGCGCTGGGCGGCGGGGGAGTTGCCGCCGACCCAGACGGGCAGCCCGGGGCGGGTCGCGGGAGCGGGGGCGGTGCGGACGTCGTCGTAGGAGACGTACGTGCCGTGGAACGACGTCGGGTCCTCGCGCCAGGCGGCGCGGATCGCGGTGAGGTACTCGTCGGTGATCGCGCCGCGCTCGCGGAAGGGGACGCCGAGCACCTCGTACTCGGCGGCGGACCAGCCGACCCCGGCGCCGAGGATGAACCCGGCCTCGTTGAGCCGGTCGATGTTGGCGGCGAGGCGAGCGGTCTGTAGAGGGTGGCGGTAGGGGATGACGGTGATGGTGGTGCCGAGCCGCAGCCCCGGCACACGCCCCGCGAGGTGGGCGGCGAGCACGAACTGGTCGTAGAACGGCGCCGGATACACCGCGTGGACGTCGGGGGTCACCGCGATGTGGTCGGAGATCATCGCGAACGCGAAGCCGAGATCACGGGCGTCGGTCGCCTGCCGCACGAGGGAGTCGGGGGTGGTGCCGGAACCGAAGTTGAGAAGGTTGACGCCGTATCGCATGCGCGCCAGTCTTGATGATCAAGACGGCGCGTGTCGAACCGGGTTACGGGGTGCGGGGGTTGGCGCCCGCCACGGGCGCCGCACGCCGGACCGTGTGGAGGTCCCGCCCCCTACGGCCGGAGGTTCCAGCTCGCCACCACCGGGCGCCCGTGTTCCGTGCTCAGCCGGCTCACCGTGCCCGTGGCCAGGAGGAACATCGAGCCGCCCGACGGCGGCAGGCCGAGGCGCCGGGCCGCGAGGACGCGGAGGAAGTGGCTGTGGGCGAAGAGGACCACGCTGCCCTCGTTGTTCGCGAGGGCCGCGTCCACCTTCGCCAGCATGCGGTCGGCCCGCTCGCCGACCTGCTCAGGGGTCTCCCCGGGGTGGGACGGCGGGCCGGGGGCCACGCCGTCCGTGAAGAGGTACCAGTCCGGGCGCGTCCGGTGGATCTCGACGGTCGTGACGCCCTCGTACGCGCCGTACTCCCACTCGCTCAGGTCGGGGTCGACCCGCGCGTCGCCGAACCCGGCGAGCTCGGCCGTCTCCCGCGCGCGCCCGCGCGGGCTCGTGAACGCCGCCCCGATGCGGAACCCGCCGATGAGCGGGGCCAGCGAGCGGGCCTGCGCCCGGCCGTTGTCCGTGAGGGGGATCTCCGTCCAGCTGGTGTGCTGCCCGGAGAGCGCCCATTCGGTCTCGCCGTGCCGTACGAGGAGCAGATCACCCATGGTCGCGCCATTCCTGTTCAACGGTTGTTCCCGGTGGTGGCGGGGCCGTGCGGCCCCGCCACCACCGAGACTGCCACGCCGTCCGCGGCGGACCGCGGCGGCCCCGGCGCCTACATGCCCTGCGGCACCCGCGCGGGCCGGCCCGAGCCCCGCGTCAGGGCGTAGCCGCCGACGCCCGCGAGCGCCGCGAGGACGCCGCCGGCCGCCGTCCACAGCCACCGCGAGGACCACCAGCCGGAGGACCAGCCGTCCTCCGGCTCCGTGGCCGCGGCGGGCCGCTGCTTGTCCGAGCCCGCGCCCGGCACCAGCGGCTCCGCCAGCGACCCGTCCACCGCCTGCGCGCCGCCCGCGTCGGTCGTGGTGACCTTCGCCTCGGCCCGCACCGGCAGACCCAGGTCGTCCGCCTTGAGGTCGGAGACGGTGAGCCGGATGTAGTAGGTCCCCGGCAGCGGGTCGTTCGCCCACCGCTCCGACCAGGCCCGCACCGTGCGCAGCGTGCACGAGAGCGACACGGACGCGTCGTCCTGCGCGGCCGTCCGCGCGGGCGTGCCGAGCCGGCAGTCCTGGCGGCGCCGCAGCCCGTCGTACACGTCGACCCGCCAGGTGGACGCGGCGTGCCGGGCCGCGGCCTCCGGCAGCTTCACCGTGGCGTGCACGGTGGCGCGCTGCCCGGTGTCCAGGGGGACCGCCCAGTACAGGTAGTCACCCGTGGACGCCTCCGCCGTGGCCTGCTGGTCGGGGCGGACCGGCGTGGCGGTGCGGAAGGACGTGCCCGCCTCCGTCGCCTCGTCGGGCTTGTCGTCGTCGGCGCCCGCGACGCCCGCCGCCCCGGTCAGGGCCAGCAGGGCGGCGCAGGAGACCGCGGCGATACGGCCCCACACACGTGTCGTACGCATCAGTTGGTCCTCCAGACCGCGAAGCGCCAGCGCGAGAGCCAGCCCCACACCACACCGGCGAGGAAGCCGACGAGGACGAGCAGACCCAGCAGCCACCAGCCGTGGCCGAGGCCGAAGAAGGCGACGTCGGACGCCTCGTCGGAGGAGTCCACCAGGTCGACGGCGAGCTCGACCGGCAGGCCCGGCGCGGTCTTCACCGACGCGGGCGCGGAGAAGGAGTTGCTGACGCGCAGACAGACGGTCTCCGAGGCGGTCTCGTCGTCCTCGTCGTCCGCCTCGGGGGTCGGATAGCGCAGACCCGTCGAGATGACGTCGGTGCGGCCGTCGCCGGACTCCTGGCCGCGCACGAGCTCGCGGCCGTTCGGCGTCTCGGCGCGCAGCAGCACGCCGTAGTCCTGGTTCACGGCCCGGTCCGCGCCCACGCTCACCGAGGCCCGCAGCTCCTTGCCCGCCGGGACCTCCACGCGGTACCAGCGGTGCTCGCCGAACTTCTCGCGGTCGGTGTAGAGACCCGACTCCAGCTTCGGCGCGTCGGTGCACTGCGCCGCGCCCTTCGCCTCGACCGGCGTGACGACCGGATCGGCCGCGCGGTCCACCAACTGCTTGACGCGGCCCGAGAGTTCATCGGTGTGCCGGATCGAGGTGTACGTGCCTCCGGTCGCCTCCGCGATGCAGCTCAGCTGGTCGCGGGTCTTGGCGTCGGGCACCAGGCCGAGCGTGTCGATCGTGAGGTGGATGCCCTTGGCGGCGATGTCGCGGGCGACCACGCACGGGTCGAGCGGCTGGCAGGTGTCCTCGCCGTCGGAGATCAGCACGATGCGGCGGCTGCGCTCGGCCTCGTCGTCCGTCAGGTCGTCGGCGGCCTTCAGGAGCGTCGGGCCGATCGGGGTCCAGCCGGTCGGCGCGAGCGTGGCGACGGCGGTCTTCGCGTCGGTGCGGCCCGCCTTGTCGAGCTGCTCCACGGGGTAGAGCAGCTCGGTGTCCTTGCAGCCCGTCTTGCGGTCGTCGCCGCGGTAGTTGGCGCCGAGGGTGCGTATGCCGAGGGCGACCTCGTCCGGGGTGGCGTCAAGGACCTCGTTGAAGGCCTGCTTCGCCGCGGCCATCCGGGACTTCCCGTCGATGTCGCGGGCCCGCATCGAGCCGCTGACGTCGAGGACGAGCTCGACCTTGGGGGAGGGCTGTGCCGGTTCGTCGTCGTCCTCGGCGGCCGCGGCGGGGCCTGCCGTGACGAGCCCGGCGGTCAGGGCGGCGAGCAGGGCGATGACCCAGGCCGCCGGCCGTTGTCTTGTGATCATCGCCGGATCCTATTGATGTCGGCGGCGCATCCCCAAAACGGCGTCAGGCCACGACGCACGGCCACGGCTTGACTACGCGTCACGCGCGCCGGGGGCGTGCGCCGCGTCACACGGATCGGCGTCGGCTCAGCTCATCGCCGCAGCTCACGGCCCCGGCTCACCGCTTCAGCTCGCGCCCCCCGAACGCCCCGCTCCCGTCCGCCCGCTTCCACCACGCCTCCAGCGCGGTCCGGTCCATGGCCCGCCAGTCCGGAGTGTCCTGGACGAGCGCCGTGCCGAGCCGCCGCCCGAGGTCGACCATCGAGCGGCCGGAGACGGTGCGGTCGGTGTCGTACGTGTCCAGAGCCTCCGCCCAGGTGTCCGCCGTGGCGAGCGCGGCCTCCAGGACCGTGGCGTCCTGGAGCGCCTTGACCGCGCCCGCGCCGGTGTGCGGCCGGGCCACCGCCGCCGCGTCGCCCACCAGCAGCACACGGCCCGCGGTGCAACGGGGTGCGGTGAAGTCGTACATGGGCTGCAGGAAGAGCTCGTCGGGCGCCGTCTCGCGCAACAACGCGCCCCAGAAGGGCGGCACGAGCGCGTCGGCGACGTACGCGAGATGCGCGGCGAGCGCCCGGGTGAGGCCGCCCGGCGGCAGGCTCGTGGGTCCGGTGAGCCGCAGGTCCAGGCCGAGTCCCAGGTCGAGGTCCGGGGGCGGCGCGGTGTACAGGACCCAGTTGACGCGGTGGCCGCCCGCGCCGTCGGGGATGCGGTAGAGGATGACGTGGCCGCCCGGGAAGACGACGTACGCGCAGTCGTGTTCGGCCCACAGGTGCGGATCGGCGAGCCTGGCCTCGGGGAACGCGCCGCGCCAGGCGAGATACCCGGCGTACGCGGGACGCACGTCGCCGAACGCGGACGTCCTGGCCACCGAGCGGTAGCCGTCCGCGCCGACGACGAGGTCGAACTCCTCGGTGCCGTCGGCCGTGTCGACCCGCACGCCGTCCGGCCCCGGGTGCAGCGCCTCGACGGGCGTACCCGCGCGGAAGTCCGCCGTCTTGGGCACCCGGCTTCTCAACTCCCGCCACAGCGGACCCCAGTTGTACGTACGGAAGGGGAAGGGCGTCTCGGCGATCTCGCGCCCCAGCGGCGCGTCGGTCGCGTCGTCGCGCACGTACCAGCGTCGGCGCGCCATCCGCACCCACGGCATGCCCGCGTCCAGGTAACCGGCCGACTCCAGCTCCGCGTACCGGGCGTCGTGCACGGCGAGCCCGACGCCGCGGTCCGCCAGGTCCCCCGACGCGCGCTCGTACACGGTGATCTCGTCCGCACCTCCGCGGTGCGCGGCCAGCGCCGCGGCGCACCCGGCGATGCTGCCGCCCACGACGGCGACCTTCCCTCCACGCATCATGGCGCCATCCTGGCAGCGGGGATGACCGTCTGTCAGCGCAGCGAGACCCCGCGCCCCGCGAAGAATGGCTCGAACTCGGCGGCGGACAGCCGCGCGGTCCGGGTGGGTCCGTCGATGCCCGACGGGTTGTGGAAGTGCAGCAGTCCGTCGGCCGTGCGCCCGGTGAGCAGGACCAGATGGCCGCCCCTGCCCGGCGCGGGGCGGTGCGGGCGGCGGATCTCGTAGTGGACGGAGGCGATGACCTGGCGCCCCTCGTCCAGCAGAGCGGTGATCTCCTCGACGGAGAGGTGCCGGTGGACCGTCGCGTCGACACCGTGCTCCTCGCGCGCGTACTCCGCGAACGGGGTGTAGATCATGCCCTTGATCACCCCGTCCGTCTCGGTGTACGCGCCGTACTTCAGCGCGCCGTCCCGCAGGGCGAACAGGGACGGCGCGGCCGTGCCGAGCGCCATCCTGAAACAGGTGAGGCCGCACAGGTGGCCGCACCAGCGGGCGTAGTCGTCGAGGGTGGCCGCGCCCGAGGTGCGCCAGGCCGGGTCGGCGGCGCGGTCGAACCCGTCGTACACGATGGGCGCGACGAGCTCGGGCGAGGCGAACTGTGTCTGGACCGGCTGTCCGCAGGTGGCGCAGGACGGTGTCACGGTGCTCCCGGTGGTCGGTGTGACGGTCGGTGTCACTGACGGTAGCCGCTCAGGAAGCGGCCGATCCGGCTGATCGCCGCGTCGAGGTCGTCGGCGTGGGGGAGGGTGAGGATGCGGAAGTGGTCGGGGCGGGCCCAGTTGAAGCCGGTGCCCTGGACGACCTGGATCTTCTCCTGGAGCAGCAGGTCGAGGACGAACTTCTCGTCGTCGTGGATCGGATGGACCTTCGGGTCCAGGCGCGGGAACGCGTACAGCGCGCCCTTCGGCTTCACGCAGGAGACGCCCGGGATCTCGTTCAGCTTCTCCCAGGCCCGGTCGCGCTGCTCGTGCAGCCGGCCGCCGGGCGCCGTCAGGTCACGGATGGACTGGCGGCCGCCGAGCGCGGCCTGGATGGCGTACTGCGCCGGGGCGTTGGGGCACAGCCGCATGGAGGCCAGCATCGTCAGCCCCTCCAGATAGCTCTTCGCGTGCTGCCGCGGTCCGGTGACGACCAGCCAGCCGGAGCGGAAGCCCGCCACCCGGTAGGTCTTGGACAGGCCGCAGAAGGTGAGGACCACCAGGTCCGGGGCGAGCGCGGCGACGCTGTGGTGCACGGCGTCGTCGTACAGGATCTGGTCGTAGATCTCGTCGGCGAAGACCATCAGGCCGTGCCGGCGCGCCAGGTCGAGGATGCCCTCCAGGATCTCCTTCGGATAGACCGCGCCCGTGGGGTTGTTGGGGTTGATGATCACGACGGCCTTGGTGCGGTCGGTGATCTTCGAGGCCATGTCGTCGAGGTCGGGGTACCAGTCCGCGGACTCGTCGCACACGTAGTGGACGGCCTTGCCTCCGGAGAGGGTCGTCACGGCGGTCCACAGGGGGAAGTCGGGCGCGGGGACGAGCACCTCGTCGCCGTCCTCCAGGAGGGCCTGCACCGCCATGGTGACCAGCTCGGAGACGCCGTTGCCGAGAAAGACGTCGTCCACGGAGACGTCGTCCAGGCCGAGCGCCTGGTAGCGCTGGGCGACGGCGCGCCGGGCGGAGAGGACGCCGCGCGAGTCGGTGTACCCGTGCGCGTTCGGGAGCATCCGGATCATGTCCTGGACGATCTCCTCGGGCGCCTCGAAGCCGAAGAGCGCGGGGTTGCCGGTGTTGAGGCGCAGGACGCTGTGGCCCGCCTCCTCCAGGGCGTTGGCGTGCTCGATGACGGGGCCCCGGATCTCGTAACAGACCTCGCTGAGCTTGCTCGACTGCCGGAACTCCATGCGGTGCGCCTCCCGTGACGTGTGTGACTTGGTTTTACCAAGTACCCGCTTGGAAAGTCCAACAACTTGCATAGACTATGCCGCATGCCACCTCAGCAGCCCCGGACGAACGCCCGGTCCCGCCGAAGCTACGACCAGTACTGCGCCGCCGCCCGGGGCCTCGACGCCGTGGGCGACCGCTGGACCCTCCTGATCGTCCGGGAGCTGCTCGCGGGACCGCGCCGCTACACCGACCTGCACGCGGACCTGCCCGGCGTCAGCACGGACGTCCTCGCCTCGCGCCTGAAGGACATGGAGCAGCAGGGCCTGTCCACGCGCCGCCGCCTGCCCCCGCCCTCGGCCGCGTACGTCTACGAACTCACCGGCAGGGGGCGGGAGCTGCTGCCCGTCCTCCAGGCCATCGCCGCCTGGGGCGCGCCCGCCCTGGACGAGCGCAGGCCCACGGACGCCGTGCGGGCGCACTGGTTCGCGCTGCCGCTGCTGCGCTCCCTCGCGGGAGCCGGTGTCGAGGGGCTCGTCCAAGTCCGGCTGCCCGAAGGGGAGTTCCACGTACGCGTCGGCGGTGACGGGGATTCCTACGGCGAGGGCCCCGCGCCGGACGCCCCCGAGGTGTGCCTCGCGCTGGACGCGGAGACCTGCGTCGCGGTGAGCAGGGGCGAGCTGACGGTGGGCGAGGGAGTGCGGCAGGGGCGGATCGAGCTCTCGGGCGAGGGCGTCCTGGCGAAGGTGCTGCTCGCCGGCTAGGTCGCGGCCCGGTTGACAACTGCTGCTTGCTGATCAACAGTTGGTGTTTGTGGATCTGGACCTGGCGCTCGTGCGATCGTTCGCGATCACCGCGGACGAGCTGCATTTCCGGCGCGCGGCCGAGCGGCTCTGCATCACGCAGCAGGCGCTGTCCCAGCGGATCCGCCGCCTTGAGCTGCTGCTCGGTGTCTCACTCTTCGTCCGGGGCAACCGGAGCGTCGCGCTGACCGACGAGGGGCAGCGTTTCCTGGAGCCGGCCCGCCGCGTCCTCGAAGCGGCCGAGGCCGCCGTCCGGGCCGTACAGCCCCGTGAGCGCTGCCCGTTGCGGGTCGACGTGGTCGACGGGCGGCTCGCGCCCCTCCGGCTGATCCGCAAACTGCTGGAGGAGGACCCCGACCTGCCGCTGAACATGAGCATGCGGCAGTCACTCGGCGCCGCGCTGCCCGCGCTGGCCCGGGACGAGATCGACACGGCGTTCGGCCGGGTCCACGACGTGCAGGGCTGGTCGGCGGAGTTCGCGCACCGCCTCGTACGTCTGGAGCCGCTGCGGGCGCTGGTGCCGGGCACCCATCCGCTGGCCGACCGCGACGAGCTGCGGATCGCGGACCTGCGCGCCGGCGGCATCTGGCAGGCCCGCTATGGAGTGACGTCGGAGTGGGAGCACTACGTGCGCCGCCTCGCGGACGCCTTCGACCTCTCCCTCACGCTGTCGGGCGCGGCGCTGAGCGACGAGCACTTCGTCGAGCGCCTGTGGAGCCATGGCGACATGGCGTGCCTGGTCGGGGCTGACGTCTCCTACGGCGACTCGCCGGACATCAGGAGCATCCCGCTCGTCGACCCCACGCCCGTCTATCCGTGGTCGATGGTGTGGCGCCGACAGGCGGGCCATCCCCTCGTCGAGCGGCTGGTGAGCCTCGCCAAGAGGTCGGCCGGAGATTGGCTGACCCACGTGCCCGGGGAGATCTGGCTGCCGGTCCCCGACCGGGCCCTGCTGCGCGGTGCGGCCGTCGCCGCGGACGTCCTCCCCGGCTGAACCGGCCATCATCACTTCGCCCGGTGCCCGGCGCCTGGCGTGAACTTGATCGTTTGTGGACGGCGCGCTCCGGGTAACCGAGCGCGCCCACGGCCCGCCGTGGCCGCCTGAGCGCGTGCCGCACAGCCGTTCCCAAACATCTCCTGATCGCGGTGTCAAGTCACCGCCGAGACGTCCGGATTCCGGCGAGGCTCTTTGCGACCCTTTGGGGCGCAGGTATTGCCGAGGTAATGTGCTGGTCGTTAAAAGTAAAACTCGTAGAACAGCTTCCGGATATGGAGGAAATGTGCTCCACCGGTTCCAGGGAAAGAGCGCGATGGCCGCCGGAGCGGTCGGCGTTCTCTTTCTCGCGCAGCTCGTAAGTGGTTCCTCATCGGCTGCGGCGGGGGAAACCGAGGTCACTCCGCCGCCCCTCTCGCAGGATCAGGTCGAAAAGCACCTGAAGGAATTCGAACGAATAGCGGACGCGCACGGTGGCGACCGGGCGTCAGGCACACAGGGATACGCGGAATCGGTGACGTACGCCGAGAAGCTGCTCAAGGCGGCGGGGTACACGACCCAGCGCCAGGAGTTCCCTTTCCTCTACACCAGAACACTTGAGGAAAAGCTCGTGCTGCGGGACGGCGGCACACCGGGCGTCGTGGTCAGCGGCTACTCGCCGTCGACCCCCCAAGGCGGCCTGACGGCACGGCCGGTGGCCCTGGACGGGGACGCCGAGCGGCGGCAGGGCTGCCGCGCCGCCGCCTACGCGGGCGTGCCGGCCGCCGGGCGGATCGCGCTCGTCGACGCCGGTGGCTGCTCCATGGACGACAAGCAGCGGGTGGCCGCCGAGGCGGGCGCGTCCGCCGTGCTCGTCGCCAACACCGGCCCCGGCGAACTGCACACCTGGCTGGCCGACCCCGCCGCCGCCCGCATACCCGTCGGCGGAGTCACCCGGCAGACGGGCCGCCGCCTCGCCGACGAGGCACGGGCCGGACACACCGTCCAGGTCACCCTCCGCTCGCTCACCGAGCGCCGCACCACCGAGAACCTGATCGCCGTGAGCCCCGGTGGCGACCCCGGGCACACCGTGGTCTCCGGCGCCCACCTCGACTCCGTGCCGGAGGGACCCGGCATCAACGACAACGGCGTCGCCGCCGCCGTCCTGCTGGAGAGCGCCCTGGCCGCGGCCGGCGACCACGGCGGGCCCGGCGACAACCGCCTGGTGTTCGGCTTCTGGGGCGCCGAGGAGTTCGGCCTCCTCGGCTCGCAGCACTACGTCGACTCGCTGACCCCCGAGGAGCGCCGGCGCACCGCGCTGTACCTCAACCTGGAGATGATCGGCGGCTCCAACTACGGCCTCTTCACGCTCGATTCCGACGCCGTCGACCCCGGCACCGGACAGCGCCCCGCGCCCGGCTCCCAGGAGATCGAGCGCAGGCTGACCGAGGCGTTCGCCGCCCAGGGCCGCACATCCCGGCCCGCCTCCGCCGACGGGCGCTCCGACTACGTGGCGTTCCGCGGCGCGGGCATCCCCGCCGGCGGGCTCTACGGCGGCTCGTTCGAGACCAAGACCGCCGAACAGGCCGCTCTGTGGGGCGGCAGCGCGGACCGGCCCTACGACCCCTGCTACCACCTGACGTGCGACAGGACGGCGCAGTACAGCCGCGAGGGCGCGGCACTGCACGGGCAGGCGTTCCAGACCGTGCTCACCCACTACGCCCGGCACCGGCTGGGGGAGGGGAGCGCCGGCGGTGACCGATGAGGCCGCGCCCGAGGGACGGCACGAGGCCGCCCACCGGCAGGTGGTCGGCGCGCTCATCCGCGATCCGCTCGGCCGGATCTTCGTGCAGCGCCGCTCGGCCGACCGGCGTCTGTTCCCCGGCTGCTGGGACGTCGTGGGCGGCGCCGTGGAGGCCGGGGAGAGCCGGCACGAGGCCCTGCGCAGGGAGATCTTCGAGGAGACGGGCTGGCGGCTGCGCCAGGTGCTGGCCCGCGTCGTGCACGAGAGCTGGACGGCGGACGGCGTACGGCACCTGGAGTCCGACTACGTCGTCGACGTGGACGGGGACCTGTCGGCGCCCCGCCTCGAACGGGACAAGCACCCGGAGTTCGCGTGGGTGGCGCCCGAGGACGTCTCCCTGCTCGACGAGAACGTCCGGCGTGGCGCGGGCACCTTCATCAAGGACGCGGTGACCGCCGGACACGTCTGGCTCGCCGGGGCCGCGGGCCGCTGAGGGCCCGTCGCCGCCGATTCTTCTCCGTTCCGTTCTGGATTCTTCTCCGTCCTCGACCACGTACGTCCACATCTACGTCTTCGTCCACGCTTTCGTCTTCGTCACCCGTCATCGGCAGAGGCAATTACGCGAGGGGGATGTTCCGCATGTCCACTGTTTCACCGAAGCGTGCGCAACCGAGGCCGCGGGCCCTGATGGTCGGATTCGCGGGCCACCAGGGGAAGGAGTACTTACCGGTCGTACGGGAGTACGCCGATATCGTCGGAGGAATAGATGTCGCCCCCGAAGGAGGGGCGCTCGCCGACCACTGGGGATTTCCCCGATTCACCGGAATCGGGGAGGCGTTGAAGCGGGTCGACTTCGACGTCGCGATGGTCACCGTGCCGCACAGCGAGCATTTTCCGGTGTGCAGAGAACTGCTGCTCCATGGTAAACACATAGTCAAGGAGAAGCCGTTCGCCGTCACCGAGGAAGAGGCCCGTCAGCTCGTCGAACTCGCCGAGGCGGCGGACCGCAGCGTCTATACGCTCCTCCAACGCAATTTCAACCCGGTGTTCCGGTTCGCGCGCAGGAACCTGGCCCGGATCGGCGAGCCCTACTGGTTCTCGTACGACTACCACTTCAACCTCGCCCAGCCGACGAGCGGTTGGCGCGCCTCCCGCGAGCAGGCGCTCGGCGGGGTGCTGCTCGACATGGGCTACCACCTCATCGACGTGCTCAGCGGGATGTTCCCCGAGCCGACCCGCGTGAACGCCGCCTTCGTCCACCACTACCAGGAGATGCGCGACCGGCACCTGGAGGACCTGGTCAGCCTCATGTGCAGCTACCCGTCGCCGACCCTGTCCGGCTCGCTGCGCATCTCCCGGCACAACCACGAGAAGTCCGAACGCCTCTGCGTCCTCGGCACCGGCGGCGCGCTGAACGTGGAACCCCACGCCGCCACCGTGCACTCCACCGGCGGCCGGCTCCTCGAACGCTTCACCCTGCCGGGGCCCAAGACCGACGCCGTACGCGCCATGATCGCCCACTACCTCGGACACCTCGACGATCGTGACGTCCGCGACGAGCACGTCCGCCGGCAACTCACCACCGTGCGCGTGATCGACGGGATCTACCGCGAGCGGTCCCGGGAGCGCAACGCACTCGCCGACCGGACCACCTGACCCCACCGTCCCGAGGCACCTGGAGAGAAACGTGACGTTGAGCATCATCCTGACGCGCACGCCGGGGGAGTATCTCGCCGCCGCCCTCGACCGGCCCGCCACCGCACCACCGGCCGTCCCCGTGCTCGACCCGACGGCCCGCCACGTGTGGCCCCGCCGGATCGCCGCGCGCCTCGGCCTGCCGCTGATCACCGCCCCCGACCACGCCGCCGGCCCGGACCGGACCGCGGGACCCGCGCCCGACGACGGCACCCGCGACGACGACGTCCTCCTGGGCGCCGCCCTCACCGAACTGCGCGCCGGCCGGGAGGACCACCTCGTCGTCGCCGTCGCCCACGGCGACGACCACGCCTACGCCCACCCGGCGGCCGTCTACGCCCTCGCCAAACGCGCCCGGCTCCTGCTGGCCGCCAACGAGGACGACATCCACCGGACCGTACGGTCGGCGACACCCCGCTTCCTGACCCTCGTCGGCCCCGCCGCGCTCCTCGACTTCGGCCTCACCACGCGGATCCGCGCCCGCTTCCCCACACTCGACCTGGGCGTCCTCTACGCGCACAGCCCCGCCAAACTCAGCGAGCTCGTCCTCAAGACACTCGCCTACCCGGCGGCCCCCGCCGCCGCGGACGTGCTCGTCGCCCCGCTCCTCAAGGGCAACGAACCCCTCCACAACGGACCGCTGACCATCTACCCCCAGGACGCCGTCGACGCCGCCGCCTTCGCACGGCCCGTCCCCGCGCCGGGCGCCGCCACCGAGCCGGCGCCGCCCGGCGAACCCGGCCCGATGCACCGCCTGTTCAGCGTCATCACCCACGGCAGCGAGGACTACCTGCGCCTCACCTCGCGGGACATCCTCTGCGGCCTCACCCCCGACCCCGCCGAACAGGAGGCGGCACGGCGGGAGTCCCGCACCCTGCCCGCCTGCATGCACGGCGGCGACTGCGTCTACCCCGACGCGCGGCGCTGGGACCCGGCCGCCGTCGCCGCCCAGATCGTGTTCGCCAACGCCTGCCTCACCCTCAAGCTCGGCAGCCAGCTCTTCGGCCGCCACAACAGCTTCACCGTCGCCCAGCGCTTCCTCGACTCCTGGGCCGGCACCTACATCGCCAGCCCCCTGCTCAAGGACGGCACCCCCGGCGAGAACCTGCTCTTCCACTACCTGCTCGACGAGGGCGGCAGCGTCGGCGGCGCGGTCCGCCAGGTCAACGACAGCCTGCGGCGCTGGGGCATCGACGCCCCCGAGGTCCTCGTCGTCGGCGACCCGGAGGCCCGCTACGCCCCCGCCGCCGAGGCGCCCGTGCCGGACGCGGTGACCTGCCAGGAGGAGCCGGGCCGCGCCGAGATCACCTTCGAGGGACGGCTGCCCGCCTTCACCCGCGTCCCCCTCAAGGACCCCGAGCTGCGCGAGGCCCACCGCGGCGGACAGCTCCGCCTCGTCCCCGCCGAGCCGTTCGGCGGCAAGCTGCCCCTCTACGGCACCTTCGGCGAGAGCGCCGACGGCGAACTGTCCGCGCTGGTCTTCGGATTCCAGGAGCGCACGCTCACCGGCACGGAGACCTCACGCACCCTCACCGTCGCCCCGCGCAGGCCCTCGGCGGCCGACCGCATCGTGCGCGCCGTCGAGCGCTACGAGAACCTCGCCGCGCTCGACATCAAGCTCGACAAGACCCGCTCGGTGCTCACCGACACGGCCAACAGCCTGCCCGCCGTGGCCCGCAGGACCAAGGAGCACATCGGCGACCTCACCCAGTCCGACCCGCTGCACCGGGCCACCGAGCGCATCCTCGCCAACTGCGCCCGCCTCGACCGCCACCTGCTGGACACCCTGCTGCGCCTCACCGAGACCCGCGAGTACCACTTCGTGGAGGCGTACCGGCCCACGTACGCCGTCGAGGAGGTCCGCAGCCCCTACGGCGCGTGCCTCTACTGCGGCGAGGCCACCCACCGGTACACCAGCGCCCACGTGCTGCGCCCCTGGCTGCGCCGCCACCTCATCAGCTGCCCCGTCTGCGGCGCCACCCAGGACACCGAGGACGCCACGGTGAGCCTGGCCATCGAGGGGGACGCCGTCCTCGCGCCCGACAGCACGACCGCGCTGCGGGTCCGGATCACCAACGACGGCGCCCAGGACCTCGACCTGCTCCTCGGGGCCCGGATCACGCGCGGCAAACCGCACGGCTTCCGGTTCTCCCTGAGCCCCGACCGGCTGACCGTCCCCGCGGGCACCACCGCCACGACCGGGCTGACCATCGTCACCGGCCGGCCGGCGTCCCTGCACGCCATGCTGCTCCGCTTCTACGCCGTCGGCCTGGGACGCATCGACTTCGCGGGCCGCGACCTGCGGTTCCGCTGACCGCCACCCCTTTCCGTACGGCGCCACGACCTCCCACGTACCGCCGCCACTCCCCACGCCAGGAAGGACCCATGACGACCGCCGACAAGCTCGCCCTCCTCGGAGGCAGCCCCGCCATCGACCGGCCGCTTCCCCACGAGATCTGGCCGCCCCGCGCGGACGAGGCCGAACTGGCCGCGCTCACCGAGCAGCGGCAGACCGACATCTCCATCAAGGGCAACAGCGGCCCCATCGGCCGACTGGAGGCCGAGTTCCTCGCCTTCCTCGACCACGGCGTCCGCTACGCCGTCACCTTCAACTCCGGCACCAGCGCCCTGCTCGCCGCCTACTTCGCCCTCGGCGTCCGCGAGGGCACCGAGGTCGTCGGGCCCGCGCTCACCTATCACGCGGCGCTCAGCCCCGTCTTCGCGCTGCGCGGCGACGTGGTCCTCGCCGACATCGACCCCGTCAGCCGCGGCCTTGACCCCAAGGCCCTGGAAGCGGCGATCACCGAGAACACCCGGGTCGTCACCGTCGTCCACCAGTGGGGGCACCCCTGCGACATGGACGCCATCCTCCAGATCGCCGACCGCCACGGGCTGCGCGTCCTGGAGGACTGCTCCCACGCCCACGGCAGCCGCTACAAGGGCAAGCCGGTCGGCACCTTCGGCGACGCCGCGGTCTTCTCCCTCCAGGCCAACAAGGCCGTCTACGCCGGCGAGGGCGGCATCCTCGTCACCGACGACGCGCTCGTGCAGGACCGCGCCACCCTCCTGGGCCACTACCGCGACCGCTCCCGCGAGGCGGTCCTCGACGAGGAGCTGCGCACGCACTGGGTCACCGGCTTCGGCCTGAAGCTGCGGATGTCGCCGTTCAACGCGGTCGTGGCCCGGCACGCGCTCGCCGCCTTCCCCGCCCGCATGCGGGCCCGCCACCGCTGCCTCGACCACTTCGGTGAACTGCTGCGCGACGTCGACTACCTGGAGCCCGTGCGGATCCCCGACCACGTCGACATGGGCGCCTGGTACGGCTACAAGCCGCTCTACCGGCCCGAGGCGCTCGGCGGTGTGCCGCGCTCCGTGCTGATCGACGCGCTGCGGGCCGAGGGCATGGAGGTCGGCGCGCCGTCCGGCCCCCAGCTGTCCACCCTGCCGCTGTACGCGCGCTCGGACAACCCGCTCTTCCCCGGCACCCCCAAGCGCGCCAACGCCCCCGCGCCCGGCTCGCACGCCGCCCACGTCGAGGCGCACGCGCTGTCCCTGCCCACCTTCACGAACTGGCCCGAGGACGTGACGCTCATCGAGGCGTACGCCGAGGCCTTCCGCAAGATCGGACGGCACCGCGAGGCGCTGGCCGCCCACGCGGCCGGGACGCCCCGCTAGGGCCGTGCTCCCCGACTGCTGCCACGAGCAACGATCCCGCCACCACCGCAGGAAAGGACAACCATGACCGTCAAGGAATCCCCCGAGGCCGCCGCCAAGGTCCTCGAGCACGTCATGACCGGAGACGACCTGCCGGACGACTTCTCCCTGCTGGGCCGCGAGTGGATCCTGCACCGCGGCGTCTTCCCCGGCACCCTGACCGCCGCCACCGAGGTCATGGCCTCGATCGTGCCCTACCCCGAGGGCGGCTCCTTCCTGGAGGTCGGCTGCGGCACCGGCGTCATCTCCGTGACCGCGGCGCTCAGCGGCTGTACGAACGTGACGGCGCTGGACATCAACGAGAAGGCGGTGGTCAACACCCGCGCCAACGCCGAGCGGCACGGCGTCGCGGACCGGGTGCGGGTGCTGCACAGCGACCTGTACGCGGCCCTGGAGTCCACCGACCGGTTCGACGCGATCTTCTGGAACGTGCCCTGGACGTACGTGGAGGACGGCTTCCCGCTCTCCAGCGACCTGCACTCCGCCGTCTTCGACCCCGGCTACCAGGGCCAGTCCCGGTTCATCGCCGGCGCCCGCGACCACCTGGCCGACGGCGGCCGGCTCCTGATCGGCACGGCCGACCTGGGCGACCGCGAGCGGATCGACGCCTTCGCCGCCGAGGCGGGGATGAGCGTCGAGATGCTGCGCCGCGTGCGCCGCATCGAGGTCGTCCGCGTCATGGAGTACCACCTGCTCGAACTGCGCGCCAAGTGAGCCCGCCGTCCCGGCGGGCGATTCCCCGGCCCGCCGGGACGGCTCCCTCCCTCCCACGACATGCGAGGCACCCTCATGCCCCAGCAGGCCGACCTCGAACTGGCCCTGGAACTCGGCGACATCGCCGACCGCGTCACCACCCGCCGCTTCCGGGCGCGCGACCTGCGGGTGAGCGAGAAGCCCGACCGCACCCCCGTCACCGACGCGGACACCACCGTCGAGGCGGCCGTACGCGAGGCCCTGCGCGCCGCCCGCCCCGAGGACGACTTCGCGGGGGAGGAGACCGGCGGCGAGGCCACCGCGGGACGCACCTGGATCGTCGACCCCATCGACGGGACCAAGAACTTCCTGCGCGGGGTGCCGGTCTGGGCCACGCTGATCGCCCTCCTGGAAGACGGCCGGCCCACCGTCGGCGTCGTCAGCGCCCCCGCCCTGCACAGCCGTTGGTGGGCGGCGGCCGGGAGCGGCGCCTGGCTGCGGCGCGGGCCGGCCGACAGCACCCCGGAGCGCCTGCACGTCTCCGGCGTCACCCGCCTGGAGAGCGCCTATCTGTCCACCACCAACACCCGTACCTGGGACGCCTTCCACGCGCGCGCGGCGTATCTGCGCCTCGCCGACGCCTGCTGGGAGGACCGCGCCTTCGGCGACTTCCTCCAGCACTGCATGGTCGCCGAGGGCACGATCGACGTCGCGGCCGAACCGGTCGTGAGCCCCTGGGACATCGCCGCCCTGCAGATCCTCGTGGCGGAGGCGGGCGGTCTCTGCACCGACCTGCGCGGCGCCTCGCCCCAGCACGGGACGGGTGCCCTGTCGGCCAATCCGCAGCTGCACCGGCTCGCGGTGGAGGTCCTCGCGGAGACGACCGGCACGACCGAGCCCCGCGCCGTGACCGCCACGGCCGGTGGCACCACCCCCCGACCCTGACCGACCGACCCCCGACCCTGACCAGGAGACGAGCAACCATGACCGAGTACAAGCCCTCCGTGCGCCCCGCCACCCGTGACGACGTCCCCCGTGCCGTGGCCACCCTCGCCGGCGCGTTCGCCGACTACCCCGCCACGCGGCACACCGTCGACCCGGACCGCCACATCGAGCGGGTCACCGAGCTGCAGGAGCTGTTCCTGACCCGCGTCGGGCTGGACATCGGCAAGGTCTGGGTCGCCGACGACGGCGCCGCGGTGGCGGTCTGGACGACACCGGAGAGCGTCGACGCGGGCGCGGTCTTCGCCGAGATCGGGCCGCGCATGGCCGAGTTGAGCGGTTCCCGGCTGGCCGCGCAGCAGCGGATGGAAGGCCTCCTCGCGCCGCACCGGCCCACGGAACCCGCGTGGTTCCTGGCCACCGTCGGCGTCTCGCCCGACCACCAGGGCAAGGGCCTCGGCAGCGCCGTCGTGCGCCCCGGGGTCGAGGCGGCCGAGCGCGCCGGAGTGCCCGCCTTCCTGGAGACCTCCGACCCGCGCAACCTCCCCTTCTACGAGCGGCTCGGCTTCACCGTCACCGCCGACGTCCAGATCCCCGACGGCGGCCCGCGCACCTGGTGCATGACCCGCAAGCCGGGTGCCTGACCGAGGCCGGGCCGCCGACCGCGGGCCGGGCGCCCGAGAGACAACCGGGAGCCCGGCCCGCAAGCCCGTCGCACGACTTTGAGTGCCCCACCGAAAGGAGCGCACCACCCCATGGCTCCGTCCGAAGCCACCCGGGGCGGCCCCGCCGACCCCGCACCCGCCGTCGTCCCCGATGCCGAACACGCAGCGCAGTTCGGTGCGCAGGAGCGGATCCTGACCCTCGTATGGGGCTACATCTCCTCCGAGATCCTGGACCTGGCGACGCGCCTGGACCTGCCCGACCTGATGGGCACGGAGGAGCGCGCCGCCCCCGACCTGGCCGCCTCCCTGGACACCGACCCCGTCGCCACGCTGCGCCTGCTGCGGGCCTTCGCCGCGCTCGGCCTGGCCGAGGAGACCTCGGCGGGCACCTTCCGGCTGACGCCGGCGGGCCACCGACTGCGGACCGACGCGCCCGATTCGCTGCACGCCTTCGTCCGCCAGGGCATGGGCGTCTTCCGGCAGGCGTGGTCGCACTTCGACCACAGCATCAGGACCGGCGAACCCGCCTTCGACCAGGTCTTCGGCACCGACTTCTTCTCCTACCTCTCCCAGCGGCCGGATCTTTCGGTCACCTTCACGTCCTCCATGCGCGAGGCCACCCGCACCATGAGCACCGCGCTCGCCAAGGAGCAGGAGTACGACTTCTCGTCGTACGGCACCGTGGTGGACGTCGGCGGCGCCGACGGATCCCTGCTGGCGGCCGTGCTGGGCGCGCATCCCCGCGTCCGGGGCGTGGTCTTCGACTCGCCGGAGGGAGCGCGCGACGCGGCCGGGACGCTGCGCGCGGCCGGGGTGGGGGAGCGCGGCCGGGTCGAGACCGGGGACTTCTTCGCGCGGGTGCCCGGCGGTGGCGACCTCTACGTACTCAAGAGCATCCTGCACGACTGGAGCGACGCACGGTCGGCGGACATCCTGCGGACCGTCCGGGCCGCCATGCCCGCCCACGCCAGGCTGCTGATCGTCGAAGTACTGCTGCCCGACACGGTGGACAGCTCCGCGCATCCGCTCGGCTACCTCAGCGACCTGTACATGCTGGTGAACATGGGCGGGCGCGAGCGCAGCGAGCGGGACCTGCGCGCGCTGCTGGCGGACACCGGGTTCCGTACGACCCGGGTCCTCACGCCGCCCGGCCTCACACCGTTCTCCCTCATCGAGGCGGAGCCGGTCTAACCGGCCTTCTCGGAACGGGAGTCGATGAGCACCCAGGCGAGCAGCGCCGTCAGGAGCAGCACGCCGACGGCGAAGCCGATGGCCACGGTGTAGCCGTGCACCGTGCCGTCGACCGTGGCGGCGGGCGAGTCGCCGTGCTCCCTCAGATAGGCGGCGGTGGCGCCGGTCGACACGGTGTTCAGGAGCGCCACGCCCAGGGCGCCGCCCACCTGTTGGGCGCTGTTGACCACGGCCGCCGCCGCGCCCGCCTCGTGCGGGGCCACCTCGGCGGTGGCCGTGTGCATCGCGGGCATCATCATGCAGCCGATGCCGAGCCCGATGAGGATCTGGGCGGGCAGCAGGTGCGTCGGATACACCTGCGGGGTGTCCGCCTCGAGGCGGGTGAGCAGCGCCATGCCGGTCGCGGCGGCCAGCAGCGCGCCCACGATCAGCGTACGAGGACGGGTGCGGGGCAGCAGCCGGGCCGCGATCAGCGAGGAGCCCACGGCGATGCCGAGTCCCAGCGGCAGGAAGGCGACCCCCGTCAGGACGGGCGAGTAGCCCAGGATCCCCTGGAGGTAGTACGTCAGGAACAGGAAGAGCCCGAACAGGCCGATCTGCGGCAGCCCCACGACCAGGAACGAGCCGCCCCGCACCCGATGGGCGACCACTCGGGGAGGCAGCAGCGGATCCGGGACCCGCCGCTCGACCAGTGCGAACGCCACCAGCATCAGCACGCCGAGGCCGAGCAGCCCGACGACCAGGGGATCGCCCCAGCCCCGTTCGGCCTCGGCGAACGCGTAGACGATCGCCACCAGTCCGCCGCAGCCGAGGAGCGTGCCGGGCAGGTCGAGGCGCACGGTGCGGTCCGTGCGCCGGTCGCACGGGAGCAGCCGGCAGCCGAGCAGGGCCAGGAGCGCGACCGGGGCGTTGACGTACAGGCACCAGCGCCAGTCGAGGTACTCGGTCAGCAGCCCGCCGGCCAGCAGGCCCACGGCCGCGCCACCGCCGCTGACCGCGCCGTACACGCCGAACGCCCTGCCGCGCTCGCCGGGTTCGGTGAACAGCGTGTTGATGAGCGCGAGCGCGGCGGGCGCGAGGGCCGCGGCGAAGGCGCCCTGCAACGCGCGGGCCACGAAGAGCGTGCCCGGGTCGGGGGCCGCGCCGCCCAGCAGCGAGGCGAGCCCGAAGCCGAGGATGCCGATGGCGAAGACCCGCCGGCGCCCGAAGGCGTCGGCGATCCGGCCGCCGAGCAGCAACAGCCCGCCGAAGGGCAGGGTGTAGGCGGTGATGACCCACGGGCGGCTCGTGTCGGACATGCCGAGGTCGTCCTGCACCGAGGGCAGGGCGATGTTGACGATGGTCCCGTCGAGCACCACCAGGAGCTGCGCCGCCAGGATGACGACCAGCCCCCACCAGCGGCGCGGATCGGGCGCGGCCGACGCCCCCTCCTGGTCCCGCGTCCCTTCCCGAAGGGCGGCCGATTCCACCGGAACAGCGGAATTCCCGGGCTTTCGCGCCATGAACTGCAGCCTCCTGAAGGGAAAGGACGTAGAGGCCTCAGCCCAGCAAAGAGCGCGAAGAGCTGTCCAACAACCAGCGTTTCTCCGCCGACAAGAAGCCCTTGTCGCCGCGTTGACAGAGCGATGACCCGCGCCCGTAAAGTCCCGCTCGTAAAGTCTCCTCACGTTCCGCCCGTAAAGTCTCCGCGCATGCGCCGCGCCGAAGATTGGATTCCGTCAGATGCCCCGGCACGTCCGCCACGACGGCAGCACCGTACGCATCAAGGCGCCGAGCGCCCCCCGGCCGTTCCCGGTGCCCCGGCCGGCCGTCATGCCGGGGGACGGCTGGGAGGACGACACCACGGTGAAGGGCGTGCGGTACGACGGGACGGTCCTCGCCGGGCTGGACGCCGAGGCCGTGGAGGCGGAGCGGTGCCGCTTCGAGAACACCCGGTTCACCGGCAGCGAGCTGCGGCGTTCGGTGCTCTCCGACTCGCACTTCGACACCTGCGACTTCGCCCAGGTGCGGGCCCGTGACGTGTCGCTGATCCGCTGCGCCGTCACGTCGAGCCGCCTCACGGGCTCTTCCTGGGGACCGGGCACGTTCCGTGACGTGCGCTTCGACGGCTGCCGGAGCGATCTCGCGCTGTTCCGCTACTCGACGTTCCATTCCGTGGTATTCGCCGACTGCAATGTGCAGGGCGCCGATTTCCAGAGCGCGGAACTCAGGTCCGTGCGTTTTGTGAACTGCAGTCTGGTGGGGGCGCAGTTCTCCCACGCGGACATGAAGAACGTACGTTTCGAGAACTGCGACCTGGCCGATGTCAACGGAGTCACCGGCTTCCGGGGCGCCACGGTGCAGGGGCCGGGCGCGATGGACCTGGCACTCCTCGTCGCCGAGGAAATGGGCGTCACCATCGAGGCGTAGCGCCGGCCGGGGGACGGCCCGCCACGGACCGGCGGTCACCAGCCGGTGAGCAGCAGATGGTTCACGGCGAGGGCGAGCACGGCCTGGGCGGCCAGCCAGCGCCGACGGGCCGCGTCCGGGAGGAGCGCGGTGGCCGCGAGCAGGAACGTGGCGAAGGGCAGCCAGATGCGCTCGGTCTCCGCCTTGCTCATGCCGGACAGGTCGGCGGCCGCGAGCGCCAGCAGGGCGGCCAGGACGAGCGCGACCAGGCGGTGGGGGGCCGTGGCCCCGCCGGTGGCCAGGTGCCGGAGCGCGGTGGGCGCGGACGCCAGGGTCCTGCGCAGGCCCGCGACGCCGGCGAGGCCGACGACGAGCACCGTGCAGGCGAGGTTGGCCCAGACGAAATAGCCGTACGGCCTGATGCCGCCCGCCCCTTGGTAGTAGCGCTCGACGAGCAGGTGGTAGGCCTCCCACCAGTCGAAGCCCGCGAGGGTGAAGGCGAGCGGCGCGACGGCGAGCCCGGCGAGGAAGAGGGGGAGGGGGCGAAGGGTGCGGGCGACGAGCAGGACGGCGGCGCAGACCAGGGCGAAGAGGGGAAGGCCGTAGGAGAGGTAGCAGGTGAGCCCGAAGAGGAGCCCGGAGCCGAGCGCAGCCGCGCCGGGGGATCGGGCCGTGCGGGTCGCGGCCGACGCGAGCAGGGCGACCGTCCAGGCGGTGACGGCCGCGAAGTAGCCGTCGGCCGAGGCGCCGACCCAGATCGCGGCGGGCGCGAGGACGAGGAAGGGGGCGGCCCGGCGGGCGGTCGTCTCGTCGGCCAGCGTGCGCAGGGTGATCAGGACGGCGACCACCGCGGTGCTGCCCGCGGTGACGCAGAAGGCCCCGGCCCAGCCGCCGCCGCCCAGACCGATCCGGTCGAGGAGGACGAAGGTGAGCGTGGCGCCCGGCGGGTGTCCCGCGGTGTGGGCGGGCCAGTGGTCGGGCGCGTCGATCAGGATGTGCCGGTTGAAGTCCCGCAGCGTCGCGGGGATGTCGTCGAAGCGGTCGACGACCTGGAGGTACTCGTACGTGGTGGTGAGCCGCCGCGCGACGCCGCGGTGCCAGCCGTCGACGAGCGCGAGCGACCAGATCCAGGCCAGGGACGTGCCCCAGGCGGTCAGGAGGAGCGAGCGCCAGGGCAGCCGGGCGGCGAGGGGCGGGGCGTAGGCGATCACCAGGGCGGCGACGGTGAGCGCGGCGGGCGTGCCCGGTCCGATGTGCGGGTCCCATGAGGCGTACAGCGGTGGCCAGTTGAGGTGGAGGGTGCCGTGGGCGTCCTCGATGTGCATGCCGACGCCGATGGCCGCGGCGACGAGAAGGGCCCCGAATCCGGCCGCGGCCAGGTCGAGTCGGCTGCCGGTGCGTTCTGTGGTGCTCACGTCCGCACGCTAGGCGCGGGCGGCGCCGGAACGGGACGCCCACGGCAGGACGTCAGCGTTTCGTCATGAGTCGACGCCCCGCCGCGGGCCGGTGCGCGGCATACCGTCGAGCCATGCCTCCCGCACCACGGATCACCTCCCCGGCCCGTCCCGGATTCTGGCGCAGCCCACTGCGGGGCCCCTGGCTCACGTCGCTCCTCGGCGTCGTCCTGCTGGCCGGAATCCCCGTGCTGTTCGTGACCGGCCTGCTGTCGTACGCCGCCTACAACCCGAACCTGTCGCCACTCAACGACAAGACGCCGGACAAGGGCCTGCTCGGCTTCTACCTCTTCGACTGGCCCACCGACCCGCACTGGCTCTACCGCCTCAGCCAGGGCCTGCACGTCACGGTCGGCATCACGCTGATCCCGGTGCTGCTCGCCAAGCTGTGGTCGGTGATCCCGAAGCTCTTCGCGCTGCCTCCGGCACGGTCGGTGGGGCACGCCCTGGAGCGGCTCTCGCTGCTCCTGCTGGTCGGCGGGGCCCTGTTCGAGTTCGCCACCGGCGTGCTCAACGTCCAGTTGGAGTACCTCTTCCCGGGCTCCTTCTATCCGCTGCACTTCTACGGCGCCTGGGTGTTCTTCGCGGCCCTCGTGGCGCACGTCGCGCTGCGGCTGCCCGCGGCCGTCCGCGTCCTGCGCGAGCAGGGGTTCCGCGCCAGGCTGCGGGACCCGCGTCCGGAGCCGTACGAGGACGGCGGCCTCGTGTCCCCCCGCCCGGCCGAGCCGACGGTGTCGCGGCGCGGGGCGCTCGGCATGGTCGGTGCGGGCTCCGCCCTGCTGTTCGTGACGACGGCGGGCCAGAGCTTCGACGGCCCCCTGCGCCGCACTGCCCTGCTGGCGCCGCACGGCGGCGCGGAACCGGGCAGCGGGCCGAACGGCTTTCAGACCAACAAGACGGCGGCGAGGGCGGGGATCGCGGCCGCCGACACGGGGGAGGCGTGGCGGCTGGTCGTCGAAGGACCCGGCGGTGTCGTCCGGCTCTCGCGGGACCAGCTCCTGCGACTGCCGTTGCACGATGCCGCGTTGCCCATCGCGTGCGTGGAGGGCTGGTCGACCTCGGACCAGCGGTGGCGCGGGGTGCGCCTGCGGGACCTCGCGGTCCTGGCCGGCGCCGACGCGGGTGCGGAGCCGGACGTCCTCGTCGAATCCCTGCAACTGCGCGGCGCGTTCCGCAGGGCCGCGCTGCGCGACAACCAGGTCCGCGATCCGCGTTCGCTCCTCGCCCTGCGGGTCAACGGCGAGGACCTGTCACCGGACCACGGATACCCGGCGCGGATCATCGTCCCGGCCGCGCCCGGCGTGCTCAGCACCAAATGGGTGTCCCGCCTGACCTTCGGAGGAGTGCGATGACCGTGCGCCGCGGCGGTGCCATGAGCGACCGGTTCCGGCGCTGGTACGGCGAAGGCCCCCTGCAACTCGTCGTCCTGCTCGGCTCGTTCGCGGTCGCCGGGTACGCGGGGGTGCGCCTCCTCGACGGCGACCGGCTGCTCGTCGCCCTCTGGTTCGCGGGTGCGGCGCTGGTGCACGACGTGCTGTTCGTGCCGCTGTACGCCGTGGCGGACGGTGTCCTGCGGGCCGCCGTCCGCCGGGGCGGGAGGCCGCGGGAGCGGGTCGCCCTCATCCGCGTGCCGGCTTTCCTGTCCGGCCTGTTGCTGGTGGTCTGGTTCCCGCTGATCGCCGGGCGGGTCGGGCGCTACGAGTCCACGACGGGGCTGCCCGCCGGTGTGTTCCTCACCCGTTGGCTGCTCATCACGGCCGCGTTGTTCGCCGCCGCCGCATCGTGGCGGGCGCTGTGCGCGGTGGGCGGGCGGCGCAGCGCCAGGAAGCGGCGGCCGCCGGAGGTCCACTGATCGGCCAGGCGCCAGCCGAGCGGTCGGGTGTGGCGCAGCAGGGCGCGGGCCCCGAGCCGGGACCAGAGGAACGGCTCGCCCGGTGAGCCGCGCCCGTCGTCCACGGACACCTCGACGCGCTCGTCGACGTCCGTCGGGACGGTCTCGGCGATCAACAGGCCGCCGGGGCGCAGGAGTTGGGCGACGCGCGTGAGGAGCGCCGAGGGGTCGCCGCCGATGCCCACGTTGCCGTCGACGAGCAGCGCGGTGCCCCAGCGTCCCTCGCCCGGCAGCGGGTCGAAGACGGAACGGAGCAGCGCCGCTCCGCCGCTCCGGAGCGTACGCTCGACGGCCGCCTCGCTGACGTCGATGCCGAGGGCACGGTCGCCACGGGCGGCGAGAGCGGCGACCAGGCGGCCCGGCCCGCAGCCGACGTCGAGGACGCTGCCCTCGCAGCGGCGCAGCGCGGAGAGGTCGGCGGGGTCGGGCGGCGCGCACCAGCGTTCGACCTCCAGCGGAAGGAGCCAGCCGTCGCTGCGGCGCAGGAACAGGGGGCCGCGGCCGTCGCGCAGGGCGTTCGCGTAGGGATCCGCGCGCCAGGAGGCGGGCCCGCCGGCGCGGGTGGTGGCGGGTGGCACCGTGGTGCTCATCGGTCACCCCCGACGGACGCGGCGGTGAGGCGGGCGAGCGCGGCGGCGAAACGGCTGCCGGGTGCCTCGGCGGCGACGAGGCCGGCGTCGGCGGCGGTGTCGACGTCACGCAGCCGGGGCAGCTCGCGCACCCGCAGTCCGGCGGCGACGAGCCGGGCCCGCTGGAGGGCGCCGGTGTCGGCCCTCGACATGGGGACGCCGCGCAGCAGCTCGGGGTCGGGTTCCGCCAGGCCCAGGGCCCAGAATCCGCCGTCGACGGCCGGGCCGAACCAGGCGTCGGCGTCCCGCCACGCGCCGGCGTCGAGCGCCGGGGCGAGGAGCGAGAGGGTGATCTGGGGCGTGTCCATGCCGACCAACAGGGCCGGCCCGGTACAGGCGGCGAAGGCGGCGGCGAGCCGTTCGTCCAGGCCGCCGGAGCACTGCGGGACCACGTCGATGCCGGGCGGAAGCCAGGGGCCGGGCCGCCCGTCGAGGACCAGGACGCGGCGGCGGGCGGGTGCCGCGCGCACCACGTCGAGGGTGTCGGCGAGGGCCGCGGCGGCGAGCTCGGCGGCCTCCCCGGAGGTGTAGGGCGGCGTGAGGCGGGTCTTGACCCGCCCCGGCACGGGCTCCTTGGCGATGACGAGCAGCGTCGTGTCCGAGGTCGTCACGCGGCCTCCGTCCGGTTCGGGGCGGCGGTCCGCGGCGGCTCGGCGAGCACCGCCCGCATGTCCCGCACCGCGTGCCACGTTCCCCGCCACGTCCCGGTGACCTTCGACTTCCCGGCGCGGGGCAGGTAGGGCACGTCCCGCTCCTCGACGCGCCAGCCCGCGTCGGCGGCGCGCACCACCATCTGCAAGGGATAGCCGCTGCGGCGGTCCGTGAGGCCGAGCCCGAGCAGGGCCTCGCGCCGGGCCGCCCGCATCGGACCGAGGTCGTGCAGGCGCAGTCCCGTGCGGCGCCGCAGCATTCTGGCCAGCGCCACGTTGCCCGCCCGCGCGTGGGCGGGCCAGGCTCCGGGACTCCTCGGGCGGCGCCGCCCGA
>NZ_LIRJ01000208.1 GCF_001419745.1 Streptomyces silaceus | reverse complement strand
GACCCCGACGCGCCCCGGGCGCTCGCCAAGGTCACCGAGACCCGCTGACGCCGGGGAGGGGCCCGGCCCGGAGCGCCGGGTCCCTCCCCGGGCGGTCACGCGAGCGAGCCGCCCGTCGCGTCTATCCACTGGCCGGTGACCCACCGGCCGTCGTCCGACGCGAGGAAGGCCACCACGTCCGCGATGTCCGACGGGTCGCCGACGCGGCCGAGCGCCGACATCGCGGCGGAGCTCGCCCACGCGTCCTTGTTCTCCTCGCCGCGCAGCCACGCGGCGTTGATGTCCGTGTCCACGATGCCCGGCGCCACCGCGTTGACCGTGATGCCGCGGGGGCCGAGGACCTTCGAGAGGTTCCGCGTGAACACGTCCAGGGCGCCCTTGGTCATGGCGTACGTCAAGATCTCCGGCATCACCGCGGCCTGCGAGAGGCCCGAGNNGATCCGGCCGCCGTCGCGCAGTCGCTCCGCGCCGAGCTGCGTGATGAAGTACGGCGCCTTCATGTTCACCGCGAACAAGCGGTCGTACTCCGCCTCGTCCGTGTCGGCGAAGGAGCTCGCCGTGCTGACCCCGGCGTTGTTCACCAGGATGTCCACGCCGTCCGCGTGCGCGTCGAACGCCGACCACAGGGCCTGCGCGTCCCCCGCGGCACCCAGCTCCGCGCCGATCGCGAAGGCGGCGCCGCCCGAGGCCTCGATCGCGGCCACCGTCTCCTTCGCCGCCTCCTCATTGCTGCCGTAGTGCACGGCGACCAGCGCGCCGTCCCTGCCGAGCCGCTCGGCGATGCCGCGTCCGATACCCCGGCTGCCGCCCGTGACCAGCGCCGTCTTCCCCGCGAGCCTGCCCTGCTGCTTGCCGGCCGATGCACCCATGTCAGGCGCCCCCTCTTTCTCTAGCGGTCGTTACAGAAAAAGACCGTACCCGATCTCCCGCTCATTTGCTAGCGCCCGCTATACAATTCACCCCATGGCGACGAAACAGCGCGGACGTCCCCGCTCCTTCGACCGCGACACGGCCCTGGAACAGGCGATCCGCACCTTCTGGGAGCACGGGTACGAGGGGACGTCCGTCTCCGACCTCACGCGCGTCATGGGCATCGGTGCCCCCAGCCTCTACGCCGCCTTCGGCGACAAGCGCACGCTGTTCGACGAGGTCGTGGTGCGGTACGGGCTGACGCACGGCGCCTTCACCGGCCGCGCCTTCGAGGAGGAGCCCACCGCGCGCGCCGCCGTCTCACGGATGCTGCACGAGGCGGCGGCCGAGTTCACCGACCCCACCCACCCCCGCGGCTGCCTCGTCGTCTCGGCGGCGGCCAACTGCACGACCCCCGAGGTGGAGACGGCCCTGCGCGAGCGGCGCAACGCCAACGTGGCGGGCATCGAGTCCCGCATCCGCGCGGACATCGCCGCCGGCGAGCTGGCCGGGGACACCGACGCCGTCGCCCTCGCCCGCTACACCGCGGCGGTCTTCCAGGGGATGTCGCAGCAGGCCAGGGACGGCGCCACCCGCGACGTCCTGGAAGCGGTGGCCGACCTCGCCATGCAGGTGTGGCCGCCGGTCCGGCCGATGGGGAACGGCGCCTGACGTTCGGAGAAAGAGACAACAACAAACATCCGCACACGCATAGACATGGGAGAATGGTCTAGTCCACAATGCGTGGGTAAAGCCTCCGCTCTTCCCGCACAGGAGAGCGGACCGAGGACCCGGCGCTCTCTGCCCTGACCGCGTCGGATCCTCCCGATCGGCCGACCAGTACCGCACATTCTGGCGGCCGATGCACCTGAAGGGCTGCGGTGCCGTGGGCGGGTTGAGGGTCCCGCCCTGGCGCCGCGGCTCGTCGGGACCCTCCGGACCCCTCGGGGGCGACGCCGGGATCCCGGAAACTCAGGGGAGCGGACCCGCCGGACGCGAAAGGTACGCTCGCACACGTGCCCTCCATGAACGACCTCGTACGCCAGCACACCGCCCTCGGCGACTCCGACCTCGAGTGGCTGCATCTGCTGGTCTCGGAGTGGCAGCTGCTCTCCGACCTCTCCTTCGCCGACCTCGTGCTCTGGGTCCCCACGCGCGACGGCACCCGCTACGTCTCCGTGGCGCAGATGCGGCCCAACACCGGCCCCACCTCCTACCAGGACGACATGGTCGGCCACCTCGTCCCGCGCGGCCGGCGCCCGCTCCTGGACGCCGCCCTCGACGAGGGCCGCATCGTGCGGGAGGGCGACCCCGAGTGGCGCGAGGAAGTCCCGGTGCGGGTCGAGTCCATCCCCGTACGCAGGGAAGGGCGCGTCCTCGGCGTCATCGCCCGCAACACCAACCTGCTGACCGTGCGCACCCCTTCACGCCTGGAGCTGACCTACCTCCAGTCGGCGTCCGACCTCGCGCAGATGATCGCCGCCGGGTCGTTCCCGTTCCCGGGGCAGCAGGTCGACATGGACGCCTCCCCGCGCGTGGGTGACGGTCTGCTGCGCCTCGACGCCGACGGCATCGTGCAGTACGCGTCGCCGAACGCCCTCTCCGCGTACCACCGCCTCGGCCTCGCCTCCGACCTCGTCGGACACCACCTGGGCACGGCGACCGCCGAACTCGCCCCGTCCCGGGGCCCGGTGGACGAGGCACTGGCCAAGCTCGCCAGCGGCTGGGCGCCGCGCGAGTTCGAGATCGAGGGCGGCGACGGGGTGATCCAGCTGCGCGCGATCCCGCTCAAGCCCAAGGGACCGCGCATCGGTTCGCTCGTACTCCTGCGCGATGTCACCGAACTCCGCCGCCGCGAGCGGGAGTTGATCACCAAGGACGCGACCATCCGGGAGATCCACCACCGGGTGAAGAACAACCTCCAGACCGTCGCCGCGCTGCTGCGGCTGCAGGCCCGCCGCATCGACTCCGCCAAGGGCCGCGAGGCGCTGGAGGAGGCCGTGCGCCGCGTGGGTTCCATCGCCATCGTCCACGAGACGCTCTCCCAGAACCTGGACGAGCGCGTGGAGTTCGACGAGATCGCCGACCGGGTTCTCGCGATGGTCGCCGAGATCTCGCCCGGGAAGGTCACCGGCCGGCGCACCGGCCGCTTCGGCATCCTCGACGCCGAGGTCGCGACGCCGCTGTCCATGGTGCTCACGGAGATCCTGCAGAACGCGCTGGAGCACGGCTTCCGCGAGGGGGACACCGGCACGGTCGAGGTCTCGGCGGTGCGCGGCGGCACCCTCAAGGACGCCCGGCTCCTGATCACCGTCCAGGACGACGGCGTCGGCCTGCCCGACGACTTCGACCCGCACCGCTCCGGCAACCTCGGCCTGCAGATCGTGCGCACCCTCGTCGAGGGGGAGTTGGGCGGCACCTTCGACATGGTCCGCGCCCCGGAGCGCGGCACGCAGGTGCTCCTCGACATTCCGGTGCGCGGCGAGAAGTAGCACCGGCAAACGGGCGGGCGCCACACGGCCGGCGCGCGCCCCGCACGGACGAAAGCAGTGAGCCCCGGACCGATGTGGTCCGGGGCTCACTGCTCACGTTGCGATGCGCATCGGGGGTACTGCGCGGCTGCGGCTCGGGGGCGGGAGTTGCGTACTCGCTGTACGCGCCGCCAAGCTCAGGCTCGTCAGGGGTGTGGGCGTCAGGCGCTGGCCTGGCGTGCACGGTTGCGAGCGGCGCGGCGCTTCATCGCGCGGCGCTCGTCCTCGCTGAGGCCACCCCAGACGCCGGAGTCCTGGCCGGACTCGAGCGCCCACTGCAGGCACTGCTCCATGACGGGGCAGCGGCGGCAGACGGCCTTGGCTTCCTCGATCTGCAGCAGCGCAGGACCGGTGTTGCCGATGGGGAAGAAGAGCTCGGGGTCTTCCTCGCGGCAAACGGCGTTGTGACGCCAGTCCATGGCTGCTACCTCTCCTTGGTATTACATGCGGGTTGCTTGTGAATGTGAACGCTTTCACGAATCCCCCCGCACGGGAAGGGCCGACAACCAGTTGCCTGGTGTGGACCTGTGGTGGAGGAGGGGTTCTGGCTCTCTGTGGGGCCGATGTTGCGGGCCGTCCCGATCGCCATGTAGAGATTCGCAAACCTCGGCGGCGGATACAACCCCTTCAGGAAAGTTTTTTTTGATTCCTCAGTGTCGACTGGGTCACAGCCGTACTTCCATGGGGTGGATCCTGGCCTAAACGTTCGAGTGAAAGGACTTTAGGCCCTTCCACTCACACAATCACACGCAGTGCACGGCGTACGCCTGTGAACGTCACGCTTGTCCGCAGCCCCAGGTGGTCACCGTCCATCTGGAGGGGCAGGGGCACCTTCGATTGCAAGGTGAAGTCCGTGAGGTCGTGGAGCGTGACCGCGTGCTTACCGTGCGGTCCGCGCTCCGGCGTCGACGTCAGCAGCTGGGTGCCGTACCGGGCCACCGCGGCGGTCGAGAGCTTCTTCAGACCGAGTACGTCCAGGCCCGTGTCGAAGGAGGCCTGCGGGGACGCGTACAGGGGGCGATTGCCCAGGTAGGAGTACGGAGACGTATTGCAGACTATCGACATCACCAGGTCGGTCACCGGGTCCTCGCCGGGCCGCTCCAGCGTGATCATGCCGTGCCTGCGGTGGGGCTCGTCGAGGAACTGACGGAGCACTTGGCGCACATAGAGGGCGTGCGTCGAGCGCCGGCCGAGCTCCCGCTGCTGTTCGACCCTGCCGACCACGCCACCGTCGAATCCGAGCCCCGCGCAGAACGTGAACCAGCGCGAGGGCACCGCCTCGTCCTCCGTGCCCGGAGTGCCGCCCGCGATGCCCAGGCCCACCGTGCGCTCACTGCCCTCGCGCAGGGCGTCCAGCAGGGCGCCGGTGGCCTCCACGGCGTCGTTCGGCAGCCCGAGGGCGCGCGCGAAGACGTTGGTCGAGCCGCCGGGGACGACGGCGAGGCGGGGGAGGCGGTCCGGGTCGGGGCCGTGGTGCAGCAGACCGTTGACGACTTCGTTGACGGTGCCGTCGCCGCCGAGGGCGACGACCAGCTCGATGTCCTTGCTCTCCGCGGCCTGCCGGCCGAGGTCCCTGGCGTGCCCGCGGTACTCGGTGGTGACCGCCTCGAGCTTCATCTCGCTCGCCAGAGCGTGGACCAGGACGTCACGCGTACGCGCACTGGTGGTGGTTGCCGCCGGGTTGACCACGAGGAGTGCACGCATGCGCAGCAGACTACCTAGCGGTCTTTACCCGGCCTAGACCGAGGTCCCGGGGCGGGCCCCGACCGACGTGCCGGCGCGGGGGCGCACGGGGCTACCCTGCTGGAGTGAGCACTGAGCGGAAAACCACCCCCCAAGCCCCGGAGCCGGCCGCGACGGGCCCGCGTCCCGGACGGCTGACGGCCGCCGCCGCCCTGGCGGCGCTGGAGGGCCTCGCCCTCCTCGCCGGGGGTGTGTACATGCTCGTGATGGGCCTCGCGGGCTCGCCCGACGACCCGCGGCAGGCCGAGACCGGCGGGGTCACGCTGATCGTCCTCGCGCTGCTCCCGCTGCTCGCCGCGCGCGGGCTCATGAAGATGCGCCGGTGGAGCCGCGGCCCCGCGATCATCACGCAGATCATGGCGCTTCCGGTGGCCTGGCAGCTGCTGCAGGCCGACAGCGCTGCGATCCCGGCCGGCATCGTCCTCGCCGTCGTCGCGCTCACCGCGCTGGTGCTCCTGGTGAACCCGGCGACGACCGAGGCCCTCGGCATCCGGGGCCCCGGCGACGTACAGGACCAGAAGTAGCCACAGCCGATCAAGGGCGGTCGCTACGGGGAGTGACTACTCCTCGACGAGCAGCTTCTCCCGCAGCTGCGCGAGCGTGCGCGCGAGGAGCCGGGAGACGTGCATCTGCGAGATGCCTACCTCCTGCGCGATCTGCGACTGGGTCATGTTGCCGAAGAAGCGCAGCAGCAGGATGCGCTTCTCGCGTGGAGGCAGGTCCTCCAGGAGCGGCTTGAGGGACTCGCGGTACTCGACGCCCTCCAGGGCCTCGTCCTCGGCGCCCAGCGTGTCCGCGACGGCCGGGGACTCGTCGTCGGTGTCGGGGACGTCCAGGGACAGCGTGGAGTAGGCGTTCGCCGACTCCAGGCCCTCCAGGACCTCCTCTTCGGAGATAGCCAGTTTCTCGGCGAGCTCGTGCACCGTGGGGGAGCGGCCGTGCAGCTGGGACAGCTCGGCCGTGGCCGTCGTCAGCGCGAGACGCAGCTCCTGGAGGCGCCGCGGCACGCGGACGGCCCACCCCTTGTCGCGGAAGTGCCGCTTGATCTCGCCGACGACCGTCGGGGTCGCGTACGTGGAGAACTCCACGCCGCGCTCCGGGTCGAAGCGGTCCACCGACTTGATCAGACCGATCGTGGCGACCTGGGTCAGGTCGTCGAGGGGCTCGCCGCGGTTGCGGAAGCGGCGGGCCAGGTGCTCCACGAGCGGCAGATGCATGCGGACCAGCTGGTTGCGCAGCTCCGCGTACTCCGGAGTGCCGTCCTTCAGGCCGCGCAGCTCGATGAACATCGCGCGTGCGCCGCTGCGGTCCTGTGGATCGTGCCGGCTGTGCTCGTGCTCGTTCATGTTTCCCGCCCGTCGCCCGCCGCCCCGGCCGGCGAGCCGCTTGAGCTCGTCCTTGGCGGTCGGCTCTGCCTGCTCCGACACATCGGCCACCACCGGGGGACCCGATTGCTCGGGGTCCTCCGGATGCGGTTTGGCCTGCTGCTCGGGGATCCCGGTGGTCATGCGGCGCGTCCCCTCCCTGCCGCCGACGGGCAGACTCCGTGTGCCGCGCTCATCGTCCCGCACCGGCCCGTCCCCGTTCCTCACGCCGGCCCGGGTCCCGCGCCGCGCTTCTTGTAGAGGCTGATCGAGACGGTGTTGTCCTCGGCGACGGTGGAGTCGACCTGGCCCGCGAGGGCCGACAGCACAGTCCAGGCGAAGGTGTCCCGCTCCGGGGCCCGGCCGTCGGTCGTGGGTGCCGACACCGTCACCTCCAACGAGTCGTCGACGAGCCGGAAGACGCAGCTGAGCACGGAGCCGGGCACGGCCTGCTGGAGCAGGATCGCGCAGGCCTCGTCGACCGCGATGCGGAGGTCCTCGATCTCGTCGAGAGTGAAGTCCAAACGCGCCGCGAGGCCGGCCGTCGCCGTCCGCAGCACCGACAGGTAGGCGCCCGCAGCCGGAAGGCGGACCTCCACGAAGTCCTGATTCCCGGGCTCGCCTGCGATCTGGGACACCCTCACCTCCAAGGTGGTACAAGCACTTTCGGGGCTCCAGGACCGCCGTCCGACGGCGGCCCGGACTGCGTCACACGGGTAACGCACCACGTAGTTCCGCGGGTGACGCTACCGCGCTCCCCAGTTCCGTGTCCCGGGGACCCCGCCCCGATGCTGTCACTCATAGTAAGCCCATGTATACGCACAGTGGCTAGGGGTCTCGCAGGCCCAATTGGAAAGAACAAGCGTCGGGTTGACGTACCCAGGCCTCAGACGATCGAACCGTCCACGAAGCACCAGCGCCAGCTCTCGCCCGGTTCGAACGTCCGCATCACCGGGTGACCGGTGTCCTTGAAGTGCGCCGTCGCGTGCTGGAACGGCGAGGAGTCGCAGCAGCCCACGTGCCCGCACGTCAGACAGAGCCGAAGCTGGACGGGGTGGCTGCCGACGGCCAGGCACTCGGGGCACGTCTCGCTCAGCGGGGGCACCTCGGGGTGGGGCAGCGCTGCGACGTGCGTGCACTCGTTCATGATGGCCAGGTTACGACGCGAACGCGGAGGGCGGAGGGGTCTGCCGATGGACGTATTGCCGCTGGTGGCACTGATCGCGGCGAGCGCCGCGGTGGCCGGGGCAGCCCGCAGGACCCCGGTGCCGGCGCCGCTGCTCCTGGTCGGCGTGGGCCTCATCGCGGCCTACCTCCCCGGAGTGCCCGACTACCACCTCGACCCGCACGTCGTGCTGCCGCTGATCCTGCCCCCGCTGCTGCACACGGCCGCCCTGGAGAGCTCCTATCTGGACCTGCGCGCCAACATCAGGCCCGTCGCGCTGCTCTCGGTCGGTTACGTCCTGTTCGCCACGGTCGCCGTCGGCTGGCTCGCGTATCTGCTGATCCCCGATCTGCCGCTGACCGCGGCGCTGGTGCTCGGCGCGGTCGTCGCGCCACCGGACGCGGTCGCGGCGACCGCCATCGCGCGCAGGGTGGGGCTCCCCTCGCGGATCACCACGATCCTCCAGGGCGAGTCCCTGGTGAACGACGCGACCGCGATCACCGCCTACAAGGTGGCGCTCGCGGCGGCCGTCGGCGAGGGCGCGAGCTGGTCGGGCGGCGTACGGGAGTTCCTGGTGGCCGCGGTCGGCGGGGTCGGCGTCGGACTGCTCCTCATGGTCCCGATCCACTGGCTGCGCACCCACCTGAAGGAGGCGATGCTGCAGAACACGCTGTCGCTGCTCATCCCCTTCGTCGCGTACGCCGCCGCGGAACAGGTCGGTGCCTCCGGAGTGCTCGCCGTGGTCGTGGTCGCCCTCTACCTGGGGCACCGTTCCTGGCAGGTCGACTTCGAGACGCGGCTCCAGGAGGCGGCCGTCTGGAAGGTCGTCTCGTTCATCCTGGAGTCCGCGGTCTTCGCGCTCATCGGGCTCCAGCTGCCCGTCGTGCTCAAGGGGCTCGGCGAGTACAGCGTCGCGCAGGCCGTCTGGTACGCCGTCGGGGTCTTCGTGGTCGTCGTCGCGGCCCGCTTCGTGTGGTCGTACCCGGCGACCTATCTGCCGCGCTGGACCTCACGGCGGATCAGGGAGCGCGAGGACGACATGGACTGGCGCCGGCCGCTGATCGTCAGCTGGGCGGGGATGCGGGGCGTGGTCTCCTTGGCCATCGCCTTCTCGATCCCGCTCGTGATGGACGACGGCGAGCCGTTCCCGGCGCGCAATCTTGTCCTGTTTCTGACGTTCACCACGGTGATCGGCACGCTCGTCGTGCAGGGGCTCTCGCTGCCGTGGCTCATCCGTGTCCTGAAACTGCCCGGCCGTGACGCGCAGGCGCAGACGCTCGCCGAGGCGCAGGCGCAGAACGCCGCCTCACAGGCCGCGGAGGCCCGGGTGGAGGAACTCATGCGGGACGAGCGCAACTGCCTCCCACCGCCCCTCCAGGACCGTCTGCGCACCGTTCTGGAACGGCGCCGCAACTCCGTGTGGGAACGGCTCGGCCAGCCCAACCCGGTGACGGGGGAGTCCGCGGACGACACCTACCGCAGGCTCGCCCGGGAAGCGATCGCCGCCGAGCGCGAGGTATTCGTCAGGATGCGGGACGAGCGGCGCATCGACGACGAGATGATGCGGACGCTGCTGCGCAAGCTGGACCTCGAGGAGGCGGCCGCCTACCGGGAGGTCGAGGACTGATCCCGCGGCCCGGCCGGGACGGGGTCCTCGCGCGGGCCGGTGATCACCGCCGTGAGGCGGGTGCCGGGCCGGAAGGCGCCCTCTTCGGAGAGGACGGTCAGGGCGTACAGGAGCTTGGCGACGTAGAGGCGCTCCACGGAGAGGCCGGTCGCGGCGCCGTGGCGGGCCTCGAAGTCCTCCGCGAAGGCGAGGAGCGCGGGCGGGGTGCGGGCGTAGCCGCCGTGGTGGAAGCGCTCGTCGAGGCGCCAGTTGCCGGTCGGCTCGCCGAAGGTCCGCCGCTGCAGCTCCCGTATCCCGGGGCCCAGGAAGCCGCCCTTGAGGACCGGTATGCCGAGGGCCCGCCGGTCCGGGCCGAGGCCCGCGGCCAGGCCCGCGAGGGTGCCGCCGGTGCCGCAGGCCACGGCCGCCACGTCGGTGTGGTCGCGCAGTTCCTCGCCGAGGGCCGTGCAGCCCTGTACGGCAAGGGTGTTGCTGCCGCCCTCGGGGATCACGTACGCCCCCTCCGCGCCGCTCTCGCGCAGCAGCGCGGCCAGCACCTGCGGCTCGGTCTTGCGCCGGTACGTCGACCGGGCGACGAAGCGCAGGCGCATGCCGTCGGCCGCGCAGCGGGCCAGGGACGGGTTCAGGGGGCGGTCGGCGAGCTCGTCGCCGCGGACGACGCCGACCGTGGCGAGGCCGAGGAGGCGGCCCGCGGCGGCGGTGGCGCGCAGGTGGTTGGAGTAGGCGCCGCCGAAGGTGAGCAGGGTGTCGTGACCCGCCTCGGCCGCCGCCCGCAGGTTCAGGACGAGCTTGCGGTACTTGTTGCCGGGCAGGTCCGGGTGGATCAGGTCGTCCCGCTTGAGCAACAGCTCCACGCCACGGCGGCCGAAACGGTCGTCGTCCACGCGCTGCAGCGGCGACGGCAGCCGGGGAGGGGGGTCGAACGGGGCGGGTG
>NZ_LIRJ01000207.1 GCF_001419745.1 Streptomyces silaceus | reverse complement strand
TGTCACCCGGGCGGGCGACCGAGCCGCCCCGCGACCCCTTCCGCTTCCGCGCCTCGGTCGCCCGCCCGGGTGACACGCTCGTCCTGTGCAGCGGCGGCCTCGCCGAGCCGCTGCGCGGCGAGCCCGAGCTCGCCGAACACCTCACCCAGCGGTGGGAGAAGACCGGTCCGCCGGGCCTCGCCGCCTTCCTGGCGGACATCCAGGTGAGGGTGAAGGGCTACGCCGACGACCGCACGGCGGCCGCAGTTTGGGAGGCATGACCGGCGCACCTGTGAATTCATGGACCCAGAGCCAGTCCACTCACGGGTCCTAAGGGGTGCGTACCGCATGGCCAAGCAGAACGTCGCCGAGCAGTTCGTCGACATCCTCGTCCGCGCGGGCGTGAAGCGTTTGTACGGAGTCGTGGGCGACAGCCTCAACCCCGTCGTGGACGCCATCCGCCGCACCCGTGAGATCGACTGGATCCAGGTCAGGCACGAGGAGACCGCCGCCTTCGCGGCCGGTGCGGAGGCCCAGGTCACCGGCCGGCTCGCCGCCTGCGCGGGCTCCTGCGGCCCCGGCAACCTCCACCTGATCAACGGCCTGTACGACGCGCACCGCTCCATGGCCCCGGTCCTCGCCCTGGCCTCGCACATCCCGTCCTCCGAGATCGGCCTCGGCTACTTCCAGGAGACGCACCCCGACCAGCTGTTCCGCGAGTGCAGCCACTACAGCGAGCTGATCTCCAACCCGAAGCAGATGCCCCGGCTGGTGCAGACCGCCATCCAGCACGCCGTCGGACAGTCCGGCGTCAGCGTCGTCTCGCTGCCCGGTGACGTCGCCTCCGAGCCCGCGCCGGACAAGGCCGCGGAGACCGCCCTGGTCACCTCGCGCCCCTCCGTGCGCCCCGGTGACGCCGAGATCGAGAAGCTCGCCGCGATGATCGACGAGGCCGACCGGGTCACCCTCTTCTGCGGCAGCGGCACGGCGGGCGCGCACGCCGAGGTGATGGAGTTCGCCGAGAAGATCAAGTCGCCGGTCGGCCACGCGCTGCGCGGCAAGGAGTGGATCCAGTACGACAACCCCTTCGACGTCGGCATGAGCGGCCTGCTCGGCTACGGTGCCGCCTACGAGGCCACCCACGAGTGCGATCTGCTGATCCTGCTCGGCACGGACTTCCCGTACAACGCGTTCCTGCCCGACGACGTGAAGATCGCGCAGGTGGACGTGCGGCCCGAACACCTCGGCCGCCGCTCGAAGCTGGACCTCGCGGTCTGGGGCGACGTGCGCGAGACGCTGCGCTGTCTGACTCCGCGCGTCTCGCCGAAGACGAACCGCAAGTTCCTCGACAAGATGCTGAAGAAGCACGCGGACGCGCTCGAAGGCGTCATCAAGGCGTACACGCGCAAGGTCGAGAAGCACGTCCCGATCCACCCCGAGTACGTCGCGTCGGTCCTCGACGACCTCGCCGCCGACGACGCGGTCTTCACCGTGGACACCGGCATGTGCAACGTCTGGGCGGCCCGCTATCTCACCCCGAACGGCAAGCGCCGCATCATCGGCTCCTTCAGCCACGGCTCGATGGCCAACGCCCTGCCGCAGGCGATCGGCGCCCAGTTCGTCGACCGGAAGCGCCAGGTCGTCTCGATGTCGGGCGACGGCGGCTTCTCGATGCTGATGGGCGACTTCCTCACGCTCGTCCAGCACGATCTGCCGGTGAAGGTCGTCCTGTTCAACAACTCCTCCCTCGGGATGGTGGAGCTGGAGATGCTGGTCGCCGGCCTGCCCTCGTACGGAACGACGAACCACAACCCCGACTTCGCCGCCGTCGCCCGCGCCTGCGGGGCCTACGGCGTCCGCGTGGAGAAGCCCAAGCAGCTCGCGGGCGCCCTGAAGGAGGCCTTCGCGCACAAGGGCCCGGCCCTCGTCGACGTCGTCACCGACCCGAACGCCCTGTCCATCCCGCCCAAGATCAGCTCGGAGATGGTGACCGGCTTCGCGCTCTCCGCCAGCAAGATCGTCCTGGACGGCGGGGTGGGCCGGATGGTGCAGATGGCCCGCTCGAACCTGCGGAACGTACCGCGGCCCTGACCTCGCCCCCGGGGCTCCCGCGCCCCCGGGTCCCGGTGCCCGGCCCCCGCACCATGGGGGCCGGGCACCGGCGCACTCACGCCGGACGCAGCCGCAGCGTCACGATCTGGAAGGGCCGCAGCGCCAGCGCCAGACCCGCCTCGCCCGTGTCGGCCTCGTGCAGCGGCCGCTCCAGCAGATCCGTCACCTCCGCCCGCGCCACCGGGAACGACGTGCTCAGCGTCGCGGCGGCGCGCCCGCCCCGCGATTCGTAGAGCCGCACCACGACATCGCCGCTGCGGTCGTCGGCGAGCTTCACCGACTCCACGGTCACCGCCGGATGGTCGACGCGCACCAGCGGATCGAGGACCGGCGCGTCGGCCACCCGCAGCGGCAGATTGAGCGCGAGCCCCTCGGCGACCGCGTCACCGGTGGACGCGCCGGGCAGCAGCGCGTACGTGAAGCGGTGCGTGCCCTGGTCCGTCTCCGGGTCCGGGCTGTGCGGGGCCCGCAGCAGCGTGAGCCGCACGGTCGTGCCGAGCGCGTCGCCGTGCTCCGTGCGCGTCACGTCGTGGCCGTACGTCGAGTCGTTCAGGACCGCGACGCCGTACCCCTCCTCGGCGACCCGCAGCCAGCGGTGCGCGCAGATCTCGAAACGGGCCGCGTCCCATCCGGTGTTGGCGTGCGTGGGCCGGTGCACATGGCCGAACTGGATCTCGGCGGCGGACCGTTCGGCGTGCACGTCCAGCGGGAACGCGGCCTTGAGGACCTTCTCCGACTCCCGCCAGTCGACGTCCGTGACGACGTCCACGCGCCTGCTGCCCGCCGCGAGCCGGATCTCCTGGGTGATCCGCGAGGCGCCGAAGGAGCGCACCACCCGCACCGCGACCCGCAGCGGACCGTCCTCCACGAGCTCCACGGACTCGGCGTCCGTGAGGTCGGCGTGCCGGCGCCGGTAGTGCCGGTCGAGGTCCCAGGCGTCGTAGTGCGTGGGGTGGTCGGGGTGCAGCTGGAGGAGGTTGCCGGGGGCGGCGAGCACCTCGCGTCCCTCGGCCAGGTCCCGCACGGAGGTGAGGAGTCCGGCCGCGTCGACGGTGACGCCCAGGTGTTCGTTGGACAGCAGGATCGTGTCGCCGGTCGTGTGCGCGGCGGCTCCCGCGGCGGGCTCCCGGGCGGCGTCCAGGCTCTGGGTGCCGAGCGCGGGCACGCCGACGTGCGCCAGCGTGCCGTCGCCGGTCTCGACGACCTCCTCGCGCGGGTACGGCGAGGCGTTCAGGACGGCGGGGCCGCCCGCGCCCAGGGAGCGCGCCGCCGCCGCGGTGAGCTCGTCGAGCTCGGCCAGGACGCGCTCGTAGGTGTCGCGGGCCTCCCGGTGCACCCAGGCGATCGACGATCCCGGCAGGATGTCGTGGAACTGGTGGAGCAGCACCGTCTTCCACAGCCGGTCCAGGGTGTCGTACGGATAGACGTACGCGGGATCGCGCACGGCCGCCGCCGTGCACCACAACTCCGCTTCGCGCAGCGCGTGTTCACTGCGCCGGTTGCCGCGCTTGGTCGCCGCCTGGGTGGTGTACGTCGCCCGGTGCAGCTCCAGGTACAGCTCGCCCGACCAGACCGGCGCCTTGGGGCCGTACTCCTCCTCGGCCGCCGCGAAGAACGCCGACGGCTTCTCGATCTCGACGCGCGGCGAGCCCTCCAGGGAGCGCAGCCGGCGGGCCCGCTCCATCATCTCGCGGGTGGGGCCGCCCCCGCCGTCGCCCCAGCCGAACGGCACCAGGGAGCGGGTGGCCCGGCCCTTGTCGGCGAAGTTCCGCTCGGCGTGCGCGAGTTCGCTGCCGTGGAACTGCGAGTTGTAGGTGTCCACGGGCGGGAAGTGCGTGAAGACCCGGGTGCCGTCGATGCCCTCCCACCAGAAGGTGTGGTGCGGCATCTTGTTGGACTGGTTCCAGCTCAGCTTCTGGGTGAGGAACCAGCGGACGCCCGCGAGCTTCGCCAGCTGCGGGAAGGCGGCGGTGTACCCGAAGGAGTCCGGCAGCCAGATCTCCTCCGTCTCCACGCCGAACTCCTCGCGGAAGAACCGCCTGCCGTGCGTGATCTGGCGGGCCAGCGCCTCGCCGCCGGGCATGTTGGCGTCCGACTCGACCCACATCGAGCCCACCGGAGCCCAGTTCCCGTCCGCGACAGCCTTCTTGATGCGCTCCCAGATGTGCGGCTGGTGCTCCTTGACCCAGGCGTACTGCTGGGCCTGCGAACAGGCGAAGACCAGCTCCGGATACTCCTTTGCGAGCGCCGTCACATTGGCAAAGGTGCGCGACGCCTTCCGCACCGTCTCGCGCAGCGGCCACAGCCATGCCGAGTCGATGTGCGCGTGCCCGGCGGCCGATACCCGGTGCGCGCTGGCGTGGGCGGGCCGCGCGAGCACCTCGGCGAGCTCCGCGCGCGCGGCGGCGGCCGTGCCGGAGACGTCGTGGAGATCGAGCGCGTCGAGCATGTCCTCAAGCGCCCGCAGGATCTCGTGCCGACGCGGACGTTCGGAGTCCAGTTCGCCCATCAGCTCGGAGAGGACCTCGATGTCCAAGGTCAACTGCCATACGTCCTCGTCCAGTACGGCGAGGTCGGCAGACGCGAATCGGTAGATCGGGGTATTGCCTGCGGTCAGGACGTCGCCGAGGGGTGTCGGCATGAAGTCGTGCAGGACGGCGGGATTCGCCGCCGCCTCCAGGAGTAGATGTACCGGTTCGCCTCCCCGGGCCGGGGAGGCCACCGGAATATGCCGATTGCGCGGGTGAATCCCCTTGAGGGGAACGCCCGCCGCGTCGTACACCAGACCCTCCGCCTGGAAGCCGGGTCCCTCGCCGGAGAAGCCCGGGTCGACGACCACCTCGACGCGCCGGCCGCGCCACTCCTCGGGCACTTCTCCTTGAATCCGGAACCAACTGGTGGACCAGGGGTTTCCCCACTCCGTGCCGGTCTCGAAGGGTTCGTACGCGGCTTCGAGAGCGGTCGCGGCGGGCACCGGTTCGCCCGGGGCATGCCACACGGAGAGGGTGAGCGGCACCCGCCGCGCGTACTGGGCCGGGCGGATGAACTGGCGCAGCGCCCGCTCCAGGCGGCCTTCCACCAGCAGTCTGTCGTCGTGCACTCGGGCTCCTCGGAAAGCTCGGCGGCGGGTGTCCACCGCTTCCCTTCCCCCCAATCGCTCCGGTGCATCCCCGCCGGTGGTTGACGATTCGACAGGCGTGCCGCCTGCGGCCCGGGGCATGCATTCCGTGAAGTTGTTCGAGCAAGGAGGCAGGCATATCGCTCTGTGGGCGGGGGTCATGACGAGGCAGTCACGTGGGGGCGGCCCCGGGGGAATGGGGACGTCCTCGTCGAAGGCACGGACCGAGACGACCGGACAGACGCCGGACGGACCCGAAGGGGTCCAGCTGAGGCGCCGGCTGGGAAGGGCGGATCTCCGTGCGGTGTCCGAGGTCAGAAAGGCTCTGAGGGAACTGCTGCGGCACTGGGGGAAACCGGGCAGATCCGACATCGCCGAGCTCCTCACCAGTGAACTGGTCACGAACGCACTGGTGCACACCGATCACGACGCGATCGTCACCGCCACCGTGGGCCCGCGCGGCCTGCGCGTCGAGGTCAGGGACTTCGTGGGGCGCCGTCCCAAGCCGTGCGTACCGAACGCCGACGACGGCACGCACGGCAGGGGCCTGGTGCTCGTGCAGTCACTCGCCGACGCGTGGGGCGTCCGGGCGCACGGCGTGGGGAAGGTGGTGTGGTTCGAACTGAACGGCGGCGGCATGGCGTGATGCCCGCCGCCGCCGGACCCACGGCGTCCTGTCGCCGCACGGGGTGGGCCGGTCCTGGTCCGGCGGTCGGCCTGTCAGCCGAACTGCTGCTCCAGGTCCTTCAGCTTCTGCTCCAGCGAATCGAGCCGGGGCAGGGTCATGGTGTCGTCCTCCGCCGTCAGGTCGACGGTGACGGGCGCGGCACCCTCAGGGCCGCCCTTGACGGCCTGGAGGGAGGGTCGGGAGCGTACCGGCAGCTGGTCCTGCGCCGCTATGGCAGGGTCCGCGCCGACCTGCGCGGACCCGGCGGCCGGAGCGACGGCCTGCACGTCCACCTGGCGGCCGCCACCGCGGCCCTGCCAGTTCCGGTGACCCCTGCTGAGCGCCTTGAGCTGCGCGCGCTCCAGCTTCTCCTGGTCGCGCCTGCGCATCCGCGTGCGCTCCTTCTCGCGGCGGTCCTCCCGCACCTCCTCGACGGCCTCGTCCAGGGTGCGTACGCCTTCCAGGAGCATCAGCGACCAGGCGCCGAAGGTCTCACGGGGCGCCCGCAGCCAGCGGACGATGCGGATCTGCGGCAGCGGCCGCGGCACCAGGCCCTGCTCGCGCAGTGCGGCGCGGCGGGTCTGCTTCAGCGCCCGGTCGAAGAGCACGGCCGCCGACAGCGACATCCCGGCGAAGAAGTGGGGGGCGCCGGCGTGGCCCAACCCCCGTGGCGCGTGCACCCAGTTGAACCAGGCGGCCGCACCCGCGAACGTCCACACGAGCAGCCGCGAACCGAGCGCCGCGTCGCCGTGGCTCGCCTCGCGCACGGCGAGGACGGAACAGAACATCGCCGCGCCGTCGAGGCCGAACGGCACCAGGTACTCCCAGCCCCCGGAGAGGCTGAGGTTCTGCTGCCCGAAGCCGACCAGGCCGTGGAAGGAGAGCGCGGCGGCGACCGCCGCACAGCAGAACAGCAGCACGTACGAGGCGGTGCCGTAGATCGCTTCCTTGCGTCTGCGGCGCTCCTCGCTGCGCTCCCACGAGTCGTCGTTCGACGCCGCCTTCTCCTGGCTCCGCTTGCCGCGTGCGAGCACCGCCACCGCCACCAGTATGCCCAGGAGCAGGACGCCGCCGGGAAGCAGCCAGTCCAGCGATATGTCGGTCAGTCTCATCTGGGGTCCCTTGCATCGCGGTAGGGCGTTTCGGGCGCAATAGTGGCCCAATCCCGATGCCCCTCAGGGGGTTTCGGGGCAAGAGAACGCCAAGGGGGTGCAAGGGGGCACGCAGAGCGCACTTTTCATCGAACTCCTGCCGGGGGAGCGGGAGTTGAGTTCGATTAAACGTGCGCGAAAGAGTGGTTCAGGACGAAGCGGTTGCGCTCAGCCGCGCGATTCGCTCCGCGTCGCAGGTGCGCGGGCAGGTGACGCAGGTGTCCTCGGGGCGCAGCGTGTAGAACATGCAGCAGCTCGCCCGGTCACGGGTCGGCAGCGTCTCGCCGTTCGGCCCCGTCAGTTCCCGGAAGCCCGCCGTGCCCACGTACGGCTTGGTGGCGCCGGGCAGGAGCCGCTCCAGCTCCGTCATCGCCCGCCGCTCCTCGCCGAGCAGGTGCGCGATGTACCAGAGGCCCTCGACGATCTCGTCGGTGGCGACGCTCCACAGCGCGCGCGAGCGGCGCCGCATGCGGGGGCCGAAGCCGTCGAGCAGCGGGCCGAGGTGCTCGGCGACCGCCGCCCGCACCTCCGCGCGCAGCGCCTCCTCGTCCGGTACGACCCGGGCACCGGGCAGCTCCGCGGCCGGGTCGCCGGGCAGGCAGGCGAAGCCCTCGGTGCGGACGGCCATCCGGCCGAGGGTCCGCTGGAAGGAGACGTTCGCCACCGGGTAGCGGGGGACGCGGCGGCGCAGGAACCACGGCACCGTGATCAGCAGCGTGGCCGGCCAGGCGTAGCGGTGCAGGCCGAAGCTCGCCACCACGTCCGGGCGGGCCTGGGTGCCGTAGTCCTTGAGGACCTGGGCGTTGTCCCAGGCGAGGAACGCGTCGAGGTCGGCCCCGCCCTCCGCGAGCCGGGCGGCGGTGACCCAGCCGCCGCCCTGGGGGGCCTGTTCCCCGTGGCCGAGCTCGGTCACGCGCAGCCCGGGGAACACCTCGGTGAGGCGGGCATAGGAGTCCGCGACGGCACTGGGGGCGCCCTGGGCGGGCGCGGCCAAGGTGGGGACGGACATACGGGGGACCACCGAATCGCGATCGATTGCAGGTTAGCCTTACCTTACCCGACGTGATCGAGGTTTCAACTGCGGTCCTGTCCGCCTATGGTGCCTCTCGTACCTTTCGGAGCGGGCAGAGGCAGGGCGGGCGGACGCGGGTGAACGTCGTGGAGCAGACCGGAGGCGGTGGGGCGGACCCCTTCGCCGGGGCGCCGCGCGTCCGCGTACCGGAGCAGGCGGGCGGCCCGGACCGCGGGTCCGCGCCGACGAAGGCCCGGGAATCCGCTCCGGTGGAGGCCCGTACGCCCGCGGAGACCCGCGGCGGACACACCCGTGGTGCGCACCCGGACGGCCCGCGCCGCGCGGTGCGGCGCAACTCCGTGCGCGGGCAGATCCTCGACGCGCTGCGGGCCGCCCTCGTCGGCGGTGAGCTCACGCCCGGCGAGGTGTACTCGGCGCCGGTCCTCGGCGAGCGGTTCGGCGTCTCCGCGACACCCGTGCGCGAGGCGATGCAGCAGCTGGCCGCCGAGGGCGCCGTGGAGGTCGTCCCCAACCGCGGCTTCCGGGTCACCGAGCGCAGCGCGCGGGAGCTGGCGGAGCTGGCCGAGGTGCGGGCGCTCATCGAGGTGCCGGTGATGCTGAAGCTGGCCCGTTCGGTGGCCGCGGAGCGGTGGGCCGAGCTGCGGCCGCTGGCCGAGGCGACCGCGGCGGCCGCCGCCGGCGGCGACCTCGCGCGCTACGCCGAGTCGGACCGCGCCTTCCACGGCGCCGTGCTCGCCCTCTCCGGCAACCAGCAGCTGGTGCAGGTCGCGGACGATCTGCACCGGCGCTCGCAGTGGCCGCTGGTGAGCGGCCCCGTGGCGGCCAGGCGGGCCGATCTGGTGGCGGACGCGGCCGAGCACATGGCCCTGCTCGACGCCCTCGCCGCGCAGGACCTGACGGTCGTCTCCGCGCTGGTCAGGGAGCACTTCGCGGGGGCCGACGCGGCCTGACGCGCCCCGCTCCCGCCGCGTCGGCGGCCCTCTCCGGGGAGGGCCGCGTACTCAGACGGCGGGCGCCGGCGGCGGGGTCAGGTGCTGGGCCAGCCAGGACGGCACGCCGCCCAGGAGCCGGAAGAGGCGGGTGGCCTCGGCCCGCAGCCGGGTGGCCTCCGGCTCCGGCTCGGCGTCCGCGAGCGCGGCGAGCGCCGGGGCGGTGCCGACCAGGTAGCCGAGCTCCTCGCGCAGCCGCAGGGACTCCGCGAAGCCGTGCCGCGCCTCCGCCAACTCCCCGTCGCGCAGGGCGAGTCCGGCCAGATGGCGCCAGGTGAAGGAGAGCAGCAGGGGGTCGGAGTGGGCCGTGGCGCCCGCGTGCGCCCTGCGGTAGGCGGCCTTCGCCGCCTGCGGCGAGTCGGCGATGTGCTCCGCGATCAGTCCGCGGCGGAAGTCGAGCAGCGGGCGCCCGGGAGCGTTCGGGGCGAGCAGCGCCGCCGCCCTGCCGAGCGCCGTACGCGCTTCGTCGGCGCGGTCGCGTACGCCCAACACCGTAGAGGCGTACGCCAGTTGACCCCGTTCGCAGGCGGCGGCGCCGCGGTCGTCGTCGTTCTCGGCGATCGCCTCGGCGGTGCGCAGTCCGTCCTCGGCCTCGCCCCAGCCCTCCCCGGTGAACAGGCACCGCTCGACGAGGAGCGCCGTCCGCTGGAGTGCCGCGGCCGCCCCGGCACGCGGGGCGAGCAGCGCCGCAGCGTCGGTCCAGCAGCCGCGCGAGCGCAGCCGCCATACCGCGGTCTGGAGTGGATCGTGTTCTGCAGTCGTTCCGGTACCAGACATGGCGGTATGCGCCACGTTGCCCTCCCCGAGCACACCATTGAGCTGTTGAGTCGTGGGCGAATCTCAGCATGGATCCCGGCGTCCGGCCAAGAGGCTGGGTGAAAGAATTCACAAAGGGCGGGCAAGGAACGGGGCGCGGGGCGGACGGGGCCCGGCCCGTCCGCCCGGGGCATTCCCTCAGCTCATGCGCAGCGCGAGGAAGAAATCGAGCTTGTCCTCCAGGCGCGAGAGATCACGACTCGTCAACTGCTCGATGCGGCCCACCCGATAGCGCAGCGTGTTGACGTGCAGGTGCAGCCGCGTCGCGCAGCGCGTCCAGGAGCCGTCGCAGTCGAGGAACGCCTCCAGGGTCGGGATCAGCTCGGCGCGGTGGCGCTGGTCGTACTCCCGCAGCGGGTCGAGGAGCCGCGCGGTGAAGGCCCGGCGCACGTCGTCCGGCACGAACGGAAGCAGCAGCACGTGCGAGGCCAGCTCCTGGTGTCCGGCCGCGCAGACCCGGCCGGGGCGGGCGGCGGCGACGCGGCGGGCGTGCCGCGCCTCCTCCAGGGCGCCGCGCAGGCCCTCCGCCGAGTGCACGGACGCGCTGACGCCGAGCGTGAGGCGGCCGTCGTCGGCGAGGCCCGCCGCGAGCGGGTCGCGGACGGACGCGAGCAGGGAGTCGGCCAGCAGGCCCGTCTCCGAGCCGTCGTGCTCGTTCGAGACGGCGGGCAGCGGTACGAGCGCGATCGCCTCGTCACCCGTATGGGCCACCGCGATGCGGTCGGACGGCTCGGGGCCCGCCGACAGCGGGTCGACGAGGATCTCCTCCAGGAGCGACTGGGCGACCGGGCCGCCCTCGATGTCGCCGCCGTCCCACTCCACGCGGGCCACCACGACCTGCCAGTGCGGGGCCGCGCCCAGGCCCGGCAGCAGGACCGGCGCCGCGACGCGCAGGCGCGCGGCGATCTCCGCCGGGGCGGCACCCGTCTGGACCAGCTCCAGGACCTCCTGGGCAAGGCGTCGGCGGACCGTGCGGGCCGCGTCGCGCCGGTCGCGCTCCACGGCGATCAGCTGGGTCACGCCCTGCAGCAGGTCGAGCCGCTCCTCGGGCCAGTCGCCCGCGTCGGCCTCCACGGCGAGCACCCAGTCGGAGAGCACCGTCTCGCGCACGTCCCGGGAGGCGCCGCCCGCGCCGCGCGCCGCGCCGTCCACGGCCGGCAGGTGCCCCCTGGTCCGCATGGGGAACAGCGAGTACGTGACGCCGTCCACCGTCACCCGGTGCGGCCCGCGCCGCCCCGTCCGGGTGGCCGCCAGATGCTCCCCGGCGAGCCGCGCGCACAGGGTGCCCGGCAGCAGCGCCCCGGCCGCGCCCGATCCGGCGATCACGCGCCCCGCGGGCGAGAGCACCCAGGCGCGCAGGTCCAGGTCGCTGCCGAGCAGGTCGAGGACGACGTCGGGGCCCCCGCCCGCCGGGCCCGAGGTCATCAGGCGGCGGTGCCGGTCGACGACGGCGGCCAGGTCCCCGGCGCGCTCGCCGGAGACCTGTCGCACGACGTGCTCGGTGATGGTCGCGAACGCGACGGATTCGTTGACGGCGAAGAGGGGCAGGCGGTGCCGGGCGCAGGCCTCGACGATGTCGTCGGGGATGTCGCCCAGCTCGGCCTCGCCGGCCGCCAGGGCCGCCACTCCGGCGCTCGCGAGGATACGGACGAAGGGCTCGGTGTCCGAGGCGTCGTGCCGCCAGGCCAGACCCGTGAGGACCAGCTCGCCGCCCGCCAGGTAGCGGCTCGGGTCCCGCAGGTCCGTGGTCATCACACCGCGCACGGTGCGGTCCAGCTCGTCCTCGCCGCCGAGCAGCCGCAGGCCCAGCGCGTCGGTGTCAAGGAGTGCGCGCAGCCGCATGGTGTCGTCGCCGCCGATCTGTCTCGAATGTGGTGTACAAGCAGGTGGGCCCTGTAGAGCCGGGGCCCTGCGCCGAAGGGCGTCTGAGGTTTCCCGGGGGAATCCGCGAGGTTACTGAGGCGCGTTCTTCATACGAATCTACAAGACGCGCGCCTTGGCCAGCCAACTCCTTCATGGTTTCGGTGACTGACCCCATCGGACGACCGGGCGGTGTACTTGCCCCACTCCGCGTTAACAGCACATGAACGAGCAGTCGAGGGACGAACGGCCCGAGTGGCCGGAACGGAATCCCCCAGTCCCTCGAAGCGAACGACCCCGATACGAAGAAGAGAGCCTCATGGACTTCCTTCGCCCCGCCAGCTGGGAGGAGGCGCTCGCCGCGAAGGCCGAGCACCCCACGGCTGTGCCGATTGCGGGTGGCACCGACGTGATGGTCGAGATCAACTTCGACCACCGTCGTCCCGAGTACCTGCTTGACCTCAACCGCATCGTCGAGCTGCGCGAGTGGGAGGTGGGCGAGGAGACGGTCCAGCTGGGCGCCTCCGTCCCGTACACGCAGATCATGGAGGAGCTCCGCACCGAGCTCCCCGGCCTCGCGCTCGCCTCGCACACGGTCGCCTCCCCCCAGATCCGCAACCGCGGCGGCGTGGGCGGCAACCTCGGCACGGCGTCCCCGGCCGGCGACGCCCACCCGGCGCTGCTCGCCGCCGACTGCGAGGTCGAGGTCGAGTCGGTGCGCGGCTCGCGCCTGATCCCGATCGACGAGTTCTACACCGGCGTGAAGCGCAACGCGCTCGCCCCGGACGAGCTCATCAAGTCCGTCCACATCAAGAAGGCGGACGGCCCGCAGCAGTACTCCAAAGTCGGCACCCGCAACGCCATGGTCATCGCCGTGTGCGCCTTCGGCATCGCGCTGCACCCCGAGACCCGCACCGTGCGGACCGGCATCGGCTCCGCCGCCCCGACCCCGATCCGGGCCAAGGCGGCCGAGGAGTTCCTGAACGCGGCGCTCGAAGAGGGCGGCTTCTGGGACAGCAAGAAGATCATCACTCCCTCGATCGCCAAGCAGTTCGCGGAGCTCGCCTCCGGGGCCGCCAACCCGATCGACGACGTGCGCGGCACGGCGAGCTACCGCCGCCACGCCGTGGGGATCATGGCCCGCCGCACGCTCGGCTGGACCTGGGAGTCGTACCGCGGCAAGGGCCGCAGCACGGAGGGAGTCGCGTAATGCGTGTCAACTTCACGGTCAACGGCCGTCAGCAGGAAGCCGACGACGTCTGGGAGGGCGAGTCCCTGCTCTACGTGCTGCGCGAGCGCATGGGTCTGCCCGGCTCCAAGAACGCCTGCGAGCAGGGCGAGTGCGGCTCCTGCACCGTCCGGCTCGACGGGGTCCCGGTGTGTTCGTGTCTGGTCGCCGCCGGCCAGGTGGAGGGCCGTGAGGTCACCACCGTCGAGGGCCTCGCCGACTACGCCAAGCACCGCGACGACGCCCACCCGGGGGCCGGCTGCGCCTCCGGAGCCTGCGGCACCTCGCTCCAGGACGCCCAGCAGTGGCAGGCCAGGCCCACCGACTCGCAGACCGGCGAGGGCTCCGAACTCTCCCCGATCCAGCAGGCGTTCATCGACGCCGGCGCCGTGCAGTGCGGCTTCTGCACCCCCGGCCTGCTCGTCGCGGCCGACGAGATGCTGGAGCGCAACCCGCAGCCGACCGACGCCGACATCCGCGAGGCGCTCTCCGGCAACCTCTGCCGCTGCACCGGTTACGAGAAGATCCTGGACGCGGTCCGCCTCGCCGCCGCGCGCCAGGATCGTCAGGAAGAGGCGGTCTGACCATGGGATCCACCCGTACGACCGGCGCACCCACGAAGATCACCCAGGGTTCGCAGACCAAGGGCGGCATCGGCGAGTCCACGCTGCGGCCCGACGGCACCCTCAAGGTCACCGGCGAGTTCGCGTACTCCTCGGACATGTGGCACGAGGACATGCTGTGGGGCCAGACGCTGCGCTCCACCGTGGCGCACGCCGAGATCGTGTCGATCGACACGAGCCAGGCCCTCGCGATGGACGGCGTCTACGCCGTCCTGACCTACGACGACCTGCCGGCCGAGATGAAGCACTACGGTCTGGAGCTCCAGGACACCCCGGTGCTCGCCCACGGCAAGGTCCGCCACCACGGAGAGCCGGTCGCCCTCGTGGCCGCCGACCACCCGGAGACCGCGCGCCGCGCCGCCGCGAAGATCGTGATCGAGTACAGGGAGCTGCCCCTCATCACCGATGAGGCCTCGGCGACCGCTCCCGACGCCGTGCACGTCCACGAGAACCGCACCGACGAGTACATCGAGCACGTCCCGCACGCCAACATCGTGCACCGCCAGCCGATCATCCGCGGCAACGCGGACGAGGCGGCCGAGAAGGCCGACTTCGTCGTCAAGGGCGAGTACACCTTCGGCATGCAGGACCAGGCCTTCCTCGGCCCGGAGTCCGGCCTCGCGGTGCCCTCCGAGGACGGCGGCGTCGAGCTGTACGTCGCCACCCAGTGGCTGCACTCGGACCTGGAGCAGATCGCCCCCGTCCTCGGCCTGCCCGAGGAGAAGGTCCGCATGACGCTCTCCGGCGTCGGCGGTGCCTTCGGCGGCCGCGAGGACATCTCGATGCAGATCCACGCCTGCCTCCTGGCGCTGCGCACCGGCAAGCCGGTCAAGATCGTCTACAACCGCTTCGAGTCCTTCTTCGGCCACGTGCACCGCCACCCGGCGAAGCTCTACTACGAGCACGGCGCCACCAAGGACGGCAAGCTCACGCACATGAAGTGCAAGATCGTCCTGGACGGCGGCGCCTACGCGTCGGCCTCCCCGGCGGTCGTGGGCAACGCCTCGTCCCTGTCGGTCGGTCCGTACGTGATCGACGACGTCGAGATCGAGGCCATCGCCCTCTACTCCAACAACCCGCCGTGCGGCGCGATGCGCGGCTTCGGCGCCGTCCAGGCCTGCTTCGCCTACGAGGCCCAGATGGACAAGCTCGCCGACAAGGTGGGCATGGACCGGGTCGAGTTCCGCAGGCTCAACGCCATGGAGCAGGGCACGATCATGCCGACCGGCCAGCCGGTCGACTCGCCGGCCCCGGTCGCCGAGCTGCTGCGCCGCATCAAGGCCCGCCCGCTGCCGCCCGAGCGCCAGTGGGAGTCCAGCGAGGGCGCCGACGTGCGCCAGCTGCCCGGCGGCCTGTCCAACACCTCGCACGGCGAGGGCGTCGTGCGCGGCGTCGGCTACGCGGTCGGCATCAAGAACGTCGGCTTCTCCGAGGGCTTCGACGACTACTCCACCGCCAAGGTGCGCATGGAGGTCATCAACGGCGAGCCCGTCGCGACCGTGCACACGGCCATGGCCGAGGTCGGCCAGGGCGGTGTGACGGTGCACGCGCAGATCGCGCGGACCGAGCTGGGCGTCACGCAGGTGACGATCCACCCCGCCGACACCCAGGTGGGCAGCGCCGGTTCGACGTCCGCTTCGCGCCAGACGTACGTCACCGGCGGCGCCGTCAAGAACTCCTGCGAGCTCGTGCGCGAGAAGGTCCTGGAGATCGGCCGCCGCAAGTTCGGCTCGTACCACCCCGCGTGGGCCACCGCCGAACTGCTCCTGGAGGGCGGCAAGGTCGTCACCGACGGCGGCGAGGTCCTCGGCGACCTCGTGGACGTCCTGGAGGGCGAGACCGTCGAGATCGAGGCCGAGTGGCGCCACCGTCCCACCGTGGCCTTCGACAAGCGCACCGGACAGGGCAACGGCCACGTCCAGTACTCCTTCGCCGCGCACCGCGCGGTGGTCGAGGTCGACACCGAGCTGGGCCTGGTCAAGGTCATCGAGCTCGCCGTCGCCCAGGACGTCGGCAAGGCGCTCAACCCGCTCTCCGTCGTCGGCCAGATCCAGGGTGGCACCACCCAGGGCCTGGGCGTCGCGGTGATGGAGGAGATCATCGTCGACCCGAAGACCGCGAAGGTCAGGAACCCCTCCTTCACGGACTACCTGATCCCCACCATCCTCGACACGCCGACCATCCCCGTCGACGTGCTCGAACTCGCCGACGACCACGCGCCGTACGGGCTCCGTGGCATCGGCGAGGCCCCGACCCTGTCGTCGACGCCGGCGGTCCTCGCGGCCATCCGGAACGCGACCGGTCTGGAGCTCAACAAGACGCCGGTGCGCCCGGAGCACATCACCGGTACGTGATCCCCCGCTGAGGGATCGATCCCCCCGCTCGGGGATCAGCAAGGTTCTCCGAGCGGTGTGTGCCTCCCAGGAACGTCACACTTCCCGCCCACACCGCTCGGAGCTCAACTCCCCCTCTGCACGAGGGAGATGTTCGTTCGTCTCGGGCCGTCCCCCGGGTCGTGCAGCCAACGCACCATCCCAAATCCCGCAGCTCAGCGGGTGCCCCTGTGAACCTTGGGAGTAGGCACCATGACCCAGTCGTCAGTGGAGCCGAAGACCACCGCAGAGGACGCGGGCCCCGGCTCGCGCGTCCCGGCCGGCCGGTCTTGGCTCGATCGGTACTTTCACATATCCCGGCGAGGATCCACGGTCGCGCGTGAGGTGCGCGGCGGCGTCACCACCTTCATGGCGATGGCGTACATCCTGCTGCTCAACCCCCTGATCCTGTCCGGCAAGGACGCGGCGGGGGACACCATGGCCACCAAGGCCGTGATCACCGCGACGGCGTTCGCCGCGGCGTTCACCACGCTCCTCATGGGTTTCGTCGGCAAGGTGCCGCTGGCCCTGGCCGCCGGACTCTCCGTGTCCGGCGTGATCTCCTCGCAGGTCGCACCCGAGATGACCTGGCCGCAGGCCATGGGCATGTGCGTGATGTACGGCGCGGTGATCATGCTGCTCGTGGTCACCGGGCTACGCGAGATGATCATGAATGCGATCCCGCTCGCCCTCAAGCACGGCATCACCATGGGCATCGGCCTGTTCATCGCCATCATCGGCCTGGTCAAGGGCGGCTTCGTCCACCAGGGCAAGGCCACCGTGCTCACCCTCGGCCCCGCCGGCGAACTCCAGGGCTGGCCCGTACTCATCTTCGCGGGCACCCTGCTCCTGATCTTCATGCTGCAGGCGCGCAACATCCCCGGCGCGATCCTGATCGGCATCATCACCGGCACCATCGTCGCCGTCGTCCTCAACGCCCTGGACGTCGTCGACCCCGAGCAGTGGGCCAACGGCACGCCCGCCCTGCACGGCAGCGCGGTCTCCGCACCCGACTTCTCGCTCTTCGGCGACGTCGAGTTCGGCGGCTGGGGCGAGGTCGGCGCGATGACCGTCGGCATGATCGTCTTCACGCTCGTGCTCGCCGGCTTCTTCGACGCGATGGCCACCATCATCGGCGTCGGCACCGAGGCCAACCTGGCCGACGACAAGGGCCGCATGCCCGGCCTGTCCAAGGCGCTGTTCATCGACGGCGCCGGCGGTGCCATCGGCGGTGTCGCGGGCGGCTCCGGCCAGACGGTGTTCGTCGAGTCCGCGACCGGCGTCGGCGAGGGCGCCCGCACGGGTCTCGCCTCGGTCGTCACCGGCCTGTTCTTCGCGGCCTGCCTCTTCTTCACCCCGCTCACCGCGATCGTGCCGCAGGAGGTCGCGTCCGCCGCGCTCGTCGTCATCGGAGCGATGATGATGATGAACGCCCGGCACGTCGACTGGGCCGACCGCGCCACCGCGATCCCGGTCTTCCTGACCGTCGTGCTCATGCCCTTCACGTACACCATCACCACCGGTGTCGCCGCGGGCGTCATCTCCTGGGTCGCCATCAAGGTCGCCCAGGGCAAGATCCGTGAGATCGGCGCCTTCATGTGGGGGCTGACGGTGATCTTCATCGTCTACTTCGCCCTCAATCCCATCGAAGGATGGCTGGGCGTCCACTGACGCCCCGCCCTCCGCACATCCCGAGACCTAGCAGGAGGCCGTAATGCTGGACATCGCCGACGAGTTGCACCGGTGGGTCGAGCAGGGGCGTGACTTCGCCGTCGCCACCGTGGTGGCGGTCGGCGGCAGCGCGCCCCGCCAGCCGGGCGCCGCCCTCGCCGTCGACAGCGAGGGCACGGCGATCGGATCGGTCTCCGGCGGATGTGTGGAGGGCGCCGTCTACGAACTGTGCCGGCAGGCCCTGGAGGACGGCGAGAGTGTCCTCGAACAGTTCGGCTACAGCGACGACGACGCCTTCGCCGTGGGCCTGACCTGCGGCGGGATCATCGACATCCTCGTCACCCCGGTCCGCGCCGACTCGGCGGACAGGACCGTCCTCGCGGCCGCTCTCGCCGCCGCCTCCTCGGGGGAGGCGGCGGCGGTCGCCCGCATCACCTCCGGTCCGGCGGAACTGGTCGGCCGCGCCCTTCTCGTACGTCCCTCCGGGGAGTACGAGGGAGAGCTCGGCGGCCACCCGGAGCTGGACCGCACGGCGGCGGGGGAGGCCCGCGCCCTGCTGGACGCCGGGCGCACCGGCGTCGTCGAGATCGGCGAGGACGGCTCGCGCTGCGGTCAGCCGCTGTCCCTGCTCGTCGAGTCGAGCGTCCCGCCGCCCCGCATGATCGTGTTCGG
>NZ_LIRJ01000206.1 GCF_001419745.1 Streptomyces silaceus | reverse complement strand
GGTGGGACCGGGGCTCCCGCCCGATCCCCCGCGCCCCCGGCGCCGCCTAGCTTCGCCTCATGCGCATAGGACTTCTTGGCACCGGAAACGTCGCCCGCGCCCTGGCCCAGGGCTGGAGCGCGGCAGGACACGACGTACTGCTCGGTTCGCGGCACCCCGAGGAGCGGACGGACCTCACCCTGCCCGTGGCGGGTCTGAAAGAGACGGCCACCCACGCGGAGGTGCTGGTCAACGCGACCCCGGGCAACGTCTCCGTGGACCTGCTGCACTCCATCGGGGCCCCGGCGCTCGCCGGCACCCTGCTGATCGACGTCGGGGTGGGCCTGACCGACGACTACGCCGAACTCTCGCACCCCAACAGCAGCCTGGCGGAACACATCCAGGAGGCCTTTCCCCTGACGCACGTCGTCAAGACGCTGTGCACGATGGACTCCACGGCGATGGTCTCGCCGAAGGAACTCGAAGGGTCGAGCACCGTCTTCCTGTCCGGTGAGGACGCCGAGGCGAAGCTGACGACGGGCCTGCTGCTCGCCGACCTGGGCTGGGACCCTTCGTCCCAGCTGGACATCGGCGGCATCGTGACCGCGCGCGGCCAGGAGCACTTCGCGCTGCTCTTCATGGGCATCGCGAACGGCCTCGGGTCGCACACGTTCAACATCAAGGTGGTGGGCCGCACTTCGGCCGCCTGACCGCCCGGAAGCCCGCGCCGTCCGGCGGGACCTCAGGCGGCGGCACAGAGCTCCGCCGGGGTGGCCGGGGCGGCGGCGCGGACGACGGTGGCGGGCACGACGTCCGCCGCGGCCCGCGCGCGGCCCCGGGCGAAGACGACCACCCGCAGGACCACGAACCGGGCGATGCCGGAGAGCGCGGAGGCGGAGAGGTAGACGGCCTGTTCCAGGACCGCGCCGGGCGAGGCCACCCACTGCTGGAGGGCGAACATCGCCCCGCACGTCACCGCGTACGCGGCCGCCGCCGAACCGGCCGACTGCGTGTGCTGGCGCCAGGTCGCGCGCCCGCCCGCGCCGAAGGTGAAGCGGGCGTGCAGCTCGGTGGCCAGGAGCGTCGAGACGACGGTGACCAGGGCGTTGGCGAGCGCCCAGGGGAGCCAGGAGGCGAGCCCGGCGACGGCGAAGCTGGAGGCGATCCCGACCCCGCCGCCGCAGAGCACGAAGCGCGCGAAGGCGGCGACGGCGCCGGGCGCCTGCGGCTGACTCTGCGCTGCGTCCATGGTTCCGACCCCCCGTTGATGGCTCACCCGTGCTGTCCGTGGTGCCACTATGGCACACTAGTGGTGCCATGGCGAGTCATTTAGTGGTGCCATGTGTGCCACGGTGTGGCGTCACGGGGGAACGGGAGGGGGAACGCGCAGGTCAGAGGGTGGTGTCAGGCGCGCACATGCAGGCCGAATCCGGAGCGGCCCGCGGGCTCCAGGCCCTCCTTCAGGTTCAGCGAGGGGATCTCGTAGTCGCCGAAGTTCTGCCGCCGGAACGGGATCGGCTCGGTCGACTCCAGGGTCAGCAGACGCTGCTCCCAGGCCTTGGCGACGTCCGCGAAGTCCTCCTCGGTCAGCTTGTCGCTGCCGTACTGCACGAAGGGCGGCAGCACGTCGAGGCCCGGGTAGTAGAGGATCCCGTGGTGGATCGGGAACAGCAGGTCCTCGATGGGACCGTTGATCCCGCGGGCGGAGTAGTGCCGCTCCGGGCCGCCGACGGTCACCGACAGCATCGCCCGCTTGCCCGCGAGCGTGCCCTCGCCGTAGCGCTCGCCGTACTTGGTGTCGCTGTGCTCGCCGACGCCGTACCCGAAGCGGTAGGTGAGCACCCGGTCCACCCAGCCCTTGAGGATCGCGGGCATCGAGTACCACCACAGCGGGAACTGGAGGATGACCGTGTCCGCCCACAGCAGCTTCTCCTGCTCGGCGCGGACGTCCTCGGTGAGCGTCCCGGCCTGGAAGGCCCGGCCCGAGTCGAGGGCGACCTTCAGGCGGTCCGGGGCGTCGGGGCCGTAGTCATCGGCGTCCACGGCCGCCTTCCACTTCATCGCGTACAGATCGCTCACCCGCACCTCGTGCCCGGCGCCCTCCAGGGTGGACACCGCGAGATCCTTCAGCGAGGAGTTGAGCGACTTCGGCTCCGGGTGGGCGTGGACGATCAGCGTCTTCATGGGAACTCCTCAAGTCCTCGGGTTCTTCGGTCCGCGAGATCGGACGCGTTCGATCCTGGGGGCCCCGGCGCCCGTTGTTCAGGGGCGCCGCATCCGTAGGACGGGACTTCCTGGTACTGGCAGGGCCACCTTCGCGGGCACCCCGCGCGGCCATACTGGGCGGCATGGACGATCTCGCTGGCTTCCTGAGGACCCGGCGCGCCCGGGTCGACCCGGCGTCCGTCGGGATACCCACCGACAGCCGCCGCCGGGTCGAAGGCCTGCGCCGGGAAGAGGTCGCGCACCTGTCCGGCGTCAGCGTCGACTACTACGTACGCCTGGAGCAGGGCCGCGCCACCCAGCCCTCCGAGCAGGTCATCGACGCGCTCGCCCGCGTCCTCGGCCTCGACGCGACCGAACGCGACCACCTCTGCCGGCTCGCCCGCCAGCGCCGCCGCCCCGAGAAGGCGCCGGGCGGCAGGGTCAGGCCGGAGCTGCTGCGCGTGCTCGACCTGGTCACCGACGCGCCCGCGCTCCTGATGAACCACCGCCTGGACGTGCTCGCGGGGAACCGCCTCGCCGGGCTGCTCTTCGGCCGGGCGCTGCCGGGCCTGAACACCGCGCGGCACATCTTCCTGGAGGAGGCCGAGCGCGGTCTCTACGCCGAGTGGGAGACCTGCACCCTCGACGCGGTGGGGCACCTGCGCCTGGCCGCGGGGAAGTACCCCGACGACCCCGGACTCGCCTCGCTCATCGGCGAGCTGGCGATGGGCAGCGAGCGCTTCCGCCGCCTGTGGGCCCGCGCGGACGTGCGCGCCCGCACCCACGGCCGCAAGGCGTACCGGCACCCGATGGTCGGACTGCTCGAACTGCACCAGGAGAACTTCGCGCTGCCGGACGCCTCCGGCGTGGAGCTGCTGGTGCTGACCGCGCCCCCCGGCAGCCCCACCGAGGACGGCCTTCGCCTGCTCGGGAGCCTGGGCGGGGAGCCGGACGCCACGCGCCCCGTGACGGCCCCCCTCACCCCAGGTCGGCCGCCACGGCCTGCGTGACCGCCGCCGCCATCCTGCGGATGCCGGGCGAACGCACCGGGCAGGGACGGGAGTTCTTCGTGGTCGGGGCGAGACAGAAGTGCAGGTAGTCGTCGCCCCGGTGCAGCGCGGTGCGGCCGTTGCCGGACTCCGTGCAGTACTCGGGGTGCTTCGTCTCGTACGCCGTGCACGGCAGCTTCTCGGCCCAGGTGTACCGGGCGGACGCCGGGGCGACGGCCTGGCCCGCGTCGGCGGTCAGCCCGCCGGAGGCCTTCGCGCGGGCCGCGTAGATGCCGTTGACGCGCCGCACCCGGTCGGGCGTGATCGCGTCGGGTCCCTGGAGCACCCACACGACGCGCGGCCGGTCCGCGCCGCCCGCCGCCTTGATCTGCTCGGTCAGCCTGCTCGCGTCGGCCGCGTACCGGTCGAAGTACTTCGCGGGCTCCTTGTCGTACGTGATGCCGTCCATGCACGGCGTGTAGCCCCAGGCGTTGCCCCAGAACTGGAGCACCACGTAGTCGGGCCGCTGCTCGCGCACGAGGGCGGCGGCCTTGTCCCGGTCGGGGACGAGGGAGTCCTTGCCGGTGCCGGTGAGGTAGTCGCAGAGCGTCGTGCCGGAGTAGGGCGCGCTCTCGTAGCGGGCGCCGAGGCCCTCGCGCAGGTGCGCGCCCAGCACCTTCTGGTTCTCCATGGCGAGGGAGTCGCCGAGGTAGAGCACCTTCGGGGAGCGGGCGCCGGGCCGGGCGGCGGAGCGCCGGCTCGGCGCGGCGGAGGGCGGTCCGCTCCGCGCGGGCGCGGAGGACCCGGCCTCGGGCGCCGGCTCCGGGGGCGGGCCGCTCTCGCCCCCCGACCCCGGGTCCCCGCACGCGCCGAGCAGCAGCGCGCCGACGAGCAGTACTCCCGTGCTCCACCGCTTCCGCATGCGGCAACTCCCGCCTCAGACAGCCGAAATGGCCACCCAGGCAAGCACACGTGTGCGGACGGCGGAAGGCATCCGCGTGCCAACCGGGCCGTGGATGACGGGAATCAGCGTCCGGCGGCCCGCCGGAAGTGCCCGGCCAGCGCCCGGAAGGACTCCTTCGGCTCCCAGTGCCAGGGGGAGTCGATGTCGTCGGGCCGCTCGCGGATCGTCCTGGTCAGGGAGTAGCTCGTCATATCGATGTCGAGGCGCGGGTCGGGCAGGTGCTGCGACTCCGGGGTGACGAAGCTGTAGACCAGGGCGGCGTGCAGGCCCATGGACTCGAAGGCGCCGAAGACGTCCAGGAGATAGGCCGCCTGGGTGCGCTCGCTGCGCTTGAGCCCGCCGATGACCTCGTAGGGGTCCTTGGTGTAGTCGACGACGTCGTGCCAGCCCATGCCGCCCTGCTGGGGCGCGCCCTCGTAGGTGCAGCACCCGGACTCGGTGACGGCGACGGGCTTGCCCCAGCGCAGGTGCGGGGAGAGATCCTTGACGTAACCGGCGCGGTCGCGGTGGTAGCCGTAGTAGTTGACGCCGACGACGTCGAAGAGGGACCAGTCGACCTCCTCGTCGTGGGCGGCGCCGTAGGTCAGGGGGCCGTGGAAGACGGACCGGCCGACCCGGGCGGCGCGGGCGACGACCTCGCGCAGCCGCCGCATCATCCTCTCCGGGTCGTAGGTGCCCTTGAGCATGTTCTCGACCCGCTCCACGGCGTTGGCGCCGGGCACGATGCCGGGCACGAACAGCACGAACTCGCAGCCCACGCTGAGGTACACCCGCGCGCCCTGCCGCCGCAGCCGCTCGGCGTGCCGGCCGGTCTCCGCGAGGTGGTCGAGGATGTCCCGCTCGGGGACGTCGCCCAGGCGCGGCTGGAGCCAGACGTGCAGGCCGCGCCCGGCGGCCTCCGTCGCGGTGGCGGCGAGCCGCTCGACCCCGTCGCCGAAGACGGAGACGGAGTTGGCGTGCAGGTCGTGGCGCAGGGCCCGCATGTCGCGGCGCATGCGGGCCGCGTTCCACGCCATCGCGGGGGACTCGCCGTCCCCCACCTCGTAGCAGACCCCGCGATAGGTGAGGCCCCGCCGGGGCTCCGTACCGGCGGACGCGGCCGGGGCGGTGGCGAGGTCGCCGGCGACGGCGGCGAGGGCCGCGACGCCCACGGCTCCCGCTCCCGCGAGGAAGCGCCCCCGGCTGATGCCGGTGCCGTTTCCGGTGTCTCCGTGCTGCATGCTGCTGCCTCCCGTGGACCGGCGGCGGCAGGGACGCCGCCGCGCGGCTCCAGGATGGGAGGCGCGGGGACCGGGTCTCGTCCGACTTTGGTCCAGGCGTGGCGGACGAAGGTCGCGGGAGCGGGGCGGCCGTATACGACTAACGGGCCACGAACTGGGTGAGGATCGCCTGCACCTCGTAGATGTCCACGCCCTTGGTGAAGGTCTTCTGCAGCGGGGTCGGGTTGCTGGAGATCCAGATCTTCAGCTCGGCGTCGAGGTCGAAGTGACCGGCGGTCTCCACCGCGAAGTGCGTGATGCTGCGGTAGGGGATCGAGTGGTACTCGACCTTCTTGCCGGTGATCCCCTGCTTGTCGATCATGATCAGGCGGCGGTCGGTGAACAGCATGGTGTCGCGTATCAGCGTGTACGCGGCGTGCACCTGCTCGCCGTGGCCGAGCAGCCGCGCGTACTCGTTCTGCGCCTTGACCGGGTCGACGGTGTGCGCGTTTCCGAACAGTGCCATGTCTGGCCCCCCATGAGACGAATTCCGAATTCCTGTACGAACCGAACCCTAACCGCGGGTTTGCCTCAAACAGGAGGTCGATCTTTCCTGACGACGCTCACCGGGGGTCGGGCAGTTCCTCGATCGGCAGTTTCGCGCCGCGCTCGTGGGCCTCGGCGAAGGCGGCCTCGCCCAGCGCGGCGCGGGCCGAGGCCGTGATGCGGTCGACGTCGGTGCGTTCGGCGGGCGGGAGCGGGGCGCCGACGCCTCTGCGGGCCGCGTCGGCCGCGCCGAGCAGGAGGGCCGCGTCCGCCGGGGCGCCGGAGAGGGCGGCGGCGCCCGCGAGGCCCTCCAGGGCGAGGGCCAGGGCGCGGGGCTCGGCGAGCGCGCGGGCGATCCCGAGAGCGGTGCGGTGGTGGGCGCGGGCCGTGGCGGCGTCGCCCCGCAGCTCGGCGAGGAAGCCGAGTTCGGCGTGGAGGAGGTGGTCGCCGGTGGGGGACGACACGTCGGCGTGGCGCTCGCGGATGCGGTGCAGGAGAATCCCGGCCTCCGTCAGGTCACCGGAGCGGCGGGCGCCGAGGGCGAGGCCCATGTCGGAGTGGATCTCGCCGTAGCGGTACCCGTGCTCGACGGCCAACGTCCGGGCACTTTCGTGCAGTTCGCGGGCGCGGGCCCAGTCGTGGGTGAGCAGGGCGATCCGGCCGAGTCCGGAGAGGCGCGCGGAGACCTCGGCGTCCAGGCCCAGCTCGCGCGCGAGGCGCAGGCCCTCGGTCTGGCGGCGGGCGGCCTCGTCGTAGTCGCCCCTGATCTCGGCGAGCACGGCGAGCGGCGTGACGGTCTGCAACTCGCCCCACCGGTCGCCCAGTTCCCCGAACAGCGCGGCGGCGCGGAGCCCGTCGCGCCCGATCGTCGCGAGGTCGCCGCGGATCAGCGCGTGCAGGGACCGCAGGGCGAGCCCGGCGGCGGTGGCCCAGCCCTCGCCGGTGCGCTCGGCGAGGGCGAGCACGCGGGCGTTGGCCTCCTCGCTGGCGGTGGAGTCGCCGGCGCTGAAGAGGGCGTACGCGTGGAGCCAGAGGTTCCGGGCGTCGCGGGGCGTCCGGGCGGGCGCGTCCGGACCGGCCGCTCCCCCGGTCAGCAGGGCGAACGAGTCCCGCAGCAGCGCGAGTTCACCGTGCTCGCCCTCGGGGTCCAGGTCCAGTACCGCGGAAAGGGCCGCGCGCCCCTCGGCCAGGCGGCCCCGCAGCAGCCACCACCAGGCCAGCGCGGAGCCGAGCCGCACGGCCTCCTCGGCGGACCCCCGCCGCAGCCCCTCGTCCAGCGCGCCGCGCAGGTTCGCCGCCTCGGCGTCCAGGCGGGCGAGCCACAGCCGCTGGTCGCCCCCGCGCAGGTGCGGTCCGGCGCGCTCGGCGAGGGCGAGATAGTGGTGGAGGTGGCGTTCGCGTACGCCGGCGAGGTCCTCCAGCTCCGTCAGCCGTTCCATGGCGTAGGCGGCGACGGACTCCAGGAGGCGGTAGCGCGGGGCGGTCCCGGCGGGGCCGGGCGCCATCACGACGAGGGAGCGGTCGACGAGGCGGGTGACCAGGTCCATGACCTCGTCGCGGGCCACGCCGTCGCCCGCGCACACGGCTTCGGCGGCCTCCAGCGTGCAGCCGTCGCGGTGGACGGCGAGCCGGCGCAGGACGATGCGTTCGGGGGCGCTGAGCAGCTCCCAGCTCCAGTCGATGACCGCGCGGAGGGTCTGCTGGCGGGCGGGGGCGCCGCGCTGCCCGGAGGTCAGGAGCCGGAAGCGGTCGCCGAGGCGGTCGGCCAACTCGCGTACGCCGAGGGCGCGGACGCGGGTCGCGGCGAGTTCGAGGGCGAGGGGGATGCCGTCGAGGCGGCGGCAGATCTCGGCGACGGCCGCCTCGGCGTCCGGGCCGCCGTCGGCGAGGGAGAAGCCGGGGGCGGCGGCGCTCGCGCGGGCGGTGAACAGGCTGACGGCGTCGTCGGGCCGGAGCGGCTCGACGAGGAACACGGCCTCGCCGGTGAGGCCGAGGGGCTCCTGGCTGGTGGCGAGGACGCGGAGGCCGGGGGCGGCGCGGAGCAGGGCGTCGGTGAGCGCGGCGGCCTCCTCGACGACCTGCTCGCAGTTGTCGAGGACGAGCAGGACCCGCCGCTCCCGCAGCGCGGCGGCGAGCCGCTCGGTGGGGGAGACACCGCTGACGGCGGTCCCGAGCAGGGCGGAGGGAGTGTCGTCACGCAGCCCGAGGGCTGCGGAGACGACGAGGGCGAGCGCATCGACGCCGCCGCTGCCGCGCGGGGTGGTGGTTCCGGGGCCGGGTGGTGCGGTGGAATCGGCGGTTCCGCCGCCGCGCTGTCCGGCGAGTTCGACGAGCCAGACCTCGTCGTCCGTGGCGCCGCCGCCCGGCTCCCCCGCGGCGGCCAGCGCGAGCCGCGTCTTGCCGACCCCACCGGGACCGGTGAGGGTCACGAGCCGTGCGGTGCGCAGGAGTTCCCCGACCTCGGCCACGGCCTGTTCGCGCCCCACCAGGGGGGTGAGCTGGGCGGGCAGGTCGGTCCGGGGGGCGGGCGCCGGGACGGCGGGAGGTGACGCCTGCGTGCGGTGCTCACGCGGTGCCGGCGCGGGCGCCGCCGACAGCGACGGGTCCTGGCGGAGGATCGACTCGTGCAGGGAGACCAGTTCCGGGCTCGGGTCCAGACCCAACTCGGTCGCCAGTTGGTCTCGTAGCGCCGCGTACGACGCGAGCGCCTCCGTCTGGCGGCCCGCCAGGTACAGGGCGCGCAACTGCACCGCCCGCAGGCGTTCCCGCAGCGGGTGCCGGGCCACCAGGTCCGCCAGCTCGCCCGTCAGGAGCGTGTGGTCGCCCGTCGCGAGGCGGGCCTCCGCCTGCTCCTCCAGGACCGCGAGCCGCTGCTCCGCCAGCCGCTCCGCCACCGGCCGCACGAACTCCTCGTCGGCCAGGTCCGCGTACGCCGGGCCCCGCCACAGCTCCAGCGCCTCGGTGAGGAGTTCCCCCCGCCTCGCCGGGTCCGCCTCCCCGCGTGCCGTCGCGACCAGCGCGCGGAAGCGGTCCGCGTCCACCTCGTCGCCCGCCGCCGCGTCCACCCGCAGCCGGTAGCCCGGCGCCTGGTGCACCACCCGGTCGCGGCCCAGGGCCCGCCGCAGCTGGGAGACCTTCGCCTGGAGCGCGTTGGCCGGGTTGCCCGGCGGCGCCTCGCCCCAGAGGTCGTCGATGAGCCGGTCGGCGGAGACCGGCCGGCCCTCGTGCACCAGAAGGTCCGCGAGCAGCGCCCGCACCTTCGCCTCGGGAACCTTCACCGGCTCCCCCTCGCCGTCCCACACCGCCAGTGGACCCAGCACCCCGAAACGCATGCCGATCACCGTACACAGCGGGCCGCCGGCACCTCCGTGAGCGGGGTTCGTCAGCGGACCGTCAGCCGTCCCGAAGCCGCCGCCCGCACAGTCGTCCCGTCAACACAGTCGTCCCGTCAGCACGACAACGGACAACGGAGAGGCGGAGCGCATGCCCAAGTACGCGGGACGGACCGCCGTCGTCGTCGGCGGCGCCACCGGGCTCGGCCTGGCCATCGCCAAGCGGCTCGTCGAGGGCGGCGCCGACGTCCTGGTCACCGGCGGCCCCGGCACCGACCTCGCCGAGGCGGCCGCCGAGGTCGGACCCGGCGCCCACGTCATCGGCTGCGACCCGGCCGACCCTGCGGCCGTCACGGCGCTGGCCCCCGCCGTCCGCGCCCGCCTCGGCGGCATCGACCTCCTCTTCGTCCACGCGGACGACGGCCTGCCCGCACCGCCCGCGCCCGCCCTGCTGCGGCTCCTGAGCGAGGACGGCTCGGTCGTCCTCACCGCCGCCACCGCCGACCCCGCCGTCAACTCCCTGGCCCCGCTCGTCCGTTGCCACGGCTCCGCCGACGCGACGGCCCGCGCCGCGCTCGGCCTGGCCGCGGACACCCCACGTACCCGTACGGAAAGGATCTGACCCCGATGAGCACCCCGACGCGTACCGCCGCCCCCGCCGGTACCGACACCCCGCCCCAGCGGCTCCCGCTCCTCGCCCTGCTCGCCCTCGCCACCGCCGTCTTCATCACCAGCCTCACCGAGACCCTCCCCGCGGGCCTGCTGCCCGCGATGAGCGCGGACCTCGGCGTCGGCGAGTCCGCCGCCGGGCAGACCGTCACCATCTACGCCCTCGGCACCGCCCTCACCGCGATCCCCCTCACCGCCGCCACCGCGGGATGGCGCCGCAAGCGGCTGCTGCTCGCGGCCATGGCCGGGTTCGCCGCCGCCAACACGGTCACCGCCGTCTCGGCCGACTACCCGCTCACGATGGCGGCCCGCTTCGTCGCCGGCGTCGCCGCGGGCCTCGCCTGGGCGCTGCTCGCCGGATACGCCCGCCGCATGGCGCCCGCCCACCTCCAGGGCAAGGCCATCGCCATCGCCATGGCGGGCATCCCGGTCGCGCTCTCGCTCGGCGTCCCCGCGGGCACGTTCCTCGGCAAGGTGCTCAGCTGGCAGGTCGCGTTCCTGGTCATGACCGCGCTCACCGTGGGCCTGCTGGCCTGGATCGCCGCCCTCGTCCCGGACCACCCGGGCCAGCCGCGCGGCGCGGCGAAGCCCCCGATGCTGCGCACCCTGCGCGTCCCCGGCGTCACCCCGGTCCTCTTCGTCACGCTGGTCTTCGTCCTCGCGCACACGGTCCTCTATACGTACATCGCCACCTTCCTCGACGGCCTCGGCATGGGCCGCTCCACCGACCTCGTCCTCCTCGTCTTCGGCGCCGCGTCGCTCGCCGGGATCTGGATCGTGGGCGCCCTGATCCACCGCAGGCTGCGCGCGCTGACCCTGGCGAGCGTGCTCGTCGTCGGCACGGCGGCGGCCGTCCTCGCGCTCTTCTCCGGGACCCCGGCGCTCGTGTACGCGGCGGTCACGCTGTGGGGCCTGGGCTGGGGCGGCGTACCGACGCTCCTGCAGACCGCCGCGGGCGACGCGGGCGGCGACGAGGCGGACGCCGCCCAGGCGATGCTCGTCACCCTGTGGAACGTGGCGATGGCGGGCGGCGGCGTCTTCGGCGGCGTCCTCCTCGACCTGGCCGGACCCTCGTCCTTCCCCTGGACGGTCCTGCTGCTCCTCGCGCCGGTCCTGCTGGTGGTCGCCGCCGCCCGCAACCACGGCTTTCCGGCCCGCCGTTCGTGACGGGACTCACCTGCCCCGCACGGTCTGCGAAAATCGGTCCCCGTACGAAAGGGGAGGTCCCCGTACGACGAAGGGGCAGGGGAGAGACCGATGATGATCGTGTTGCTCTGGATCGGCATGCTGGTCGCGGCGGCGGGCCTTGCGGCGGTCGTGTGGGCGGCCCGGGGCGGCCCGCGCTGGGTCCAGGGCGTGGCGAAGGCGACGACCGTCTCGGCGGAACTGGTCACGACGGCCATGAAGAAGAACAGGAGCAAGGGCAGCAGCTCCAGCGGCGAGAATCTGGGAGACGGCGACGGGTGAGCCCGGAGCCCGCGCCCTGCGCGACGGCCTGGAGGCCTTCGGCGTCCAGGTCACTTACGTACGCGTGGGCCAGGCCCGCCACCTCGTGGCCGCCCTGGACGGCCGCACCCGGCACGTCGCCCCGTACGTGGTCATCGCCTGCCACGGCGACGAGGGAAGCGTCCTGGTGCCCGAACTCGCCCCGGAGATGGCGCGGTTCCAGCCGTTCGACGGCGGCCTCGGCCCCGCCGAGGTCCGCGCGCACGTCCGCCTCCCGGGCAGCACGGTCGTCGTGACCGGCTGCGACACCGGGGAGCCCGCGCTCGCCGAGGCGTTCCTCGACGCGGGCGCGAGCGCGTATGTCGCCCCGCGCGGCGCGCCGTTCGGCTACGCGAGCGTCTTCGCCCCGCTGTTCCTCTTCTACGAGCTGACCGAGCGCCGCACCCTCCCGGAGGCCGTCTCCCGCCTGCGCGCACACGACGAGGAGCTGTCGATGTGGCACCTCCACGGACGCTGACGACGACGGCCGCGTGAAGGGGCGGGGCGAACCACCGGGAGGATGCGGCGTGTTCGTGACGGGTGCGGCGCCCTTGCGCGCCGGCCCCGTCGGCGGGGACGGTCAGACGTCCAGCTCGGCCTCGATCCTGCGCAGCTGGTGCCGGGCCATCGCGAGATTCGCCTTCTCCTTGTCGAGTGCCAGGTAGAGGAACAGCCCGCTGTTGTTGCGGGACTTCAGGAGCCGGATCAGGTGGTACTGGTCGCTGAGGGTGATGAGGATGTCCTCGATCTCCCCCTTGATGCCCAGCATCTCCATCGTGCGGACCTTGGCGCGGACCACGTCGGTGTTGCCGGCCGCGGCCACGGTGAGGTCCAGCTCTTTGCTGCCGCCCAGTGTTCCTAGGGCCATGCCGCTGGTGTAGTCGACGAGCGCGGCGCCCAGGGTGCCGGTGATCGCCGTCATCGTTTCCTTGAGTGCGGTCTCCGTGTTGTACATCTGGCTCGTACTTCCTTTCCGTCTGTTGGTCGAGCGGCCTGCGGGGGGAGTCATGGTCAGGTGTTCTCCAGTCGTTCGAGCGCACCGTCGAGCAGGTCTCTGATCCGGGCGCTCGACCGGCGCGCCTCCAGGTGGAGCCGGCCCACGTTGACGCGCGGCCCCGCGAGGAGCGTGAGGACAGCGGAGGGACCGGCCGCGTAGGCCGCGACATAGCCCCCCTCGCCTCGGACGAGGAGCTCCGACGCCCGGCCGCGGCCGGCCACGTCCGCCAGCCTCAGGGCGACGTCGAGGGCACCCGCGGTGAGGACCGCGATCTGTTCGGCCTCACCGTGCTCGGTGTCCGTGGCCAGCACCTTGCCGTCGATGCCGGCCGCGAGGGCACCGGTGAGCTGCGG
>NZ_LIRJ01000205.1 GCF_001419745.1 Streptomyces silaceus | reverse complement strand
TCCCTGCGCAGCGCCGCGCGCACGCCCCCGCCCCCGCATATCCCCAAGCTCTCGCGGACGTGTGCCATACCCGCAGGTCAGAGCCGCTTTTCCGCTGCCCCGAAGGACGTACAACCATGCCCACCACGCCTGAGAAGCCCGCCCCAGCCACGCCCCGCCGCAAGGCGAGCCGTCACCGCGGCGAGGGTCAGTGGGCCGCCGGGCACTTCACGCCGCTCAACGGGAACGAGCAGTTCAAGAAGGACGACGACGGTCTCAATGTGCGGACACGCATTGAGACGATCTACTCCAAGCGTGGTTTCGACTCCATCGACCCGAACGACCTGCGCGGGCGGATGCGCTGGTGGGGCCTGTACACCCAGCGCAAGCCCGGGATCGACGGCGGCAAGACCGCGATCCTGGAGCCCGAGGAGCTGGACGACGAGTACTTCATGCTCCGGGTGCGGATCGACGGCGGGCGCCTGACCACCGAGCAGCTGCGCGTCATCGGCGAGATCTCCCAGGAGTTCGCGCGCGGCACCGCCGACCTCACCGACCGGCAGAACGTCCAGTACCACTGGATCCGCGTCGAGGACGTCCCCGAGATCTGGCGGCGCCTGGAGGCCGTGGGGCTCTCCACCACCGAGGCCTGCGGCGACACGCCCCGCGTCATCCTCGGCTCGCCGGTCGCCGGCATCGCCGAGAACGAGATCATCGACGGCACCCCCGCCATCGAGGAGATCCAGCGCCGCTTCATCGGCAACCCCGACTTCTCGAACCTGCCGCGCAAGTTCAAGTCCGCCGTCTCCGGCTCGCCGCAGCTGGACGTCGCGCACGAGATCAACGACGTCGCGTTCGTCGGCGTCCACCACCCCGAGCACGGCCCCGGCTTCGACCTGTGGGTCGGCGGCGGCCTCTCCACCAACCCCAAGCTCGGCGTGCGCCTGGGCACCTGGGTGCCGCTGGACGAGGTGCCCGACGTGTACGGCGGCGTCATCGGGATCTTCCGCGACTACGGCTACCGCAGGCTGCGCAACCGCGCCCGCCTGAAGTTCCTCGTCGCCGACTGGGGCCCGGAGAAGTTCCGGCAGATCCTGGAGGACGAGTACCTCGAGCGCAAGCTCGTCGACGGGCCCGCGCCCGAGCAGCCCGCCGGCACCTGGCGCGACCACCTCGGCGTCCACAAGCAGCGGGACGGGCGCTTCTACGTGGGCTTCGCGCCCCGCGTCGGCCGCGTGGACGGCGCCACCCTCACGAAGATCGCCGAGGTCGCCGAGGCGCACGGCTCCGGCCGCGTCCGCACCACCGCCGAGCAGAAGATGATCGTGCTCGACGTCGACGAGGCACAGGTCGAGTCCCTGGTCTCGGGCCTGGAGTCGCTGGACCTGCGGGTCAACCCCTCCCCCTTCCGGCGCGGCACCATGGCCTGCACCGGCATCGAGTTCTGCAAGCTCGCCATCGTCGAGACCAAGGCGCGCGGCGCCTCGCTCATCGACGAACTGGAGCGCCGCCTCCCGGAGTTCGACGAGCCGCTCACCATCAACATCAACGGCTGCCCCAACGCCTGCGCCCGCATCCAGGTCGCCGACATCGGCCTCAAGGGCCAACTGGTCCTCGACGACGACGGCAACCAGGTCGAGGGCTACCAGGTGCACCTGGGCGGCGCCCTCGGCCTGGACGCCGGCTTCGGCCGCAAGGTCCGCGGCCTGAAGGTCACCGCCACCGAGCTGCCCGACTACGTCGAGCGGGTCGTCCGGCGCTTCCAGGAGCAGCGCGCGGACGGCGAGCGGTTCGCCACCTGGGTCGCCCGCGCCGCCGAGGAGGACCTCAAGTGAGCGAGCGAGCCGCCCCGTTCCACTGCCCCTACTGCGGTGACGAGGACCTGCGCCCGAACGAGACGGGTCACGGCGCCTGGGAATGCGCGGCCTGCAATCGAGCCTTCCAGCTGAAGTTCCTCGGGCTGCTCGCCCGGGGAGTTCGGCACACCGACGGTGGAGGGGAAGAGATATGACGACCACTCAGGACGAAGAGCAGCATACGAACGAGGAGTTGAGGGCGCTCGCCGAGCGGGCCGGGCGCGACCTCGAGGACTCCTCACCCCTGGAGATCCTCCGCTGGGCCGCCGACACGTTCGGTCCGCGGTTCTGCGTGACCTCCTCGATGGAGGACGCGGTCGTCGCCCACCTCGCCTCGCGGGCCCTGCCCGGAGTCGACGTCGTCTTCCTCGACACGGGCTACCACTTCCCCGAGACCATCGGCACCCGCGACGCCGTCGAGGCCGTGATGGACGTCAACGTCATCACCCTGACGCCGCGTCAGACCGTCGCCGAGCAGGACGCCCAGTACGGCCCGAAGCTGCACGACCGCGACCCCGACCTGTGCTGCAAGCTGCGCAAGGTGCAGCCCCTGGAGGACGGCCTCACCGGGTACGCCGCCTGGGCCACCGGTCTGCGCCGCGACGAGTCGCCGACCCGCGCGAACACCCCGGTCGTCGGCTGGGACGAGAAGCGGCGGAAGGTCAAGGTCTCGCCGATCGCCCGCTGGACGCAGGACGACGTCGACGCGTACGTCACCGAGCACGGCGTCCTGACCAACCCGCTCCTGATGGACGGCTACGGCTCCGTGGGCTGTGCCCCCTGCACCCGTCGCCTTCTCGACGGCGAGGACGCGCGGGCGGGACGCTGGGCCGGGAACGCCAAGACCGAGTGCGGGATCCACTGATGCCCGCGCCACAGGAAGACACCCAGGAGAACCACGTGACCACCGGAGCCACCGTCTGGCTCACCGGCCTGCCCAGCGCCGGCAAGACCACCATCGCCCACGAACTGGCGGGCCTGCTGCGGGCCGAGGGCCGCCGCGTGGAGGTGCTCGACGGCGACGAGATCCGCGAGTTCCTCTCCGCGGGTCTCGGCTTCAGCCGCGAGGACCGGCACACCAACGTGCAGCGGATCGGCTTCGTCGCCGAACTGCTCGCCCGCAACGGCGTGCTGGCGCTCGTACCGGTGATCGCGCCGTTCGCGGACAGCCGTGAGGCGGTGCGCAAGCGCCACCAGACGGGCGGCACCGCGTACCTCGAGGTGCACGTCGCCACGCCGGTCGACGTCTGCTCCGTACGCGACGTGAAGGGCCTGTACGCCAAGCAGGCGGCGGGCGAGATCTCCGGGCTCACCGGGGTCGACGACCCCTACGAGGCGCCCGAGTCGCCCGATCTGCGCATCGAGTCGCAGGACCAGACCGTGCAGGAGTCGGCAGCGGCCGTGAAGGCGCTGCTCACCGAGAGGGGTCTCGCATGACGACCGTCGCCAGCGTCTCCGAGGAGACCGACAGCCCGTACGCGCTCAGCCACCTGGACGCCCTGGAGTCCGAGGCGGTGCACATCTTCCGCGAGGTGGCGGGCGAGTTCGAGCGGCCGGTGATCCTCTTCTCCGGCGGCAAGGACTCGATCGTCATGCTGCACCTGGCGCTCAAGGCCTTCGCCCCCGCGGCGGTGCCCTTCTCCCTGCTGCACGTCGACACCGGGCACAACTTCCCCGAGGTCATCGAGTACCGCGACCGGGTCGTGGCCGAGCACGGCCTGCGGCTGCACGTCGCCTCCGTGCAGGAGTACATCGACGCGGGCAAGCTGCGCGAGCGGCCCGACGGGACGCGCAATCCGCTGCAGACCGTGCCGCTCACCGAGAAGATCCAGAGCGAGAAGTTCGACGCGGTCTTCGGCGGCGGGCGCCGCGACGAGGAGAAGGCCCGCGCCAAGGAGCGGGTGTTCTCGCTGCGCGACGAGTTCTCCCAGTGGGACCCTCGCCGCCAGCGCCCCGAGCTGTGGCAGCTGTACAACGGCCGGCACGCGCCCGGCGAGCACGTCCGGGTCTTCCCGCTGTCCAACTGGACCGAGCTGGACGTGTGGCAGTACATCGCCCGTGAGGGGATCGAGCTGCCCGGGATCTACTTCGCGCACGAGCGGGACGTCTTCAAGCGCTCCGGGATGTGGCTGACCGCGGGCGACTGGGGCGGCCCCAAGGAGGGCGAGGAGGTCGAGAAGCGGCTGATCCGCTACCGCACGGTGGGCGACATGTCCTGCACCGGCGCCGTCGACTCGGACGCCACGACGCTGGACGCGGTCATCGCCGAGATCGCCGCGTCCCGGCTCACCGAGCGCGGCGCGACCCGGGCCGACGACAAGCTCTCCGAGGCCGCGATGGAAGACCGCAAGCGCGAGGGGTACTTCTAACCATGAGCAACAGCACCACAGAGCCCGCACAGCCGCTCTCCACCGAGCAGTTGTCGGCCACCACCCTGCTGCGGTTCGCCACCGCCGGATCCGTCGACGACGGCAAGTCCACGCTCGTGGGCCGCCTCCTCCACGACTCCAAGTCGGTCCTCACCGACCAGCTGGAGGCCGTGGAGCGCGTCTCGGCCAGCCGTGGCGCCGAGGCGCCCGACCTGGCGCTGCTCACCGACGGCCTGCGGGCCGAGCGCGAGCAGGGCATCACGATCGACGTGGCGTACCGTTACTTCGCCACGGCCCGGCGCCGGTTCATCCTCGCCGACACCCCGGGGCACGTGCAGTACACCCGGAACATGGTCACCGGCGCGTCCACCGCCGACCTCGCGGTCGTCCTGGTCGACGCGCGCAACGGCGTCATCGAGCAGACCCGCCGCCACGCGGCCGTCGCGGCCCTGCTGCGCGTGCCGCACGTCGTCCTCGCCGTGAACAAGATGGACCTCGTCGCCTACGACGAGAAGGTCTTCGCGAGGATCGCCGAGGAGTTCACCGCGTACGCGAGCGAGCTGGGCGTCCCGGAGATCACCGCGATCCCGATCTCCGCGCTCGCGGGCGACAATGTCGTCGAGGCCTCCTCCAACATGGACTGGTATGGCGGCCCGACGGTCCTGGAGCACCTGGAGACCGTCCCGGTCAGCCACGACCTGACCTCCTGCCACGCGCGGCTGCCCGTGCAGTACGTGATCCGTCCACAGACCGCCGAGCACCCCGACTACCGCGGCTACGCGGGCCAGATCGCGGCCGGCACCTTCCGGGTCGGCGAGTCCGTGACGGTGCTGCCCTCCGGGCGGACCTCGAAGGTCACCGGGATCGACCTCCTGGGCAAGCCGGTGGACGTGGCGTGGACGCCGCAGTCCGTCACGCTGCTCCTCGCCGACGACATCGACATCTCGCGCGGCGATCTGATCGTGCCGAGCGGTGACACCCCGCCGACCACGCAGGACATCGAGGCGACGGTCTGCCACGTCGCCGACACCGCCCTGACCGTCGGCCAGCGGGTGCTGCTCAAGCACACCACGCGCACGGTCAAGGCGATCGTGAAGGAGATCCCGTCCCGGCTCACCCTGGACGACCTCTCCCAGCACCCGGAGCCGGGGCAGCTCGTGGCCAACGACATCGGCCGCGTGAAGGTCCGCACCGCCGAGCCGCTCGCGCTCGACGCGTACGCCGACTCGCGCCGCACCGGTTCCTTCCTGCTGATCGACCCGGCGGACGGCACGACGCTCGCCGCGGGCATGGCGGGCGACGCGTTCGCCACCCCGGCGGACGAGGACGACTCGGCGTCCGACGACGAGGGTTGGGACTTCTGACCATGACCTACGTCGACGTGTTCGCGACGTTCGCGAAGGAGGGCGGCCGCATCGGCAGCGGCGCCCTCGGCAGCGGGCAGGGCGGGGTCGCGCGATGTGCGCGATGACGTACGCGCACTGCCTGCGCGCCCCAGCCCGCCCCTTCCCCGGAGGCCCCCGCACCCGTGTGCGCGGCGGCGTGTCCGGCCGAAGACGAAGACCTGCCGACCTCCCGGCCACGCCCTGACGCGTGCCCCGGGCCAACGAGAGGACCGCCTCCCGTGCCAGCACGACGTACCCGAATCGCCGCCCTCGCGGCCCTGCCTCTGCTCGCCCTGGCGCTCAGCGCCTGCGGCTACGGCTCCGAAGCGGACAAGAACGACGACACGTCCAAGGTCGCCGCGGGCGCCAAGAAGATCGAGGGCCTCGACAGCGTGAAGATCGGGTACTTCCCGAACCTCACCCACGCCACCGCCCTGGTCGGCAACCAGGAAGGTCTGTTCCAGAAGGAACTGGGCGGCACGGAGGCGAAGTACTCCCAGTTCAACGCGGGCCCCTCGGAGATCGAGGCGCTGAACGCGGGATCGATCGACATCGGCTGGATCGGCCCGTCGCCCGCCATCAACGGCTACACCAAGTCCCAGGGCAAGAACCTGCGCATCATCGGCGGCTCGGCCTCCGGCGGCGTGAAGCTCGTGGTGAACCCGAAGAAGATCAAGTCCGAGGGCGACGTCAAGGGCAAGAAGATCGCGACGCCGCAGCTCGGCAACACCCAGGACGTCGCCTTCCTCAACTGGATCGCCGAGAAGGGCTGGAAGGTCGACGCCCAGAGCGGCAAGGGCGACGTGTCGGTGGTCCGCACCGACAACAAGATCACTCCGGACGCCTACAAGTCCGGCTCCATCGACGGCGCCTGGGTGCCGGAGCCGACCGCGTCCAAGCTGGTCGCCGAGGGCGGCAAGGTCCTCCTCGACGAGTCCGACCTGTGGCCGGACAAGAAGTTCGTGATCACGAACATCATCGTGAAGCAGAGCTTCCTGGAGGAGCACCCGAAGGTCGTCGAGGCCGTGCTGCGCGGCGCGGTGAAGACCAACGCCTGGATCAAGGAGAACCCGGACAAGGCGAAGGCCTCCGCGAACGCCCGGCTGAAGGCCGACTCCGGCAAGGCGCTGCCCGCCGAGGTGCTCGACCCGGCGTGGAAGTCCATCCAGACGACCAATGACCCGCTGGCCGCCACCCTCGACGCCGAGGCGGACCACGCGGTCAAGGCCGGCCTCCTGGAGAAGCCCGACCTCAAGGGCATCTACGACCTCCGCCCGCTGAACAAGGTACTCGAGGCCGCGGGCGAGTCCCCGGTCGACGACGCCGGTCTCGGCGTCAAGTAGCCCGATCCCCAGCCGAGTTCCCAGGAGGTGACGACCATGGCAACCACCCTCGCCAAGGCCGCGGAGAACACCCGCGACACGGCCGCGCACGCCGCGCGGATCGAGCACGTTTCGAAGTCCTTCGGCGGTCCCGCCGGGCCCCAGCTCGTCCTGGACGACATCACGCTCGATGTCGCGCCGGGCGAGTTCGTCACCCTCCTGGGAGCCTCGGGCTGTGGCAAGTCGACCCTGCTCAACCTCGTCGCCGGGCTCGACAGGCCGTCCGACGGCACCATCACGACGGACGGCCGCCCGGCCCTGATGTTCCAGGAGCACGCGCTCTTCCCGTGGCTGACCGCGGGCAAGAACATCGAGCTCGCCCTGAAGCTGCGCGGCATCCCCAAGGCGGAGCGGCGTCAGCGGGCCGAGGAACTCCTCGAACTGGTCCGGCTGCAGGGCGCCCACCGCAAGCGGGTGCACGAGCTGTCCGGCGGCATGCGCCAGCGCGTGGCGCTGGCCCGCGCCCTCGCCCAGGACAGCCCGCTGCTGCTGATGGACGAGCCGTTCGCGGCGCTGGACGCGATCACGCGCGACGTGCTGCACGACGAGCTGACCCGCATCTGGCGCGAGACCGACGTCTCCGTCCTCTTCGTCACGCACAACGTCCGCGAGGCCGTGCGCCTCGCCGAGCGCGTCGTGCTGCTCTCGTCGCGTCCGGGCCGGGTGGCGCACGAGTGGCGGGTCGACATCCCGCACCCGCGCCGCATCGAGGACACCGCCGTCGCGGAGCTGTCCGTCGAGATCACCGAACAACTGCGTGGGGAGATCCGCCGCCATGGCAAGGACTGAGACGACCGCCCCGGTCGAGGAGGCCGGGGCGAGCCAGGACCTCGCGGGCCTGGAGGCGGGCCTGGACGCGCTGGAGTCCGGCGCGGGCCCCACCCGTGTGCCCGTGCGCCAGGTGCTCGTCCAGAAGGTGCTGCCGCCGCTGACCGCCGTGCTGCTGGTCCTCGCGGTGTGGCAGGCGCTGGTCGCCTTCAAGGTCGTCGACGACCCGACGAAGCTGCCCTCGCCGTCCGCGGTGTGGGACGAGGTGGCCGCCGCGTGGCGGCAGGGCACCCTGCTCGACTACATCTGGACGTCGGTCTCGCGCGGCCTGCTCGGCTTCCTCTTCGCGCTGGCGATCGGCACGCCGCTCGGCCTGATCGTGGCGCGGGTGCGCTTCGTGCGGGCGGCGATCGGCCCGATCCTGTCCGGACTGCAGTCGCTGCCGTCGGTGGCCTGGGTGCCGCCGGCCGTGATCTGGCTGGGCCTGAACAACTCGATGATGTACGCGGTGATCCTGCTCGGCGCCGTGCCCTCCATCGCCAACGGCCTGGTGTCGGGCGTCGACCAGGTGCCGCCGCTGTTCCTGCGCGCGGGCCGCACGCTCGGCGCGACGGGCCTGAAGCACACCTGGCACATCGTGCTCCCGGCGGCGCTGCCCGGCTATCTCGCGGGGCTCAAGCAGGGCTGGGCGTTCTCCTGGCGCTCGCTGATGGCCGCGGAGATCATCGCGTCCTCGCCGGACCTCGGCGTGGGCCTCGGCCAGCTCCTGGAGAACGGCCGCAACGCCAGTTCCATGTCCATGGTCTTCCTGGCCATCTTCCTCATCCTGATCGTCGGCATCGCCATCGACCTGCTGATCTTCAGCCCGCTGGAGCGGCGCGTCCTGCGCAGCCGCGGTCTTCTCGTGAAGAGCTGAACTCCCATGTGCCGTACGCCACTTGCCGCCGGGGCCCGCCCCGTGCTCCTCGTCATCGCCCACGGCAGCCGCGACCCGCGGCACGCCGCGACCGTGCACGCGCTGGTGCGCCGGGTACGGTCGCTGCGCCCCGGGCTGCGCGTGGAGACGGGGTTCCTGGACTTCGACTCAGCCACCGTGCCGGGTGTGCTGGACAAGCTCGCGGCGGAGGGCGTTCGGGACGTGGTGGCGCTGCCGCTGCTCCTGACCCGCGCCTTCCACGCCAAGGCGGACATCCCGGCGGTGCTGCGCGCCGCGCCGCCGGGCCTGCGCATCCGCCAGGCCGCCGTCCTCGGCCCTTCCCCGCTGCTCCTCGACGCCCTGGAGCAGCGCCTGTACGCGGCGGGGCTCTCCCCCGCCGACAAGTCCTCGACCGGGGTCGTGCTGGCCTCGGCGGGGTCCTCGGACCCGGAGGCGATCGCAGTGATCGCTGACATCGCGCGGGAGTGGCGGCGTACCGGTTGGTGCGCCGTGCGGCCTGCGTTCGCCTCCGCGTCCCTGCCGCGCACCGAGGACGCGGTGCGCGCGCTGCGCGCCGTCGACGGGGTGCGCCGGGTGGCCGTCGCGCCCTACGTCCTTGCGCCCGGTTTCCTGCCGGACCGCATCGCGCGGGGCGCCGCCGAGGCGGACATACTGGCCGAGGTGCTGGGCCCCGCGCCGGCGGTGGCACGGCTGCTCGTACGGCGCTTCGACGAGGCCCTTGCCCCTGGCACCTGCCCCGTTGCGCCTCTGGCGCGGATTCCCGCACTGGCCTAGCTTGTGGGTGCATGACCCCGAGCCGATCCCGCACGCTGTGGCTGCGGACCGAACCCCTGCACGCCGTGACCTACTTCGAGGAACGCTGCCGCGGGCTCGGCAGGGCGGTGGGGCTCAAGGGATTCTGGATGGGGTACTTCGCCGCCCGCACCGCGCCGATGGGCCGGGTCGGCCCCGGCGTGGCCGCCGCGGCGCTCGGCGTCTTCGCGCCGGGCATGGTGGCCCGCGCGCTGCCGTCGGCCTGGGAGTACGCCTCGCCGGACCGGGTCGTCGAGGAGCGCGCCCGTCTCGCGGCCGGGGCGCTGCGCCGGCTCGTCCCCGACGTGGAGTCGCTGGCCGCCGAGGTCGACGTCCCGCTGGCGGCCGTGGTCGCGGACGCGCCCGCGCTCGCCCGTCCCCTCTTCGCCGCCAACCGCGACCTCGCCCACCGCTCCGACCCGGTCGAGCGGCTGTGGCAACTGGCCACCTGCGTACGCGAGTTCCGTGGCGACGCGCATGTCGCGGTGCTCGCCGACCACGGACTCGACGCCCGGGAGGCCCTCGTCCTCGCCGCCGCGACCGGCCGCGTCGACGCGGCCGGGATCCGGCAGGACCGGGGCTGGAGCGAGGAGGAGTGGGCGGCGGCCGTCGACCGCCTGGGCGGGCGGGGCCTGCTGGACGCCACGGGCCACATCACGGACCGGGGCGTCACCGAACGCGAGCTGATCGAGGACGACACCGACCGCCTGGCGTCCCGTCTCCTGCGCCCCCTGACCACCGGCGAGGCGGACGCCCTCCTGACCGCCCTGAAACCGGCGGCCCGCCACGTCCTCGCCTCGGACGTCCTGCCGTTCCCGAACCCGATCGGGCTGCCGCGCACGGTGGGGTAGCGGCGCCGCGCCCCCTGGCCGAAACCGCTTGCACCGGCGGGGCCCCGCCCCTTACCGTCACGCGGATGACACCCGAACTGCGGTCCGAACGACTCTCCCTCGCGCCCTATGTCGCCGCCGACGAGGCGGACTTCGTCGCGCTGTTCCAGGACGAGGCCGTGGGGCGCTGGTTCGGGGACGGCATGCAGAGCGCCGCGGAGGACCGGGCGCTGTTCGGGCGGATCTTCAGCCTCGTGTACGCGGAGGAGCGGTTCCCCGTGTGGGCGGTGCGGTACGAGGGGCGCTATGTCGGCCACGCCGAGGTCAAGCCGTCGCCGGAGCGCTGGCTCGACGGGCACGAGATCGTCTACGGCCTGACCAGGGAGAGCTGGGGCCTCGGGCTCGGCACGGAGCTGGCACGGCTGCTCACCGCGTACGGGCACGAGACCCTGGGCCTGCCCGAGGTGCACGCGACCGTCGACTCCGAGAACACCCCCTCGCTCTCCGTCCTCAAGCGCCTCGGCTACACGCAGACGCGCCAGGTGCCCGAGGAGAACGGCAGGATCACGCTCCAGCTCACCTCGCGGCTCGCCGCACCGCCGCACGCCGGCTGACGCGACACGGAGGGCGGGCCCGGCGGGCGGGGCTCAGGAGAAGTCGAGGCCTCCCGTGCGGGTGCGCTTGAGCTCGAAGAAGTCCGGGTGGCCCGCGAGGACACGGAAGCTGTCGAAGATCCGGGCGGCCTCCTCGCCACGCGGGATCGCGCGCAGCACGGGCCCGAACCAGACGGTGCCGTCGACGTGGATCGTCGGCGTGCCGACGTAGCCGTCGGCCTCCGGGTCCTTGCCCGCGTCGTGGCTGCGGCGCAGCGGCGCGTCGTACGCGTCGTCGTGCGCCGCCGCCGCGAGGTCGCCCGGCAGCCCGAGCTCGGCCAGGGCCTGCGCGGCGACCTCCGCGAAGTCCTCGTTCTTCTCCTGGTGGATGCGCGTGCCGAAGGCGGTGTAGAGGTCGCGCAGGACGTCCTCGCCGAGCCGGTCCGCGGCGGCCGCGGCGATCCGGGTCAGGGCGAGCGAGCGGTCGACCAGGTCGCGGTACCACGCGGGGAGGTCGTTGCCCTCGTTGTGGAAGAAGAGGCTCATCACGTGGAAGCGGAGGTCGAGGTCGCGGTGGCGTTCGACCTCCAGGATCCAGCGCGAGGTGATCCAGGCGAAGGGGCAGACCGGGTCGAAGTAGAAGTCGACCCGGGTCGGGGCGGAGGCGGTGGCGGCGGTGGCCGCTGGGGCGGTGTCCGGCGTGGTCATGGCTCGACACTATCCGGCAAGTGGCACGGAGAATGGGCCATTGACACCGCTCTCGCGTGGGCCAATCGGGCCGTCCTCACACGGCTCCCCTCGCCCCGCCGCACCTCATCCCTCGGTGAACGGCGTCCCCTGGTGGAACCAGAGCTGCCAGCCGTCGTCCGTGCGCCGCCACAGTGAACTGCGGTGGACCCGGCGGCCGTTGCTGTCGGTGTCGAAGGTCAGGTGCACCAGGTCGTCGGCGAGCCGGACGCCCCGCATGCGCGAGGTCGTGGTGGGCCGGCCGCCGGGCCCGGGGTGCTCCATGAGGACCCGCACGATCGACTCCCGGTCCCACCGCGTGCCCGAGGCGCCGAACTCGGTGAACTCCGGGTGCAGCAGCGCCCCGAAGAGCTCGGGCGAGGCCCGCACCTCGGGGTCGAGGAGGCGCAGCTCGCCCTCGATGGCGGCCTCGACGGCGGGGGTACGGTCCGTGGAAGTGCGGTCAGTCACGGGTCATCTCCACGAGCCGGGTGACGGTGTTCCAGTTGCGGCTGGTGGCGATGACGCCCTTGTTCAGGGCGGGCCTCGACAGCTGTTCGCCGAGCTTGGAGCGGCCGAGGCCGTCGGGGGCGTACAGATAGAGGACGCGGTCCCCGAGCCTGAACTCCTCGGGCAGAAAGGCCGCTTGGTCGACGGAGGCGAAGCGCTCGGCGTCGACGGGCGCGGAGAAGTAGGTGACGTGCAGCTGCTTGGCCTCCAGGTCGGCCGCGGGGAACGGGCATGCCTCGGCGACCGCCGCCAGATACGCCCCGTCGCGCACCAGCACGTCGACGGCGAAGCCGAAGCGCTCCTCGATCGCCGTCCCCACCTCGGCGGCCAGCGACTCCTCCGCGGCGCGCGCGTCGGCCCCGCCCCGGTCCGCGGTGAAGACCGCGTTGCCGCTCTGCAGATAGGTCCGTACGCCGCCGAGGCCGAGCTCCGCCAGGAGCGCCCTCAGCCCGGCCATCGGCACCTTCTTGTGGCCGCCGACGTTGATGCCGCGCAGCAGCGCCGCGTATGTCTTGATCGCCATGCGCACACGATAAAGCGGTCGCCGTGCCCCGTGGGGGTGGGCACGACGACCGCGGCTCAAGGGGCCGGCGAGGTTACTCGACGACCTTCAGGAGCTTGTTGGGCGTGCCCTCGCTCGGGTTGGAGATCTTGTCCGGGGTCGCACCGTCGGTCAGCGCCTTGGCGACGTCCGCGGGCTTGGCGTCCGGGTGGGCGGCGACGTAGACGGCGGCGGCGCCCACGACGTGCGGGGTCGCCATCGACGTACCGGAGATGGTGTTGGTGGCGTCGTCACCGGTGTTCCAGTCGGACGTGATGTCCGAGCCCGGGGCGTAGATGTCCACGACGTCGCCGTAGTTGGAGAAGTCCGACTGCTCGTCGTCCTTGGTGGAGGAGGCGACCGTGATCGCGTCCTTCACGCGGGCCGGGGAGCCCTGCGAGGCGTCGGTCGACTCGTTGCCGGCGGCCACCGCGAAGGTGACGCCCGAGTCGATCGCCTTCTGGACGGCCGCGTCGAGCGCCTCGTCCGCGCCGCCGCCGAGGCTCATGTTGGCGACGGAGGGGCCCTGGTGGTTCTTGGTGACCCAGTCGATGCCCGCGACGACCTGCTCGGTGGTGCCGGAGCCCTGGTCGTCCAGGACGCGGACGGCGACGATCTTGGCCTTCTTGGCGACACCGTGCGCGTCACCGGCGATGGTGCCGGCGACGTGCGTGCCGTGGCCGTTGCCGTCGTCGGCGTCGTCGTCGTTGTCCACGGCGTCGAAGCCGGAGGTGGCGCGGCCGCCGAAGTCCTTGTGGCTGACGCGGACACCGGTGTCGATGACGTACGCGGTGGCGCCCTCACCCGCGGCGTCGGGGTAGGTGTACTTCTTGTCGCCGGCGGTGTCCTCCTGGTCGATGCGGTCCAGGCCCCACGACGGCGGGTTGTCCTGGGTGGCGTCGATGGAGAACTTCTTCGACTGGACGACCTTGCCGACGGCCGGGTCGGCGGCCAGGCGCTTGGCGTCGGTCTCGCTCAGGCCCTTGGCCGAGAAGCCGTTGATGGCGGAGGAGTAGTTGCGCTTGAGCTCGCCGCCGTACTCCTTGGCGAGGTCGGACTTGGCGTCCTTGCTGGCCTTCTCGTCCAGCATCACGATGTAGCTGCCGGCCACGGCGCCCTTGGCGTCCAGGCCGTACACCTTGCCCTCGGCGGGGGTGGCCGCACCGGCGAAGGAGGTCGCGAAGACGGTGACACCGACCGCGGTGGCGGCGGTGGCTATCGCGGCGGTGAGCTTCATCGTGCGGGCACGCTTGTGAGTTGCCATGAAGAGGGGTCTCCTCGTGGTGTCTGTGGGGGGATGTGTGGGGGGTATTCAGCTGTCTTCCCCAGGGCCCGCCGCGGCGACAAGTTCGCTGCGGCACCCCTTGAGGTCCGGAAGATCTCCGGGTGTTGGGACGAAACCCTGTCGGATTGACGCGCGCAGATCAATACCTACATGCAGCTGTGACTTGTTCAACAAGGTTCTGTAATAACAAATCGGCCCCGCGCCGACGGATCGGACATCCCGGGTCACAGACCCCCCAACTCCGGGTAACACCAGAGGGCTTGCACGCGAACGCCGGGCGGGCGGGAGATGATCCCGTCCGCCCGGCGTACCGGGACGAACCCGGTGAAGTCGGCGGTGGCGCGGCGCCCGACGGCGCCGTGCGCCCGTCAGGCCGCGGTGACGACCTTCTGCTGCTCGAAGGAGTCGATCGTCCGCGTGAAGTCCCGCGTCGAGAGCAACAGCTTGTAGATGATGGCGAGTTCGAACACCAGAAGGAGCGCACCGGAGACAATGGTCGCCGGCATCACCACGTCGAAGAGCGGGCCGATCATGAAGACGCCCATCTGGAACTCGATGCCGCTCACCAGGTGCGCGCGGATGCGGTGGCGCAGCAGGAAGGACCGGGCCCGCAGATAGGCCGGGAACTTCCGCCGGAACTCCTGGTGCAGGTCGATCACCTGCGCCTTGCGCGCCGGTGCCGCCTCCCCGTCGGCACCCGCCCCGCCGTCGGCGCCGGCCTCGGCGAGCGGCCGCGCGGCGCGGTCGGCGTCGTCCGCCGCGCGCTGGAGGTCCTGCTCGATGTCCGCCGAGGGGTTCTCCCGCAGCAGGTCCTCCATGAAGGCGAGCTCCGCCTCGTTCTGCGCGCGCCGGGCGGCCCGCATGCGCGCCTTGATCTGCTTGCGCATGGAGTGGCGGATCTTGAAGATCTCCAGCGAGTTGATGTACCGCAGGGTATCGAGGGCGACGACCGCGAGCGCGAGCCAGATGTAGAGGGTGTCGCCGGTGCGGTGGTACTGGCCGCCCATCAGCGCGACGCCGCACACCATGACGCGGATCCGGTCGAAGACGAAGTCCAGCCAGGCGCCGAACACCGAGCCCTGGCCGGTGAGCCGGGCGACCTTGCCGTCCATGCAGTCGAGGATGAAGCTCAGGTGGTAGATCACCGCGCCGAGGGCGAGCCAGCGCCACTCGCCGAGCGCGAAGCACGCGGCGGAGCCGAGGCCGAGGAGGAACGCGCCCCAGGTGATCTGGTTGGGCGTGATTCTCGTACGCATCGCGGTGAGCCGCACGAGCGGCGTGGCGACCGGGTCGACAAGCAACACGGTCCACCACGCGTCGCGCTTCTTCTGGGTGATGCGACGCACCTCGGCGAGGGGCGGTATGTCTCGACGCATGGGGGTCAACTTCCTGGCGTTCGACGAAAGTTCATCTCACGCTAGGAAGGGGTTCGCCCAAGGAACAAGATCCGTCCCGTGCAACCTTTGACCGGGGGTAACGGTCAACCTCTCAGGACGAGTCAATGGCTCTTCCAGCACAGTGCCGTGTTACCTGAGCGTTACCGAATGACCGGGACGTCACCGAATCGCGTCACGGAGCGTTACGCCGGGCCCGGTCGCCCCGCGCCTTGGCCAGCTCCTCCTCGACGAGATCGGCGGCCCTCGTCGTGCCGCCCTCCCCCGCCATCGAGGCCTGGATCTCCCCCAGTCTGCGGGCCACTTCGGGGTCCTCGACCAGGGCGAGGACGGCCTCGCGCAGCGTCGTCGCGGTGACCTCCTCCATCGGCACGTGCCGGGCGACGCCGAGGCCCTGGAGCATGTCGGCGTTGCCGAACTGGTCGACGGCCTGCGGCACGGCCACCATCGGCGTCGCGGTGGCGAGGCCCTCCTGGCTGCCGCCCGCGCCGGCGTGCGTGATGAAGGCGTCGGCCTTCTTCAGGACCGCCAACTGCGGCACCCAGTCCCGCACTTCCACGTTCGCGGGCACGTCCCCGAGGTCGGCCGCGGTGACGTGCCTGCCGACCTGGAGCACCACGTGCCAGCCGGGCAGGCCGCCGAAGGCCTCGACGCACGCGCGGTAGAAGTCGGGCTGTTTGGTGAAGGCCGAGCCCAGCGAGACGAGCAGCACCTTCTCCGCGTCCGCGGGCCGCTCCCAGTCGCCCTGCGCGGCGCGGTCGCCCTGACAGGCACCGACGAAGGTGTGCACGGACTCGTCGACCCGGTCGGCGTTCGGCTGCAGCGCCCGGGGGATCAGGACCAGGGAGCGGGGCGGCCTGCCGACGAAGGGGTCGGGGTGCTGGGTGATGCCGTTCTCCGCGAGCCAGCCGGCGAAGCGGTCGTAGTACGCCCGGCCGCGCTCGCTCGCCTTCAGCTCCGCGTACATCGGCTCGGCGACCTCCTCCTCGTACCCCTCCCAGGCCACGAGGTTCGGCGAGAGGGAGATCTCGGGGACGCCCCAGCGGCGGGCGAGGACGCGCGCCGGATAGGAGGTGATGTCGTGCAGGACGAGGTCGGGCTGGTCGCCCTCGTAGGCGCGGGCCAGCTCCGGCAGGACCTGGATGGCGTCGGCGAGGAACGGCTCGATGTTGTCGATCAGTTCGGTGCCCCAGGCCTCCGGGTCGGCGTCGGGCGAGGGCAGCGTCGTGGTGTAGGGCCGGGGCTCGGCGCCGGTCTCGGCGACCTTGTCCACGAAGGCGTGCGGGATCGCGTACGTGACGCGGTGACCGCGGGCGACGAGTTCACGGATGACTTCGAGGCTCGGGTTGACGTGCCCGTGGGCGGCGATCGAGAACATGGCGATGTGGGCGGGTCGGGGTGCGGTCATGTGACGACCTTAAGCGAGACGATACGTCTCGTGCAAGGCGCACGACCCACACCCGCCGCGCCCGCCCCCTACTCGACCCCCGTGACGCTCCGCGCGGCCTCGTTGTAGCGCAGCAGGTACTCGGCGAACCGCGCCAGGTCCGGGCCGGTCCACTCGGCGAGCCGCTCCTCGAACGCGACCCTGCGGGCCTTGCCGACCTGCGCCAGGACCTCGACGCCCCGGTCCGTGAGGTGCAGCACGTGCACCCGGTGGTCGGTCGGGTCGAGCCGCCGCTCCACGAGCCCGGCCTTCTCCAGCGCCCCCACCTGCCGGCTGATCGTCGACTTGTCGAGCGTGTAGTGCGCCGCCAGGTCCGTGGCCCGGCAGCCGCCCTGGTATTCGAGATGGCTGAGCAGCGTGAAGGACACGAGCGAGAGCTCGGGGTGCATCCGGGCGGCGGTGGCGCGCGCCCGCCGGGCGAACGCGGTCATCTCCCGCTGAATGATCTCGATGGACTCGTCCCGGGCCCCGACAGGGGGCCCGCCTCGATCGGTCACGATTTCTCCCTCTCCGCGAATGGTTGTAGAGTACAACACCGAAAAGAGTTGTATATGCCAACCATCTGCGGCCCGGCCCTCCGCCACGGGCCCCGTCGCACAGGCCCCTCGGCCGCCGAGCACGATCCGGAGAGACCCATGTCCGCCACCGCGGAACCCGCACCCCGACCCCGTGACGTCCTGCGTCACGTCCTCGTCCACCTGGTCACGCCCCTGCTGATGTGCCTGGGCATGGGCCTCGCCTACATGGGCGCGTTCGTCACGCCCGAGCCGCACGAACTGCCGGTCGCCGTCGTCGGCTCGGGACCGCAGACCCAGGTCCTCGCGCAGACCGTCAAGGACAAGGCGGGCGACGCCCTGGACGTCCGGACCCTCGCCTCGCGGGCCGAGGCCACCGACGCGCTCACGTCCCTGGAGATAGCGGGCGCCTACGTGCCCGACGCGAAGGCGCCCGAGCTGATCGTGGCCTCCGCGGGCTCCGACATGAGCGCGACGGCCGTACAGAAGGTCTTCACGCCGGTCGCGGCCGCGCAGGGCGCGCCGCTCAAGGTCACCGACGTGGCCCCGCCCGTCTCCGACGACCCCACGGGCCAGGGGCTGTTCTTCCTGCTCGTCGCCGTGAGCATCTGCTCGGCGCGGCGGGCGCCGGGCTGCGGATGCGGGCCCGCGCCGGGCTGGCCGCGGGCGTCTCCCTCGCCGTCAGCCTGATCGGCGCGGCGCTCGCCGGGCCGGTCTTCCACCTGGCGCACCAGGGGCTGTGGGGCGTGTGGGCGATGTCCTGGCTCTACTCGGCCGGGATCCTGCTCATCGGCCTGGGGCTGCACACGTTCCTCAAGCGCTGGACGACGCTCGCGATGATGGTGCTGTTCGTGATGCTCAACTTCACGACGTCCGGCGGGCTCTTCCGGCCCGAGCTGCAGAACGGCTTCTTCGGCTCGCTGCACGCGTTCTGGAACGGCGCGGGCTTCGTCGAGGGCGTCCGCAGCCACCTCTACTTCGGGGGCCACGACCTGGGCGGGCACGTCTGGACGCTGGCGGCCTGGCTGGCGGCCGGCCTGCTGCTCGTCGCCGTCG
>NZ_LIRJ01000204.1 GCF_001419745.1 Streptomyces silaceus | reverse complement strand
CAGCGGGTGGCGATCGCCCGCGCGCTGGTCGGCGCGCCCGCGCTCCTCCTCGCGGACGAGCCGACGGGCGCGCTGGACTCGGCGTCCGGCGAGATCGTCATGGAGCTGCTCCACGAGCTGAACGCGACGGGCACGACGGTCTGCGTGATCACGCACGACAACGACATCGCCGACGCGCTGCCGCGCCGCGTCCGGTTCCGCGACGGCGAGATCGTCGCCGACTCGGGCGCCCGGGAAGGGAGCCGGGCATGAGAACCCTGAGGTCCCTCGGACCGTCGCGGCTGTCGGCGGCGGACGTGCTGCGGGTCGGTGCGGTGGGCCTGCGCGCCCGCCGCGCCCGGGTGGTCCTGTCCGCCCTCGGCATCGCGATCGGCATCGCCACGATGGTCGCGGTCGTCGGCCTCTCGCAGTCCAGCAAGTCGGATCTGATGGCGCGGCTCGACCGGCTCGGCACGAATCTGCTGACCGCCGAGGCGGGCAAGGACGCGGAGGGCGTCGACGCGCCGCTGCCCGAGTCGGCGGTGGCGATGGTGGAACGCGTCGGCCCGGTCCAGCACGCCACGGCGACGGCGGACGTCGACGCGCGCATCCGGCGCAGCGACGTGGTGCCCGAGGAGCGCACCGCAGGCGTGACGACGCAGGCCGCCCGCCCCGACCTGCTCCGCACCCTCAACGCGAGCCTCCGCGAAGGCACTTGGCTGAACCGGGCCAACGAGAGGCTGCCCGTCACGGTCCTCGGATCCGTCGCCGCGCAGCGCCTGGGCGTCACGTCGCCCGGCGAGAAGATCATGATGAACGACTCGTACGTGGTGGTCGTCGGCATCCTCGATCCGGTGGAGCTGGTCCCGAACCTGGACCGCGTGGCACTCGTCGGATTCCCGGCGGCCGAGCGGTACTTCGGCTTCGACGGCCGCCCGTCCACCGTCTTCGAGCGTTCGCCGGACGCCACGGTCGAGGACGTGCGCGAGGTCCTGGCCCGCACGGTCAACCCGGCCGACCCGGACTCGGTGAAGGTCTCGCGCCCCTCGGACGCGCTGGCCGCGAAGGCGGCGACGGACAAGGGGCTGACGACGCTGATGCTCGGCCTCGGCGCGGTCGCGCTGCTGGTGGGCGGCGTAGGGGTGGCGAACACGATGGTGATCTCGGTCCTGGAGCGCCGTGCGGAGATCGGCCTGCGCCGCGCCCTCGGAGCGACGCGCAACGCGGTCCGCCTCCAGTTCCTGACGGAGTCCCTGCTCCTGTCGGCCCTGGGCGGCGCGGCGGGCGCGCTGCTGGGCGCGACGGCGACGTACGGATTCGCGCTGGCCCAGGGCTGGACCCCGGTGGTCCCGCCCTGGGCCCTGACGGCGGGCTTCGCGGCCACGCTCCTGATCGGCATGGCGGCGGGCCTCTACCCCGCGATCAGAGCCTCCCGCCTGGACCCGACGGTGGCCTTGAACGCGACGTAACTCCCGCCGGCCGCGACGGGGACACCCCACCGGCCCGCGGTCACGAGCGAGGCGGGAGGGGACGTGGCGGTTTGTCCGCCCGGAGCACTGAGCGGGCGGGGGC
>NZ_LIRJ01000203.1 GCF_001419745.1 Streptomyces silaceus | reverse complement strand
GTGTTCTACGTGCGGGTGGGGGAGTGACACGCCCCTCACGGGGCGCTCAGGTGCGCTGCCAGCTCTGCGTGATCTTCATCAGGGCCTCCACCGCCTTGCCCTCGTGGTCGCGGCTCTCCCGGATCCCGGGGCCGAACTCCACATGCAGGAACGGCACCCCGCGGTCGGCCGCCGCCCGGCCCTGCATGTTCGTGCGGCCCGCCAGGGGGCAGGACTTCACCCAGGCGCGGCAGACCTCGAAGCCGCGGTCCCTCAGCGCGTCCGCCAGGGCCCGGCCCTCGGGGACGGCCTTTCTGCCCTTGCCCGTGGAGGCGACCACGTCGTGGTCCGGAGCCGAGTCGTCCGCCATGCCGTGGAGCTGGATTCCGGGCAGTCCTCGCCGGACCAGTTCGTCGCAGACGGCGTGGAACACGGTGTCCCTGCGGTGCGAGACGTCCGCCGCGTCGCCCCGGCCCGCTTTGCGATGCGCGCCCGCGATCACCAGGATGCCGCCGGGCGAGCGGCTCAGGAGCCGGGCGCCGAGACGTTCGGTGTTGCGGTCGGCGACCGGATGCGGCACCTGCGCGGACCAGCGGACCGGGTGGTCGAGATCGATGTAGACGCGGCCCCAGCCGCGCGGCGCCGCGCCGCCCTCGGAGCGGTCGGAGATCTCCGCGTAGCGCCGTCCGGTGGTCGGGTCGGTGATGCCGCGTACCGTGAAGTCGACGTCCGAGAGTCGCTTCTCCGCCTCTGACCTGCGGTTGTCAAGGAGCAGGCCGACGCCGTCGGCGACCGTGCGGCGGTCGTCGCGGGAGGGGCGGCGGTATCCGCTGTCCTCGTGGAAGCCGGCGGTGTAGTCGGTCACGAGCCGGGTCAGGTCCTTGCCTGGGCGGGCCGTCGCCGAGGGCCGGCCGTCCTCGCCGGAGGGCCGGGACGCCTCGCCCGACGAGCCCGATCCGCACTGTGCGAGGCTGAGGACGGCGGCGGTGACGAGGCCGAGAACCCCGAGTTTCTTTGCGGCTGCGACCGGCCGGGTGCGGGAGTTCATCATGGTTGTATAAAGATATCCCTGTGATGACACGTCCCTTCCGCAGGCATTTCGTGACCTGTGCAGCCACCTCGCTCCTGCTGCTCGCCGGCACCGCCTGCGGCCCCTTCGGCAGCGACGACAAAGCCGCCGAGAGCGGCCGTTCGTTCACCGTCGCCGCCGCGGGCGACATCCTCATCCACCCGCAACTGACCGAGCAGGCGCGCAAGGACGCCAAGGCCACGGGCAAGGGGGAGAAGGGCCTCGACTTCCGGCCGATGATGGCGGGCGTCAAGCCGGTGATCAGCAAGGCCGACCTGGGCATCTGCCACTTCGAGCCGGTGGTGGGCAAGCCCGGCGGGCCCTTCCAGAGCTACCCCGACTTCCTCGTGCCGCCGCAGATCGCCACGGCCGTCAAGGACGTCGGCTACGACCAGTGCTCGACCGCGTCCAACCACACCCTCGACCACGGCCCCGCCGGGGTGACCCGCACGCTGAACACCCTCGACAAGGCGGGCCTGCGGCACACCGGTTCGGCGCGCAGCGCGGCCGAGGCCGGCAAACCGCTCATCACGGACGTCAAGGGCGTCAAGGTCGCGCAGATCGCCTTCGCCTTCGGGTTCAACGGCCGCGAGGTGCCGAAGGACAAGCCCTGGATCGTCAACCAGAACGACTTCGACGCGATCGCGGCCGCCGAGAAGAAGGCGCGCGGCGCGGGCGCCGACGTGGTGATCCTCAGCATCCACTGGGGCCGCGAGAACCAGCCCAACGCCAGCGGCCCGCAGCTGAACCTGGCCCGCAGGATCGCGCGGGAGACCGGGATCAACCTGGTCATCGGCCATCACGCGCACGTCGTCCAGCCGATGGAGAAGGTCGACGGCACCTGGATCGCGTACGGACTCGGCAACCAGATCGCCCGGCACGACGTGCCCAGCGGGCTGACCGAGGAGGGCGTCATCGGCTGGTTCGAGTTCGTCGAGCGCGGCGGGGAGTGGGACGTCGACGCCAAGTACGTCCCCACGTTCACGGAGATCCCGCCGGACCCGGACGAGACCGGCGCCCTGCCGAAGGACGCGGTCGAGGACCACCGGCTCGTCGACGTCGCCGCCGCGCTGCGGGACGGTGAGAACCTCACCGAGCAGCAGCGTTCCCGCTACCGCCTCGCCTTCGAGCGCACCCAGGGCACGCTCCTGAACCGAGGCGCGAGCAAGGACGGCCTCGCGCCCTTCGAGGAGCTCCCGGCCGGCTGACGGAGGCCGCGCGTCGGGGCGGTGGCGAAGATCAAACATCTTCCCGACGCGAGCTAGCTCACATTTCGCTTACTTCGTACATCCCTCCTCGGGGGTGGCGGGTCAAAGCTTTCCGGAACGCATCACTGTGTGCGCTCCACCCCCCACGTCACTCCAGGAGAGGAGCACCCCTTGGCCGCTTCGCGTTCGAAGCGCCGGCACAAGGTCCGCCGAAGGACCGACATGTCCCTGCTGGGTGGCATACGTCCCCCCATCGCCGTGCTGTCGGTCCTGCTCCTCGCCCTCGCGGGCGTCACCGCCCTCACCCTCGGCCGCGCAGGCCAGGAGGCCGTCCCCCAGGCGGTCAAGTCGTCCCAGCAGCACTTCGCCGAGGACGGCGCCATCGCGCTGCGCGCCTCCATCGACGAGTCCGTCACCGACCTGACCCGCACCGCCGAGCTGTTCAGCGCCGGCGACCCGGTGCCCGCCGACGCCGTCCTCGACAAGACCGGCAGCGTCTACCAGAAGTGGATGGGCACCGCGATCGTCGAGATCGCCTCCGGGAAGCTGCTCGCCGCCCGCGGCGAGAACCTCCCGCTGACCGCCATCGACCGCGGCGGACTCGCGAAGAAGGACGGCCTCGCCCCGCGCATGGTCCGCCTGGAGAACGGCGAGACCCGGCTCCTGTCCTTCGCCCTGCTCACCTGGAAGGGCCAGCCGCAGCAGCTCCTGGTCGCCTCCAGCAGCCTGCGCTTCCCCGGCATCAGCCTCGGCAAGTTCCGCTCGATCGCCGTCGTCGACCAGGACGGCGGCGTCCTGAGCACCGACGGCATCCCCGAGCCCGAGCAGGTCCTCACCGACGCGCAGCGCGACGAGGTCAAGCAGTCCAACAAGCAGCTCAAGGTCTTCGCCCAGACCGCCGCGAAGAAGGCCCGCACCCACCCGCTGATGTCCAAGGAGCCCGGCTCCGGCGGCTTCCTCGGCGTCAGCGGCCACCTCACCGGCGAGCGCTACCTCGGCGAACGCGCCGTCGCCGGATACGCGAACCTCGCCGCCCCCGAGGCCGGCGAGTCCACCGTGGCCACCCGGCTCGGCCTCACCGTCGTCGCGATGGTCCCGGTCGCCGAGGACCCCACGGCCACCAGCGACTCCGCCTTCGGCCTGCTCGCCGCGGGCGCCCTCCTGCTCATCGGCGGCGTCACGGTCTTCCTGCTCCTGAGGACCGTCCAGCGCCCCCTCATCCGGCTCTTCCTGGAGGGCCGCCGCCTCACCCGCGGCGACCTCGACCGGCCGGTCTCCGTGCCCCGGCGCGGCGAGGCCGCCCGCATCGGCGCCGCCCTCGAACGGCTGCGCCGCCAGCTCCTCGGCGAACCGGCCGGGGCACAGCAGGCGCCCGCCCGCCGCCGCAGGTTCGGCAGCCGCACCCTGCTCGCCGTCTGCGCGGTCCTCCTGCTCGCCTGGTCCGCGCCGCTCCTGCTGCTGCTCAACCGCGCCGGCGACACCGTCGTCGTACCGCAGCAGATGGTGAACGACCAGCGCGAGCGCACCGACACCCTCACCGACCGCGTCCGCCGCGCCCTCAACGAGGGCCACGCCGACCTCACCTCGGTGGCCTCCCTCATGGGCGACCGCACCGAACCGGCGGACATGGCCAAGGTCCTGGAGAGCACCCTCAACCAGCACACCCGCTACCAGTCGCTCTACGTCCTCGACCGCGGCGGCAAGGTCCTGGCCGAGGCCGGCGGCGACCCCCGCAGCCCCTCCGGCAAGGGCCCCTCCGACCGGCCGATCCGCGTCGTCGACGAGGGCGGCAAGGAACCCGTGATCATCGGCACGGCCGAGGTGCCGGGCCGCGAGGGGGCCGCCGTCGTCGGCGAGTTCCGCATCGACTTCCTCAACTCGCTGCTCAAGCGCCCCGGCCTCGGCGAGGTCCGCGTCGTCGACGACGAGCGCCGCACCATCGGCTCCAACAAGGGCTACCGCGAGTTCGAGGGGCTGCCGGGCGACCGCCTCGACGCGCTCGCCGAGGGCACCGGCCAGAAGGTCGGCCTCAGCCCGCGCCCCAGTGGTGTCCTCTACCGCGACGGCGACGACATCCAGATCGCGGCCGCCGCGCCCTTCGTCGGCGGCGGCGCCGCCCGCTCGCTGGGCTGGACCGTCGTCAGCTGGCAGCCCGCGTCCGGCCTCGCCATCCCCGAGTACAGCTACCAGAACCGCACGGTCCTGGCCGGTCTGCTCGGCATCACCGCGGCCGCGGCGTGCCTCGGCTGGCTGCACATCGTCGTCGTGCGCCCGCTGCGCCACCTCGCCGACCAGGCGGAGGCGCTCGCCGACGGGGACCGCCGCACCGTCCTGTACCCGCGCCACCACGACGAGGTCGGCGCCGTCACCCGCAGCCTCGAACTCATCAGGCAGCAGCTGCCGACGGGCACGCAGCGCAAACGGGACGGCGTCACGGCCGGCCTCGCCGGAAGGAACTGAACCCCGTGCTCTTCCTCTACACCGTGCTCGTGGTGTGCTGCGCGATCCTGCTCGTCGCGGGCGTGATCGAACAGCGGCGGCACTTCACCAACCTGGAGCACATCCCCACCCGGGTCCTGGTCAACGGCATCCGCGGCAAGTCCTCCATCACCCGCCTGTGCGCGGGCGCCCTGCGCGGCGGCGGGCTCACCACGGTCGCCAAGACCACCGGCACCGCGGCCCGGTTCATCCACCCGGACGCCACCGAGGAGCCCGTCTACCGCAAGTTCGGCATCGCCAACGTCGTCGAGCAGATCGGCATCGTGCGCCGCGCCGCCGCGTACAACCCGGACGCCCTGGTCATCGAGTGCATGGCGGTCATGCCGGCGCTCCAGGAGATCAACCAGTCCAAGCTGATCCGCTCCACCATCGGCGTGCTCTGCAACGTCCGCGAGGACCACCTCGCCGAGATGGGCCCCACCCTCGACGACGTGGCGCGCTCGCTGTCGCGCTCCATGCCCGAGGGCGGCATCTGCGTCACCGCCGAGAAGGACCGCTACGCGATCCTCAAGGAGGAGGCGGACGCCCGCGACTGCCAGTTGATCTACGCGGACCCCGAGTCGGTCACCGACGAGGAGCTGCGCGGCTTCAGCTGGTTCACCTTCAAGGAGAACGTGGCGATCGCGCTGACCGTCGCGGAACTCCTCGGCGTGGAGCGCGAGACGGCGCTCCAGGGCATGTACGACGCCCCGCCGGACCCCGGTGTCCTCTCCGTCGAGCGGTACGCCACCGAGGACGGCAAGAAGCTCCGCTTCGCCAACGTCTTCGCGGCCAACGACCCCGAGTCGACGCTGATGAACATCAACCAGCTGCTCGACCTCGGCGCCATCCACCGCCCGCTCAACGTGGTCATCAACTGCCGCCCCGACCGCGTCGAGCGCAACGGCCAGATGGGCGAGATCATCCCGGACCTCCAGCCCGAGAAGGTCTTCGTCATCGGCCACCCCGCCAAGTCGGCCATCGACGCGATCCCCGCCGAGTGGCGCTCGCGCGCCGTCGACCTCGGCGGCGACCGGCGCGACCCCGAGGAGTTCATGGGCCAGATGCTCGCGCAGCTCGGCCCCGACTCCTCCCTCGTCGCGATCGGCAACATCCACGGCCAGGGCGAGCTGCTCCTGGAGCACCTCGCCGAACTCCCCGCCGACGAGAGCGAGGAGCCGGCCGCGCCCGCGCCCGCCGCCACCGCCGCTCCCGCCAACCCGGCGGAGACGATGCAGCTGTACGTGCCGCGCATCGACCCCTACCAGCACTACCCGGAGGCGTACGAGGAGCGGTACACGGCCCCGGTCCAGGTGCCGCAGGCCGCGTACGGGACGCACGAGATGTACGCGCCCCCGCACACGCACGAGCCGCACCCGCCGCAGCACCAGCCCGCGGAGCCGTACGTACCGGCGCAGGCCCACGAGCCCTACGTACTCGAGCAGGCCCACCAGCCCTACGCACTCGAGCAGGCCCGCCCGCCCCAGGAACCGCAGCAGCCGCGGCCGGACAGGCCCCGCGGCATGTTCGAGCCGCGGGTGCCGCCCGCACAGCACGCCGCAGACGACCACCAGCAGTGGCACAGCCCAGGAGAGCCCCGTTGATTCCCTCCGTCCTCACCCCCGAGATCGCCGCGGTCGGCATCGCGCTCGGGCTGCTCTTCTCCCTGGTCTGCTATCTGACGACCAACCTCTCGCCCGGCGGCATGATCACCCCGGGCTGGCTCGCGCTGACCCTCGTCGAGGACCTCCAGCGCGCCGCCATGGTGGTCGGCGTGACCGTGCTGACCTACGTCGGCACCCTGCTCATGCAGCGCTTCGTGATCCTCTACGGCAAGCGCCTGTTCGCCGCGGTCGTGCTGCTCGGCGTCACGCTCCAGGCCACCGTGATGATCGTGCTCTCCCTCGAGTTCCCGCTCATGTACAGCAACCAGACCCTCGGCTTCATCGTGCCGGGCCTGATCGCCTACCAGCTGGTGCGCCAGCCCAAGGGCCCCACCCTGCTCGCCACGGGCTCGGTGACGCTCATGGCCTACGTCGTCCTCACCGCCGGGATCCTCCTCGGCTTCATGCCGTCCGCCTGATTCCAGGAGTCACTCATGCCGCCCAAGAAGAAGCGTCCCGCCCTGCACGCGGTGACCGTGCTCGCCCTGCTCGCCGGCAGCGCCTATCTGACCGTGGAACTGCGCAAGGACGAAGAGGCCAAGGCGCCCAAGGTGCAGGCCGTCACCGACACCCCGGGGCTGAGCAGCAGCACCGGGCAGCAGGGCAGCGGCAAGCAGACGTGGGAGCGCCTGAAGAACCCCGCCCGCTCCGTGCTGCGCACCGACGGCGGCAAGGTCCTCGCCACCTTCACCGACGGCGCGCGCACCGCGACGCTCACCGGACCGAGCCGCACCTTCACCGAGCCCGCCAACACCAAGTCCCGTGTCGTGACGAACGACTGGGTGCGGCTGATGCCGGAGACCTGGCGCGAGGGCGCGGAGAAGGAGAAGTGGTTCAAGGACTGGTACAAGGAGTTCTCCGGCAGCGAGGAGGACGACATCTTCGCGATGGCCTTCCAGTACGTGGAGGGCGCGCCGGTCAAGAAGGACGACGAGGGCATCGCGTACGCCGGTGACGCCAACTTCGGCCCGCTGAACCCCAACGGCAGCGCGGGCAACGACCTGCGCCTGGAGGAGTCGGACTTCTTCGACTACCTCGGCATCCCGTACACCTTCCGCAACGGCACCACCATGCAGCCCGAGAAGATGCGCGCCCGCTCCATGGACTGCTCGGGCTTCATCCGCACGGTCTTCGGCTACCGCGCCCGCTACCCCCTGATGGCCACCGACAAGGTCGGCGACGGCCTGCCCCGCACCGCCAACGGCATGGCGCGCGGCAAGGTCGGCACCGACGTCATCGCGCTCAAGGGCGTCGGCGCCGCCGACCGCCCCAAGTCGATCGACGTGGTCCAGCCGGGCGACCTGGTCTTCTTCAAGCTCGACGCCCGCACCAAGGAGCGCCTGGACCACGTCGGCATCTTCCTCGGCCACGACGCCGACGGCCACAAGATCTTCATCTCCAGCCGCGAGGAGGTCAACGGCCCGACGATCGGCGACAAGGGCGGCACGTCCCGCCTGGACGGCAACGGCTACTACGCCTCGACGCTGCGCAGCGCGAAGCGGATCTGAGGCCCTGGCTACCCGGGGCGCACGGTGCGCGGACCCGCGCACTCGGCCCCCGTGTCGCCGACCCTGCGGCGCAGTTCGCGGTCGGCGGTGACGACCAGGCAGGGGCGCCCGGCCGCCTCGGCGGCCAGCTCCACGATGCGGTCGTCGCCGCTGCCGGGCGCGGCGTCCACGCGGACGCCGGGCACGGACTCCACACCGCGCGCGGCCCCCTCGACGACCAGGACGATGTCCAGCGGGCCCGGCCGGTCGGGCAGCCCCTCGGCGGCGAACGCGGCGAGGGAGTCCCGCAGCCGTTCGGTGGCCCCGCGGCGGTCGCGCCACCAGCCGTCGGGCACGGAGCCGACGACGTTCGCGGCATCGACGACGACGAGAGTTGTCATGCGGCAAACGTAAACTAATCGGCAAAACGTTGTGCGTCGTGAAGTGAAGGGGTGGCGCCGAGTCATGCCGTCGAGGTCCATCAGCACCGGTGCTCCGGATACCGCCCGCTGGCTGCTGAGGGGCCGCGACGGCCGGCTCACCGCGTACGCCCGCGCCGAGGGCGGCCTCCTGCGCTGGACGGAGGCCCGGCCCGGCGGCCCCGACTGGAGCGGCCCCGACTTCTTCGAGGCGCCCGACCTGACGTACCTCACCCTGGCCCAGGGCACCGACGGGTACGTGCACTTCGTGGGGCGCCGGGAGCGCGCGGGCGACGACGGCAAGGCGGTCGTCGACGTCGTGCACTCCATCCAGTACCAGTCGGGGCGGCCGCTCATGGACTGGCGCTCGCTCGGCAATCCGCACACCAAGCTCGTCGAGCGTGCCCCGCACCTGGGCGCCCCGTCCGTCGCGGTGGACACCGCGGGCACCGTGCACGTCTTCGTGCGGGACGCGGTGGGCAGCGTACGGATGCGCCGCGAGGGCAAGGGCGGCAAGTGGGAGGGGTGGAAGGACCTCAAGGTCCGCGACACCCTGGACGGCACCACCGTGCTCGCGACGTCCACGGGCCGCGTGGAGGTCCTCGCCCCCGCCGCCAAGGCCACCCTGCGCTGGGCCCAGGAGGAGCGGGGCGGCGACCTGGTCCGCGCCGACGACGTGCCGCTCGCCCCGGTCCCCGGCTCCGGCACGGTCCTGGAGACCGCCGCCGACCGGTTCACGTACTACGCGGCCGACGTCGACGGCGGCGGGGTGCTCGCCCACCGTCCGGCCGACGGCGGGGCGGCGATCCCCCTCGGCGGCACGCCCTCCCCGGGCCCCACGGCCGCCCTGCGCACGACGGTCGACGGCCACGACTGCACGGTCCTCGCGCACCGCACGGCCGCCGGCCGCCCGGCGCTCGCCGCGTTCCCGACGCAGGACGAGGCGGCGGGCCTGTGGTGGGCCGAGACCGGCGAACCGTGTCTCGGCGCACCGGCGCTGGCGCTGGACGCGCGGGGGCGCGTGGTCATGGCGGCGATCGGTCTCGACGGCACGCTGCGGCTGGCCCGCCAGAAGGCGGAGCGGGGGCTGGCGCTCGGGGCGTGGGACCGGGTGTGACCTCCCCGGGCCACCGGCCCGGGGACCCCTGATCGCGGCGGCACGGCACGACGGCGGGGCCGTACGGGATGAACTCCCTTACGGCCCCGCCGTGTTGACGCGACGTGCGGTGGACCCTACGCCGGGACGCTCGCCACGCCCTGCGCGAGGAACCGCTTGCCGTTCACCCGCTCGCTGACGCCCTCACGGTCCAGGTACGGCGTGATGCCGCCCAGGTGGAAGGGCCAGCCCGCGCCGGTGATCAGGCACAGGTCGATGTCCTGCGCCTCGGCGACGACACCCTCGTCGAGCATGAGCCCGATCTCCTGGGCGACGGCGTCCAGGACGCGGTCCCGCACCTGCTCCTCGGTCAGGACCTTGTCGCCCTGCTCGAGGAGAGCGGCGACCTCGGGGTCCAGCTCCGGCTTGCCGGAGTCGTAGACGTAGAAGCCGCGCTTGCCCGCCTTGACGACGGCCGCGAGGTTCGGGGAGACCGTGAAGCGGTCCGGGAAGGAGCGGTTGAGCGTCTCCGACACGTGCAGACCGATGGCCGGGCCGACCAGTTCGAGCAGGACCAGCGGCGACATCGGCAGACCGAGCGGCTCGACGGCCTTCTCGGCGACGGCGACCGGGGTGCCCTCGTCGATGACGTTCTGGATCTCGCCCATGAAGCGGGTCAGGATGCGGTTCACGACGAACGCGGGGGCGTCCTTCACGAGCACCGCGGTCTTCTTCAGCTTCTTGGCGACACCGAAGGCCGTGGCCAGCGAGGCGTCGTCCGTCCGCTCGCCGCGCACGATCTCCAGGAGCGGCAGGATCGCGACCGGGTTGAAGAAGTGGAAGCCGACGACCCGCTCGGGGTGCTTCAGCTTCGACGCCATCTCGGTCACCGACAGCGAGGAGGTGTTGGTGGCGAGGATCGCGTGCGCCGGGGCGACGGCCTCGACCTCGGCGAACACCTGCTGCTTGACGCCGATCTCCTCGAAGACGGCCTCGATGATGAAGTCCGCGTCGGAGAAGCCCTCGGCCTTGTCCAGGACGCCGGAGACGAGCGCCTTGAGGCGGTTCGCCTTGTCCTGGTTGATGCGGCCCTTGAGGAGCAGCTTGTCGATCTCCTCGTGGACGTAGCCCACGCCCTTGTCCACGCGCTCCTGGTCGATGTCGGTCAGCACGACCGGCACCTCCAGACGGCGCAGGAACAGCAGGGCGAGCTGCGAGGCCATCAGACCGGCGCCGACGACGCCGACCTTGGTGACCGGGCGCGCCAGGTTCTTGTCCGGGGCGCCCGCGGGGCGCTTGCCGCGCTTCTGCACGAGGTTGAACGAGTAGATGCCCGCGCGCAGTTCACCGCCCATGATCAGGTCGGCGAGCGCGGTGTCCTCGGCGTCGAAGCCCTTCTGCAGGTCGCCGTCCTTGGCGGCCGCGATGATCTCCAGGGCGCGGTAGGCGGCCGGGGCGGCGCCGTGCACCTTGGAGTCGGCGATGGCACGGCCGCGGGCGACGGCGGCGTCCCAGCCCTCGCCGCGGTCGACCTCGGGGCGGACGACCTCGGTCGAGCCGTTGAGGACGGACGCCGTCCAGATCAGCGACTGCTCCAGGAAGTCGGCGCCCTCGAAGATCGCGTCGGCGATGCCGAGCTCGAAGACCTGCTTGCCCTTGAGCTGGCGGTTCTGGTTCAGCGAGTTCTCGATGATGACCGAGACGGCCTTGTCGGCGCCGATCAGGTTCGGGAGCAGCGCGCAGCCGCCCCAGCCCGGGACCAGGCCGAGGAAGACCTCGGGCAGCGAGAAGGCCGGCAGCGCCTTGGAGACGGTGCGGTACGAGCAGTGCAGACCGACCTCGACGCCACCGCCCATGGCGGCGCCGTTGTAGTAGGCGAAGGTCGGCACGGCGAGGCCGGAGAGGCGCTTGAAGACCTCGTGGCCGCCCTTGCCGATGGCGAGCGCGTCCTCGTGGTTCTTCAGCAGCTCGACGCCCTTGAGGTCGGCGCCGACGGCGAAGATGAACGGCTTGCCGGTGATGCCGACGCCGACGATCGTGCCCTCGGCCGCCTCCTTCTCGACCTGGTCGATGGCGGCGTTGAGGTTCGCCAGCGAGCCGGGGCCGAAGGTGGTCGGCTTGGTGTGGTCGAAGCCGTTGTCCAGCGTGATGAGGGCGAAGCGGCCCGCGCCGGCCGGCAGGTCGAGGTGGCGTACGTGCGCCTGCGTGACGACCTCGTCCGGGAACAGCTCGGCCGCACCCTTCAGGAGCTCAGCGGTGGTCGTGCTCACTTGTCGCCTCCGGCGTCCTTGTGGTGGGGGTTCTCCCAGATGACCGTGGCGCCCATGCCGAAGCCGACGCACATGGTCGTGAGGCCGTAGCGGACCTCCGGCTGCTCCTCGAACTGCCGCGCGAGCTGCGTCATCAGGCGCACGCCGGAGGAGGCGAGCGGGTGGCCGAACGCGATGGCGCCGCCGTACTGGTTGACGCGCGCGTCGTCGTCGGCGATGCCGTAGTGCTCCAGGAAGGCGAGCACCTGGACGGCGAAGGCCTCGTTGATCTCGAAGAGGCCGATGTCGGAGATGGACAGGCCCGCCTGGGCCAGCGCCTTCTCCGTCGCCGGGATCGGGCCGTAGCCCATGACCTCGGGCTCGACGCCCGCGAAGGAGTAGGAGACCAGCCGCATCTTGACCGGCAGGCCGTTCTCCCGCGCGAACTCCTCCGAGGCGATGAGGGAGGCGGTGGCGCCGTCGTTCAGACCGGCGGCGTTGCCCGCGGTGACGCGGCCGTGCGTGCGGAACGGCGTCTTGAGGCCCGCGAGGTTCTCCAGCGTCGTGCCCGGACGCATCGGCTCGTCGGCGGTGGCGAGGCCCCAGCCGGTCTCACCGGCCTCCTCGTTGGTGCGGCGCACGGAGATCGGCACCAGGTCGGCCTGGATCTTGCCGTCGGCGTACGCCTTGGCGGCCTTCTCCTGCGAGCGCACCGCGTACTCGTCGGCGCGCTGCTTGGTGATGCTCGGGTAGCGGTCGTGGAGGTTCTCCGCCGTCATGCCCATGAACAGCGCGGACTCGTCCACGAGCTTCTCGCTCACGAACCGCGGGTTCGGGTCGACGCCCTCGCCCATGGGGTGGCGGCCCATGTGCTCCACACCGCCGGCGATGGCGATGTCGTACGCACCGAAGGCCACGCTGCCCGCGACGGAGGTCACGGCGGTCAGGGCGCCGGCACACATGCGGTCGATGGAGTAGCCGGGCACGGACTGCGGGAGCCCGGCGAGGATGCCGGCGGTGCGGCCGATCGTCAGGCCCTGGTCGCCGATCTGCGTGGTCGCGGCGATGGCGACCTCGTCGATCTTGGCGGGGTCGAGGTCCGGGTTGCGGCGCAGCAGCTCCCGGATGGCCTTCACGACGAGGTCATCGGCACGGGTCTCGTGGTAGATGCCCTTCGGGCCCGCCTTGCCGAACGGGGTGCGGACGCCGTCCACGAAGACGACGTCCCTGACGGTACGAGGCACGATGGCTCTCCTCCAGGGTGCGGTGCGCCTGCCGGCGCGCTTCCGCAGTCCACCCTACTTGCCGGTAACTATGCGGCCAAGGCCCGCCTCACACCCTCTGGGCGAGGCGAAGGTCACACTGGCTGATGTCCCGGCGTCGGAACTCCGCACCGGGGGTCGTGCCCACCC
>NZ_LIRJ01000202.1 GCF_001419745.1 Streptomyces silaceus | reverse complement strand
CAGGAAGGCGAGCGTGCCGCCCCAGATCAGGGCGGCGCTGACCGCGACGCCCGCGGCGGCCGGGCCGACCTGCACGATCAGCCCCACGAGCAGCGGACCCGAGACGAAGAGCAGCTCCTCGGCGACCCCGTCCAGGCTGTACGCGCGTTGCAGCAACGCGCGGTCGTCGTCGAGCAGTTCGGCCCACACCGTACGCATGACGGGGCCGAGCGGCGGCGTACAGGCGCCGGCGAGCGCGGCGAGGACGCCGAGCGGGGCCGGGGCCGCGCCGGGCCGCCACGTCAGGACGGCGAGGGCGGTGAGGAGCGCCGCGTACACCGAGACCATCGGCGCGAGGACGCGGCGCGGGCCGTGCCGGTCGACGAGCGCGGCACGGGCGGGCGAGAGGAGGACGCTGGTCGCCCCGAACAGCGCGGCGGCGGTGCCCGCCACGGCGTACGAGCCGGAGGCGTCCTTGACCGCCAGCATCAGGGAGAGGGAGACGGTTCCGTAGGAGAGACGGGCGAAGAGGGCGCAGACGAAGGCGCGGAGGGCATGCGGGGTCCGCAGCACGGTGAGATACATGGGTACGTTCCTCTGGACTCTGCGAGGCACAAGGGGTCGCCGAAGTCCCGCGTGGGCCGTGTCGGTTCACGGCGGGCGCGGGCGGGGCGAGGCCTAGGCCAAGAGGAGGAACACGGGGTCACCGTATCCGTCGGCCCCCCGATCGGTCAGCCCCTTTGCGAAGGAGCCGACCCGATGACCGGGGAGGGCCGAGCGGGCGTCAGGAAAAGGGCCGGGGAGGGCCGAGCGGGCGTCAGGAAGACGTCACGCCCTCGACCAGCTCGTCCGCCGCCGCGTAGGGGTCCAGCTCGCCGGCCACGATCCGCTCCGCGAGGGCGGACAGGCGGCGGTCGCCGTGCAGGGAGCCGATCCGCTCGCGCAGGGCCGTGACGGCGATCGTCTCGACCTCGCGGGCGGCGCGGGCGGCGCGCCGCTCGGCGAGCACGCCCCGCTCCTCCATCCACGCCCGGTGCTTCTCCAGCGCCTCGACGACCTCGTCGACGCCCTCGCCACGCGCCGCGACCGTCTTGACGATGGGCGGCCGCCAGTCGCCGGGGCCGCGGGACTCACCGAGGCCCAGCATGTGGTTCAGCTCGCGCGCGGTCGCGTCCGCGCCGTCGCGGTCCGCCTTGTTGACCACGTACACGTCGCCGATCTCCAGGATTCCGGCCTTGGCCGCCTGGATGCCGTCGCCCATGCCGGGCGCGAGCAGCACGACCGAGGTGTCGGCCTGCCCGGCGATGTCCACCTCGGACTGTCCGACGCCGACGGTCTCGACGAGGATCACGTCGCAGCCCGCCGCGTCGAGCACGCGGATCGCCTGCGGCGCGGCCCAGGCGAGCCCGCCGAGGTGGCCGCGCGTCGCCATGGAGCGGATGTAGACGCCGGGGTCGGACGCGTGGTCGGACATCCGCACCCGGTCTCCGAGGAGCGCGCCGCCGGAGAACGGCGAGGACGGGTCGACGGCGAGGACGCCGACCCGCTTCCCGGCCTTGCGGTAGGCGCTCACGAGCGCGGACGTCGATGTCGACTTGCCGACACCCGGCGATCCCGTGAGCCCCACCACGTACGCGTGGCCCGCGAGCGGAGCCAGCGCCGCCATCACTTCGCGCAGCTGCGGCGACGCCCCCTCGACCAGTGAGATCAGCCGGGCCACGGCCCGCGGCCTGCCCTCGCGCGCTTGCGCGACCAGGGAGGGGACGTCCTGCATCACAGCTCCGTTCACTACGCGTACGACAGGTGCGTGCGGGCGCGTACACGACGTACGCCCGCGCACCCCGTACGGGACTTGCCTGAGAGGGACGGGGACCGGCCCGGGGTCAGGGCTTGGCCACCTTCACGATCAGCGCGTCGCCCTGACCGCCGCCACCGCACAGGGCGGCCGCGCCCACGCCGCCGCCCCGCCGCTTCAGCTCCAGGGCGAGGTGGAGGACCAGGCGCGCGCCGGACATCCCGATCGGGTGACCGAGCGCGATGGCCCCGCCGTTGACGTTCACCTTTTCCGAGGACACCCCGAGGTCCTTCATTGACTGCACCGCGACGGCGGCGAAGGCCTCGTTGATCTCGATCAGGTCCAGGTCGGCGACCTCCAGGCCCTCCTTCTTGAGGGCGTGCAGGATCGCGTTGGACGGCTGGGACTGGAGCGAGTTGTCGGGGCCCGCCACATTGCCGTGTGCCCCGATCTCCGCGATCCAGGCGAGGCCGAGCTCCTCGGCCTTGGCCTTGGACATGACGACGACCGCGGCGGCGCCGTCGGAGATCTGCGAGGCGGTGCCCGCGGTGATCGTGCCGTCCTTGGCGAAGGCCGGGCGGAGCTTGCCGAGGGACTCGACGGTGGTCTCGGCGCGGATGCCCTCGTCCTTGGCGAACAGGACCGGGTCGCCCTTGCGCTGCGGGATCTCGACGGGGGTGATCTCGGCCTCGAACAGGCCGTTCTTCTGGGCGGCGGCGGCCCGCTGGTGCGAGAGCGCGCCGAGCTCGTCCTGCTCGGGGCGGGCGATGCCGAGGCGGGTGTTGTGCTTCTCGGTGGACTCGCCCATCGCGACGCCGTCGAAGGAGTCGGTCAGGCCGTCGTACGCCATCGAGTCGAGCATCTCGATCGCGCCGTACTTGTAGCCCTCGCGGGACTTGGGGAGCAGGTGCGGCGCGTTGGTCATGGACTCCTGGCCGCCGGCGACGACGACGTCGAACTCGCCGGCGCGGATCAGCTGGTCGGCGAGCGCGATGGCGTCGAGACCGGAGAGGCACACCTTGTTGACGGTGAGCGCGGGGACGTTCATCGGGATGCCCGCCTTGACGGCGGCCTGGCGCGCCGGGATCTGCCCTGCCCCGGCCTGCAGCACCTGACCCATGATCACGTACTGCACCTGGTCGCCGCCGATGCCGGCGCGGTCGAGCGCGGCCTTGATCGCGAAGCCGCCCAGGTCCGCACCCGAGAAGGACTTCAGGGAGCCGAGCAGACGGCCCATGGGCGTGCGCGCGCCCGCGACGATCACTGAGGTGGTACCGGTCGTTCCAGACATGTGGCACGGCCCCTTGGGAGGAGAGGAGTTAACGAGGGTTTATCTGAATGTACTGAGCAGTACCCCACCCGTCACCGGGCCGCGAGTGTGATCGCGCGCACGTTGCGTAATCACCGCGTCAAGCGCTGCACTTGAACCATGCTGACGCGAATCGATCACATCGGGATCGCCTGTTTCGACCTCGACAAGACCGTCGAGTTCTACCGGGAGACGTACGGCTTCACGGTCTTCCACACCGAAGTCAACGAAGAGCAGGGCGTGCGCGAGGCCATGCTCAAGATCAACGAGACGAGCGACGGAGGCGCCTCCTACCTGCAGCTTCTCGAACCCACCCGCGAGGACTCGGCGGTGGGCAAGTGGCTCAAGAAGAACGGCGAGGGCGTGCACCACATCGCCTTCGGCACCGCGGACGTGGACGGCGATGCCGCCGCCGTCAAGGACAAGGGCGTGCGTGTCCTCTACGAAGAGCCGCGCATCGGCTCGATGGGGTCGCGCATCACCTTCCTGCACCCCAAGGACTGCCACGGCGTACTCACGGAACTTGTCACTTCGGCACCGTCCGAGTCCACGGAGCACTGACCTCCGTATATCTGGGCCGGTAGGGTGAGTGGCGGCCGCCCGAAATCGGGGCGGCCACATGCCGGGGTCCGGGTTTCGGGGGACGAGCGTCGGGGCAGCAGCCCATGCTCCGCCGTTGATCTGACACCATTCCCCGGGGGCCCCGTTCGGTGGATGGACGGGGCTCGTGGGAGAGAATTGCGACCAGGAGTGGGGCGTCCCCTGCTCGAGCGCAGCCGAGAGCTCGGGGAAGGATGGGACCGCGCAGTGCGGGGCTACGAACGCCAAGAGAACTCGCGGGCTGAGACCGACAGTCTTTCGCGGTTCGAGGCCGAGATGGACCGGCTGAGGACCGAGCGGGAGAAGGCCGTCCAGCACGCCGAGGATCTCGGCTACCAGGTCGAGGTGCTGCGCGCCAAGCTGCACGAGGCGCGCCGCAACCTCGCGTCCCGCCCTGCCTACGACAGCGCGGACATCGGCTACCAGGCCGAGCAGCTGCTCAGGAATGCCCAGATCCAGGCCGAGCAGCTGCGCGCCGACGCGGAGCGCGAGCTGCGCGAGGCCCGCGCGCAGACCCAGCGCATCCTCCAGGAGCACGCGGAGCAGCAGGCCCGTCTCCAGTCCGAGCTGCACACCGAGGCCGTCACCCGGCGCCAGCAGCTCGACCAGGAGCTGAACGAGCGCCGCCAGACCGTCGAGTCCCACGTCAACGAGAACGTGGCGTGGGCCGAGCAGCTCCGGGCCCGCACCGAGCAGCAGGCCCGCCGGCTGCTCGACGAGTCGCGCGCGGAGGCCGACCAGTCCCTGGCCGCCGCCCGCGCCGAGGCCGCCCGGGTCGCCGAGGAGGCCCGCCAGCGCGTGGCCGGCGACGCCGAGGCCGCCCGCGCCGAGGCCGAGGCGATCCTGCGCCGCGCCCGCACGGACGCCGAGCGCCTCCTGAACGCCGCCTCCACCCAGGCCCAGGAGGCCACCGACCACGCCGAGCAGCTGCGCTCGACCACGGCGGCCGAGTCGGAGCAGGCGCGCCGTCAGGCCGCCGAGGCGAGCCGGGCCGCCGAGCAGCGGATGGCGCAGGCCGAGACGGCGCTGCGCGAGGCCCGCGCCGAGGCCGACAAGGTGGTCGCCGAGGCCAAGGACGCCGCGGCCAGGCAGCTCTCGGCCGCCGAGGCGGCCAACGAGCAGCGCACGCGCACCGCCAAGGAGCAGGTCGCCCGCCTGGTCGGCGAGGCCACCAAGGAGGCCGAGGCCACCAAGTCCGAGGCCGAGCAGCTGGTCGCCGACGCCCGCGCGGAGGCCGAGAAGCTGATCGCGGACGCCGCCGAGAAGGCGCGCACGATCACCGCCGAGGAGACCGCCGGCCAGCTCGCGAAGGCCGCGCGGACCGCCGAGGAGGTCCTCGACAAGGCCTCGAAGACCGCCAAGGAGACCACGAAGGCCGCCGCCGACGAGGCCGAGCGGATCCGCTCGGAGGCGGAGGCCGAGGCGGACCGGCTGCGCGCCGAGGCGCACGACATCGCCGAGGAGCTCAAGGGCGCGGCGAAGGACGACACCAAGGAATATCGCGCCAAGACCGTCGAGCTGCAGGAGGAGGCGCGCAGGCTGCGCGGCGACGCCGAGCAACTGCGGGCCGACGCGGTCGCCGAGGGCGAGCGCATCCGGGGCGAGGCGCGGCGCGAGGCCGTCCAGCAGATCGAGGAGGCGGCCCGGTCCGCCGAGGAGCTGCTCGCCAAGGCGAAGGCCGACGCCGACGAGCTGCGGACGGCCGCGACGACCGAGAGCGAGCGGGTCCGCACCGAGGCCATCGAGCGCGCCACGTCGCTGCGCAAGCAGGCCGAGGAGACCCTGGAGCGCACCCGCGCGGAGGCCGAGCGGCACCGCGAGGAGGTCGCCGAGCAGGCCGAAGCCACGAAGTCCGAGGCCGAGGCCGCCGCGCGCACGCTGCGCGAGGAGACCGAGCAGGCGCTCGCGGCGCGGCAGGCGGAGGCCGCCGAGGAGCTGACGCGGCTGCACACGGAGGCCGAGGAGCGGCTGACCGCCGCCGAGCAGGCGCTGACCGACGCCCGCGCGGAGGCCGAGCGCATCCGCAAGGAGGCCACGGACGAGACCGACCGGCTGCGCGGCGAGTCCGCCGAACGGATCCGTACGCTCCAGTCGCAGGCCGAGAGCGAGGCGGAGCGGCTGCGCACGGAGGCCGCCGCCGACGCCTCGCAGGCGCGCGCGGAGGGCGAGTCCGTCGCCGTGCGGCTGCGTTCGGAGGCCGCCGCCGAGGCCGAGCGGCTCAAGACCGAGGCGCAGGAGTCCGCCGACCGGGTCCGCGCGGAGGCCGCGGCCGCCGCCGAGCGCGTCGGCGCGGAGGCCGCCGAGGCGCTGTCCGCCGCCCAGGAGGAGGCCGCGCGGCGCCGCCGTGAGGCCGAGGAGACCCTGGGCTCCGCGCGCGCCGAGGCCGACCAGGAGCGTGAGCGGGCGCGTGAGCAGAGCGAGGAGCTGCTCGCCTCCGCCCGCAAGCGCGTCGAGGAGGCGCAGGCCGAGGCCGTCCGTCTCGTCGAGGAGGCCGACCGGCGCGCGACCGAGCTCGTCTCGGCCGCCGAGCAGACCGCCCAGTCCGTGCGCGACTCCGTGGCCGGCCTGCACGAGAGCGCGCAGGAGGAGGTCGCGGGCCTGCGCTCGGCCGCCGAGCACGCCGCGGAGCGCACGAAGACGGAGGCGCAGGAGGAGGCCGACCGCGTCCGCGCGGACGCCTACGCCGAGCGGGAGCGCGCCACCGAGGACGCCAACCGCACCCGGCGCGAGGCGACGGAGGCGTCGGAGGCCGCCAAGTCCCTGGCGGAGCGCACGGTTTCGGACGCGATCGCAGAGGCCGAGCGGATGCGCTCGGACGCCTCGGAGCACGCCCAGCGGGTGCGCACGGAGGCCTCCGACACCATCGCGTCGGCCGAGCAGGACGCCGCGCGTACGCGTGCCGACGCCCGCGAGGACGCCAACCGCATCCGCAGCGACGCCGCGAACCAGGCCGACCAGCTCATCGGCGAGGCCCGCAGCGAGGCCGAGCTGCTGCAGAACGAGACGGCGGCGGAGGCCGAGCGCGTCCGCACGGAGGCCACCGAGCAGGCCGAGCGGCTGCGCGCCGACTCGACGGCGGAGGCCGAGCGGGTCACGACGGAGGCGACGACCGAGGCCGAGCGCATCACGACCGAGGCGACCACCGAGGCCGAGCGGCTGCGCGCGGAGTCCGTGGCGAAGGCCGAGAAGCTCATCTCGGACGCCTCCGGCGACGCGGAGCGGCTGCGCGCCGAGGCCTCCGAGACGGTCAACTCCGCGCAGCAGCACGCCGAGCGGATCCGCAGCGAATCCGAGCGCGTGAAGGCGGACGCGGCCCGGGAGGCCGAGCGGGTCACGGCCGAGGCGCGCGGCGAGGCCGAGCGGACCCTCGACGAGGCGCGGCAGGCCGCCAACAAGCGCCGCCAGGAGGCCGCCGAGCAGGTCGACACGCTCATCACGGAGGCCGCCGCCGAGGCCGAGAAGCTGACGACGGACGCCCAGGAGAAGGCGCTCAAGGCGACGACGGACGCGGAGGCGCAGGCCGACACGATGGTCGGCGCGGCCCGCAAGGAGGCCGAGCGCCTGGTCGCCGAGGCGACGGTCGAGGGCAACTCCCTGGTGGAGAAGGCGCGTACGGACGCGGACGAGCTGCTCGTCGGCGCCCGCCGCGACGCGACGGCCATAAGGGAGCGCTCCGAGGAGCAGCGCGACCGGCTGACCGCCGAGATCGAGGAGCTGCACGAGCGCGCCCGCCGGGAGTCCGCCGAGGCGATGAAGACGGCGGGCGAGCGCTGCGACGCGCTGGTCAAGGCCGCCGAGGAGCAGCTCGCCGAGGCCGAGGCGAAGGCCAAGGAGCTGGTCTCGGACGCCAACTCCGAGGCGGGCAAGGTGCGTATCGCCGCCGTCAAGAAGGCCGAGGCGCTCCTGAAGGAGGCCGAGACCAAGAAGACCTCGCTGGTGACCGAGGCCGAGCGGATCAAGTCGGAGGCGGAGGCCGAGGCGACGCGCATCGTCGAGGAGGGCAAGCGCGAGCTGGAGGTGCTGGTGCGGCGCCGCGAGGACATCAATGCGGAGATCTCCCGTGTCCAGGACGTCCTGGAGGCGTTGGAATCTTTCGAGGCCCCGTCGGGCGGTGCGAAGGACGGCGGCGTCAAGGCCGGGGCCGCGGCAGGCTCTACTCGTTCGAGTGGCAAGCAGTCAGAGGGCTAGCCAAAGGGCATCTACCGTGCTCCGCAAGGACCTTTGGCCCTGTCGCTGGCAAGTGCTCCGGCGGTTAGCCACTCAAAAGGGGTGTCATTCTCCAGATCAAACGGGCATCTGCTCGATGACACGCCGCCTTGACCCCTAGGATTCCCTCTATCACCTCACCGGTCTCTTTCGACAGGAACCCCATGAGCGACACTTCCCCCTACGGCTTCGAGCTTGTGCGGCGTGGGTACGACCGCGCTCAGGTGGACGAACGTATCTCCAAGCTCGTCTCCGACCGTGACAGCGCTCTTGCTCGTATCACTGCTCTGGAAAAGCGCATCGAGGAGCTGCACCTCGAGACGCAGAACGCCCAGGCCCAGGTTGCCGACGCCGAGCCGTCGTACGCCGGTCTCGGCGCCCGCGTCGAGAAGATCCTCCGCCTCGCCGAGGAGGAGGCGAAGGACCTGCGCGAGGAGGCCCGTCGCGCCGCCGAGCAGCACCGCGAGCTCGCCGAGTCCGCCGCCCAGCAGGTCCGCAACGACGCCGAGTCGTTCGCCGCCGAGCGCAAGGCCAAGGCCGAGGACGAGGGCGTCCGGATCGTCGAGAAGGCCAAGGGCGAGGCGAGCGCGCTGCGCGCCGAGGCGCAGAAGGACGCGCAGTCCAAGCGCGAGGAGGCGGACGCCCTCTTCGAGGAGACCCGCGCCAAGGCCGCCCAGGCCGCCGCGGACTTCGAGACGAACCTCGCCAAGCGCCGTGAGCAGTCCGAGCGCGATCTCGCCTCGCGGCAGGCGAAGGCGGAGAAGCGGCTCGCGGAGATCGAGCACCGCGCCGAGCAGCTGCGCCTCGAGGCCGAGAAGCTCCGCACGGACGCCGAGCGCCGTGCCCGTCAGACGGTGGAGACGGCGCAGCGTCAGGCCGAGGACATCGTCGCGGACGCGAACGCCAAGGCGGACCGCATCCGCTCGGAATCCGAGCGGGAGCTCGCGGCGCTCACCAACCGCCGCGACAGCATCAACGCGCAGCTCACCAACGTGCGCGAGATGCTGGCGACGCTCACCGGTGCGGCCGTGGCCGCCGCCGGCACGCCCGCCGAGGACGAGCCGATCTCTCGTGGGGTGCCGGCTCAGCAGACCCGCTGAGCCGTGGGGATCCGTCCGTCCGGTGTGGTCGGGCGCGCGGTTCCCCGCGCCCCTTCGGGGCGCGCCACCTGACGTGGGCCGAACAGGCCAGAGCCCCCTGCCACTCCGGTGGCAGGGGGCTTTGTCCCGTTTTAGCGTGGCCGCATGATCGAGCTCGAGGGGTTGACCAAGCGGTACGGCGAGAAAGTCGCCGTCAACAACCTGACCTTCACCGTCCACCCCGGCATCGTCACCGGCTTCCTCGGCCCGAACGGCGCGGGGAAGTCCACGACCATGCGCATGATGCTCGGGCTCGACAACCCGTCGGCCGGCGCGGTCCGCATCGACGGCAGGCACTACTCCCAGCTGAAGGACCCGCTGACGTACATCGGCGCCCTGCTCGACGCCAAGGCGATGCACGGCGGCCGCAGCGCCTTCAACCATCTGCTCTGCCTCGCGCAGAGCAACGGCATCCCGCGCAGCCGGGTCGACGAGGTTTTGGACACCGTCGGGCTGACCGCCGTCGCCAAGAAGAAGGCCAAGGGCTTCTCGCTCGGCATGGGCCAGCGCCTGGGCATCGCGGGCGCCCTGCTCGGCGACCCCGAGATCCTGATGTTCGACGAGCCGGTCAACGGTCTCGACCCCGAGGGCATCCACTGGATCCGGAACCTGATGAAGTCGCTGGCCGCGCAGGGGCGCACGGTCTTCGTCTCCTCCCACCTGATGAGCGAGATGGCGCTCACCGCCGACCACCTCGTCGTCATCGGCCAGGGCCGGCTCCTCGCCGACACCTCCATGTCGGAGTTCATCCGGCAGAACTCGCGCTCGTACGTCCGGCTGCGCTCCCCGCAGCGCGAGCGGCTCCTCGACGTGCTGCACGAGGCCGGGATCACCGCCGTCGAGGCGGGCAACGGCACGCTCGAAGTGGACGGCACCCCGGCGGAACGGCTCGGCGAGCTCGCCGCGGGCCACCAGCTCGTCCTGCATGAACTGAGCCCCCAGCAGGCCTCCCTGGAAGAGGCCTTCATGCAGCTCACCGCGGAGTCCGTCGAGTACCACGCGCACGCGCGGCCGGGCGGCACGGGCACCGGGCCGCCGGCGGCCCCGCCCGCGACGGGCTGGGGCGACGGCTGGCAGCAGCAGCGGAAGGAGGCCTGAGCGATGGCCGCGACGCAGGTACTGAAGTCGGAGTGGACCAAGATCCGCTCGGTCTCGTCGACGCTCTGGACGCTCGGTCTGGCCGCCGTCGTCACGATCGCCCTCGGGCTGCTGATCAGCATCCTGTCCAAGAACGACTACGACAAGCTCGACGCCCAGGACAAGCTGACCTTCGACCCGACCTACATCAGCTTCGCCGGGATGTCGCTCGGGCAGCTCGCGCTGATCGTCTTCGGGGTGCTCGTCGTCTCGAACGAGTACAGCACCGGCATGATCCGCACCTCGCTCGCGGCGGTCCCCCAGCGCGGCACCTTCCTGTTCAGCAAGGTCGCCGTGGCCACGCTGCTCGCCCTCGTGGTCGGCCTGGCCACCAGCTTCGTCACGTTCTTCCTGGGCCAGTCGATGCTCGGCCCGTACAAGGCGCAGATCGGCGACCCCGGCGTGCTGCGCGCCGTCATCGGCGGCGGGCTCTACATGACGCTCATCGCGATGTTCTCGATGGGCGTCGCCGCGATGCTGCGCAGCCCGATGCTGTCGCTGGGCATCCTGATGCCGTTCTTCTTCCTGATCTCCAACATCCTCGGCAACGTCTCGGCGACGAAGAAGATCGGCCGCTTCCTGCCCGACCAGGCCGGCAACAAGATCATGCAGGTCAAGACGCCGTTCGACGACGACACCCCGTACGGGCCCTGGGGCGGGCTCGCGATCATGGTGGCGTGGGTGGTCGTGGTGCTGCTCGGTGGGTACGTCCTGCTGAAGAAGCGGGACGCGTAGCCCGGTAGCCCGCGGCCGGACCGCAGGGGGGGCGTGTGACGACACAGGACCGCGGGCTCGCGGCGCTCGGCCTGGACGGCGTCCCCGCGCTGTATCCGCTGACCTACCCCGGCCTCCCGGTCACGGAGCCCTCGCTGCTGACCGGGACCGAGCTGCTGCCGCTGCTCGCACGGCCGGGCGGCGTGGGCGCGTGGTCCGTCGACGGCGCCGCGCCCGCGCTGGACGACGTGCTCGCCGGCCTCGGCCAGGCACCGGTAGCCGGGCGGCACGCCGTCATCGCCGTGGGGTCGAACGCCTCCCCCGGGCAGGTGTCCCACAAGCTCACCCGCCTCGGCCTGCTGGGCGCCGTGCCGATGGTCCCCGTGCGGCTGCGCGGCATCGGCGTGGGCTGCTCCGCGCACATCGGGCGGGCCGGGTACGTGGCGGCCGCCCCCTATCCGGCCCCCGCGGCCCGGACCTCGCTCGTCGTCTCCTGGCTGGACGCGGCGCAGCTGGCGGCGGTCGACGCCACGGAACTCCCCCACTACCGGCGGGTGCGGCTGCCGGGTGCCGCGTACGCCATGACCCTGCCGTCCGGGGAGCCGCTCGACCACGCGTACGTCTATGTCGGCGCGCGCGGCGTCCTCGCCGACCCGGCGACCGGGCTGCCGCGGCCCGGCGGCGGTGACCAGGCGGCGCTGCTCGACGCGCTCCTGGGCGCCTCTCCGGCGCTGTTCGAGCTGCTGGGGCCCGATCCGGCGGCCTGGGTGCGGCGGGCCGCCGCCGACGCCGCCCTGCGGGCGCGCGGGACGCGGGTCTTCGCCGACGAGGGCTGGGTGCTGCCGTGGACGGAGCTGCCTGCGGTGTGAGTGCCGTGGACCCGGTGGTCCCGTCCGCCCCGTGACGATTCTTCGGCCGCCCACGGTTTTACTCGCTCTTGGCTGGAACCGTCAGCTCCCCGTTATCCTCCTAACCCTTACGGGGGCGTGTGCCCCGACGTCCTGAACCATTCGATGGGTGCGGAGAATGATCGAGGCAGTCGGCCTGACGAAGCGCTATGGCGACAAGACAGCCGTGTACAACCTTTCCTTCCAGGTGCGACCCGGTACCGTCACCGGCTTCCTCGGGCCGAACGGCTCCGGCAAGTCGACGACCATGCGCATGATCCTCGGGCTCGACGCGCCCACCGCCGGGCAGGTGACGATCGGCGGCTACCCCTACCGGAAGCTGCCGAACGCCCCCCGCCAGGTCGGCGCGCTGCTCGACGCCAAGGCCGTGCACGGCGGCCGGCACGCGCGCAACCACCTGCTGTGCCTCGCGCAGCTCTCCGGCATCCCGGCCCGCCGGGTCGACGAGGTGCTGGGCGTCGTGGGCCTCCAGGACGTGGCGAAGAAGCGCTCCAAGGGCTTCTCGCTCGGCATGGGCCAGCGTCTGGGCATCGCCGCGGCGCTCCTGGGCGACCCGCAGGTGCTGCTCTTCGACGAGCCGGTCAACGGCCTCGACCCCGAGGGCATCCTCTGGGTGCGCAACCTGATGAAGTCGCTGGCCGCCGAGGGCCGGACGGTCTTCGTCTCCTCGCACCTCATGAGCGAGATGGCGCTCACCGCCGAGCACCTCATCGTGATCGGCCGCGGCCAGCTGCTCGCCGACATGAGCGTCAAGGACTTCATCTCGCACAACTCCGCCGACTTCGCGCGGGTGCGGACGCCGGACAGCGAGCCGCAGCACCGCGAGAAGCTGACGGCCGCGCTCACCGAGGCGGGCGGCCAGGTGCTGCCCGAGCAGGACGGCGCGCTGCGCGTGACCGGTCTGCCGCTCCCCCGCATCAGCGACCTCGCGCACGGCGC
>NZ_LIRJ01000201.1:268-32617 GCF_001419745.1 Streptomyces silaceus | reverse complement strand
GCGGGCGATGCCGCCGTCGGGGTCGGGGATGCGCTCGACGACGCCCGCGCGCAGCATGGCGGCGGTCTGCCGGTTGAGCGTGGAGGTGTCCAGGCCGAAGGCCTCCCTGAGCTGGCCGATGGACATCGGGCCCTGCGCCAGGATGCGGCTGAGCAGGATGTAGGCGCTGCGGTCGAGGCGCCCGCCGCCGCGGGAGGTCAGCAGGCTCATGTGGCGGCCGAGCAGCATGGTCTCGAACTCGACCCGGTCCAGCGGCTTGTCCATGCGAGGTTCCCTTCGGCTCCAGGGCTTGCCTCACGGGCGAGACGGCCACATCGCAGCAGATATATCACGGATTGTATGCATCTAGCACATCACATGCATGGCGCACGCGGCATGCATCATGCATATCTCGTGTACGGTGCACATCGATCCCGTGGTGTCGTGCCACGGCACGACACCACAACAGGAGAACCTGTGGACAGCGCTCAACCGGCGGCCCGACCGGGTGCCGTGGTCGGCATCCTCGCCTTCGCGGGCATCGTGGCCGCGATCACGCAGACCCTGGTGGTGCCGCTCATCGCGGAACTCCCCGTGCTGCTCGACACCTCCGCGTCCAACGCGTCCTGGGTCATCACCGCCACGCTGCTGGCCGCCGCCGTGGCGACGCCCGTCGCGGGCCGCCTCGGCGACATGTTCGGCAAGCGCCGCATGCTGCTCGCGTCCCTGCTCCCGCTGGTCGTGGGCTCGGTGGTCTGCGCGGTGTCGTCCTCCGTCGTCCCGATGATCGCCGGCCGCGGTCTGCAGGGCATGGGCATGGGCGTCGTACCGCTCGGGATCAGCCTGCTGCGGGACGTCGTCCCCAGGGAGCGGCTCGGCTCGTCCATCGCGATCATGAGCGCCTCCATGGGCGTGGGCGGCGCGCTCGGCCTTCCCTTCGCCGCCGCGATCGCGGAGAACGTCAGCTGGCGCGTGCTGTTCTGGGTGGTCGCCGCCCTGGCGGTGGCCGTCGGCGCCCTGATCCGGACCCTCGTACCGGCGGACCACGAGAACACCTCGCCCGGCGGCTTCGACCTGCTCGGCGCCGTCGGCCTCGGCGCCGGTCTCATCTGTCTGCTGCTCGCCGTCTCCAAGGGCGCCGACTGGGGCTGGGGGAGCGCCACCACGCTCGGCCTGTTCGCCGCCGCCGTCGTCGTCCTGCTGGTCTGGGCCCGGTGGGAACTGCGGCTGACCGACCCCCTGGTCGACCTGCGCGTGACCGCCCGCCCGCAGGTCCTGACGACGAACGCGGCCTCGATCCTGGTCGGGTTCTCCATGTACGCCCAGTCCCTGGTCGTGCCCCAGCTCCTCCAGCTGCCCGAGGCCACCGGCTACGGCCTGGGGCAGTCGATGGTCGCCATGGGCCTGTGGATGGCGCCGGCGGGCCTGATGATGATGGCGATGTCGCCCCTGGGCGCCAAGCTCTCCGCCGCGCGGGGCCCCAAGGTCACCCTCGCCGTGGGCAGCCTGGTCATCGCCGCGGGCTACGGCCTCGGCCTGCCGCTGATCAGCTCCGGCTCCACCTGGAGCCTGCTGGTCGTCACCATCGTCTGCAACACGGGCGTCGGCTTCGCCTACGGCGCGATGCCCGCGCTCATCATGAGCGCCGTGCCCCCGTCCGAGACCGCGTCGGCCAACAGCTTCAACACCCTGATGCGTTCGATCGGCAGCTCGGTCTCGGCCGCGGTGATCGGCGTGGTGCTGGCTCAGATGACCACCGACTTCGGGGGGTACGCCCTGCCCTCCGAGGGCGGCTTCCGCGTCGCCATGGCGATCGGCTGCGGCGTGGGCCTGGCGGCCGCGGCGCTCGCCTCGGTCATCCCCGTACGACCGGCCGGCGGCCTCGACACCACCGCCGTCCCGGCCCCCGCGGCCGCTCCCGAGGTGCCGCAGAAGCGACGCTGACCGGCCATCGGCCGCCCCGCGCGGGCGGCCGAACAGGTACGGACCCGAAGGCCCTTTCGGCCACAGGCGGGAGAGGGGGTGGGGCGCGATCATGAATCGGGTAGGCCTTCGATCATGCTGCTGAACGGATCCTCCCCTTCCGCCTCCGGTACGCGCGCTCCTGCCGTCGCCATGCTGCGCCTGCTCGGTGGCTTCCAGATCTCCCAGGCCCTGTACGTCGTGGCCCGCGCGGGCGTGGCCGACCATCTGGCCGCCGGGCCACGCCCCCTGGCCGAGGCGGCCGAGGCCGCCGGGCTCCGCACCGACCTGCTGCGGCGACTGGTGCGCAGCCTCGCGGGCGAGCGGGTCTTCGTCCTCGACGCCGACCGCGACACCGTCGGACTCGGCCCGCTGGGCCACACCCTGCGCAGCGACACCGGGGACTCGCTGCGCGAGGTCGCCGTGATGTGGATGGACACCCACTACCGGCCCTTCGCCCGCCTCTGGTCCACGCTGCACGACGGAGTACCCGCCGCCGAACGGGAGTTGGGCAAGCCGTTCTTCGACTGGATCGCCGAGGAACCGGAGCGCGTCGCGGGGTTCAGCGCCGCCATGGGCAACATGATGGGCGCGCTGCGCCAGGACGCCCTCGACAGCCTGGAGCTGAGCGGGGTGCGCCACCTCGTCGACATCGGGGGCGCCGACGGCACCGCGCTGGCCGGGCTCGCCCGCCGCGCCGAGCACCTGCGCGGCACCGTCTTCGACCTGCCCCATGTGGTCGAGGGCGCCGGAGCGGTGCTCCGCAAGGCCGGTGTCGCCGACCGCGTCGGCACCCGGGGCGGCGACTTCTTCGAGAGCGTGCCGGGCGACGCCGACGCCTATCTGGCCTGCTTCATCCTCCACGACTGGAACGACGAGCAGTGCGCCACCCTCCTCGACCGCGTCCACGAGGCCGCGCCGGAGGGGGCCCGGCTCTTCCTCGTCGAGACGGTGCTCGGTGAGGGCGCGGCCCCCGAGGTCGCGACGCTCCTGGACCTCACCATGATGGGCATGCTCGACGGCAGGGAACGCAGCCGTGAGGACTGGCGGACCCTGCTGTCGGGATCGGGCTTCCACCTCGACCGCGTCGTGGAGACGGCGGGCCCGATGTGCCTCATCGAGGCGAGCAGAGTGGGCGACTGACCCCGGGGGAGCCGGCGGGCCCCTCGGCGCCGGACGTCAGCGGCGCGTCGTGCCCGACGCGCCCACCTCGGACAGTGAACCGCCCTCCGCCAGCCGCGCCCGCACGGTCACCTCGGCGTCCTTGGGCGCCCGTACGGCCAGGGTGCGGCCGGACTTGTCCGCCTTGACGTCCCCGGTGACGGAGATGCCGGTGACGTCCCGGCTGCCCGCCGCGAGGAGGTAGCGGTGCCCGGACCCCGCCGTCCAGCCCGTAGCGGCCACCACGTGCTGGCCGAACCGGCTGCAGGAGGCCGTGGAGCGGGCCCGCCCGGCCACCTTCGCCGGCGAGGTCGGCGACTCGGTGGACGTACGGAACTGGACGAGCACGTCACCGTCGCCGCGCCACGTCGAGGCGCGCGTGCAGGACCACACGGCCCGCCCGCCGTTCTCGGGCAGGTCCTGGTCGGCGAAGTCCCACTGGTTGACGGACCGCACGCCCCTGCCGCGCAGCTCGGGCAGCCGGCAGGCGCCGCGCGCCCAGGCCTGCAGAGCCGTGCCGCTGGTCGCCTCGCGCGGCTGCCGTGACGGGGCGCCGGTGCCGGGCAGCGGCGTGTAGCTGAGGTGCACGGGGGCGAGATCGCCGAGATCGGCCACGAGGAAGGCGTGCTTCTCCACGATCTTGTCGGACGACCGCAGTTGCAGGACGGGCATGCTGTCGCACGGGCCGCCGGCCGAGGGCGCCTCGACGGGCTTCGTCAGGCCCTCGTCGGACACGTCGAGCGGACGGCCGGGAGCGTTGGGCCGCAGCAGGTCGCGTGTCTGCGCCTCCGCGATCCACGGGGCGGTGAGATAGCGGACCTTGCCGTCCGCGCGCCCCACCGCGAGCGCCGCCGCCGTCGTCACGTCGGAGTCGTCGGCGCGCACGAAGGACAGCGTGGCGGGCTCCGACGGAGAGGCGGGCTCGCCGTACCGGATCACACGGCGGCCGTCGTGGAACAGCACGACGGTCTCGCCGCCCACGACACCTGCGTACAGCAACTGCGTGCTGTCGGGCGGCGGTTGGGTGGACGTCGCCTTCGTGGCGGTGACGCGGGTGCCGCGCGGCGGGTCGGTCCAGGCGGACAGGGCGCGTCGGAGCAGGGCACGGTCGCCGGTGAGGGCGCCGCGCGCCGGCCACGCGGTGAAGTCCACCCGCGAGGTGTCGGCCCACACGTCGGGCTTGGTGCGCTGCAGCGCGTCGACACTGAGCGCGGAGTAGCTGCCCGTGGGGCGCGTGCGGTCGTCGTGGTGCACGGTCTGGTCGACGGCCGTGAGCGCCGTGCCGCCGATGGCGGCGACCCCGACCGCGCACCAGGCGAGCCGGAAGCGGCGCCTGCGCCGGACCAGGTCGGTGGGCCGGGTCTGCACGGAACAGGCGTCGAACTCCTGCGAGTTGAGGAGCGCGCCCGCCGCGTCGCCCACGTCCGCGCGCAGCTCGTCGGCGGTCCGCATGGCGTCGTGAGGATCCGTCACACCGGCTGCGCCCAGCAGTTCGACGACCTCGTCGCGTGGCAGTCCGTCCAGGGCGCACAGCACGAAGGCGGCGCGGGCGGGTGCGGAGAGGCGCGTGAGGAGCTGCGCCAGCTCTATCTCCTCGGTGCCCCCGGCGCGGGGGAAGAGGCGCAGCCCCCAGACGGTGGGGAGTGTGGGGTGCAGTTCGCGCGGCGGAGGCAGCCGCTTCGGCCAGCCGCGCGGCCGGCGGTCGTGCGACAGGGCCGCGCCCAGTACGCGCGCGGTGAGCCAGGCCGCCTCCGCCCGGCCCGCCTCGCCCGCCCGGGGGGCCGGGATCTTCGGCAGCGCCCGTCGTGCCCGGAAGCCGGGCAGGGCCCGCTGGACCAGGGCGTGGGCGACGAGAACGCGCCGATGGCGGCTCAGCGTGCCGGGAAGTGTGAGGTAGGCGAGGCGGACGAGCCGGGTGTAGCGGTCGACGATGACCGCCTCGGCCTGGTCGAGGGCGATGCTTTCTGGTGCTTTTGTCCGTCCTCGTTGCGATGTGCTCATCGATCAAGGAGCCTTCCGAAGGCTGACGACGTTCCGTCCTGACCTCCTTCAAACGAGTGATTCGTGCGATGGTCACAGGCGCGGTCGCGCGGCTTGACAGGGGTCACCGGGAAGGGTGGCGGCGCACCGCCCACGCCCCCTGTTGCCGTTCGGTGACACGGGGGACAGATCTGTGACGAACGCGAGTGCAACGGGTGCCGGTGGTCACGGGTCGTACGAGGCGAGGTGTAAAGGGGTGGCCGTGCTCACCCCAACTGACACGCCGAACAAGTGACATGGGGGAAACCGTGGAGATGAACATGCGTGTGAACAAGGGGCTGCTCGCCGTGGGCGCCGCCGTGGCGACGGCGGTCGTCGTCGGCACCGCGATGCCCGCCGCGGCGGCCGGCTCGCCGAAGTTCCTGGCGCCGTCGGAGCTGCCGCCGCACTCGTCGTCGGCCTGGACCGCGGGTCCGGTCACGGCCGGGCAGCCCGACCCGCTGCCGATGTGCGTCGGCGAGGCGCTGCCCTCGACCTCCGTGCACCGCGCCTACCGCACCGACTACGACACCGGCGCCCTCCAGGTGACCGTGGTCGAGCGCAGCGAGCAGCGTGCCAAGGACTTCGCGGCGCTGCTGCGCAAGAAGCTGGACGGCTGCGCGGAGACGGTGATGAAGCTCGACCCGGAGACCACCGCGAAGCAGAAGTACTACGGCAGGCTCGCCGTCGAGGAGGGGGCCCACGTGTACGGGGTCCACACCGTCACCTCGTGGGGCGCCTCCGACATCAACATGTTCTCGGTGGGCCGTGACGGCACCACGGTGACGCTCGTGCAGTGGGGGCAGATGGGTGGCTTCGCCGACGCCCAGGTCTCCGACTTCAAGGCCACGACCACCACGGCCGTGAACAAGCTGTACTGACCCGTCGCTGTCGGGGACCGACCTCGGCATTCCCGCGTTGAGGTGGAAGAATCGGCCGACGGACCACACGGGGGTTCCCGCACGGGAGCGGTGGTCCCGTCGTACGAGGACTCGGCCGGGAAGAGGCCGGGGGCCGGGCATGTGCCCGGCCCCCGGCGATGGGGAGGAAACCGACGGTGGTGGAGTGGCGTTACATCGCCAAGGGCGCAAGGGCCGTTCCCGAACCCATGGCCACGCCGTTCGTGTGGACGGCGGCCGGCTGGGGCTCCCTGATGCTGGTGGGCGTGCTCGACCTGCTCGGCGCGCTCGATCGGACCGGACTCGCCCTCGCCGTCCTGTCGGTACTGGCCGCCCTCCTCGGCACGCTCGGCCGCTTCGCCGCGGCGCCGGGCACGGCCCTGCTGTGCTGGGCCCTCCTGAACGTCTTCGCCGCCCACCCCACCGGGGAGCTCTCCTGGGCCGGGCACCGGGATCCCGGCTGGGTGGCGTGCCTGCTGGCCGCCGCGCTCATCGGCACCGCGGTCGCCCGGGTCCGGTACGCGCGCGCCGCGTACCGCCGCGTCACTCCTTACGACGGGGCCGCCTGACCCGCGGGGCCGTGGATCCGCCGGGCTCCTGAACCGCTGACCGGCAGGGCTCCTGACCCGCGGATCCGCAGGTCTGCTCGGCCGCAGGGCGTAGGTCCGGCGCCCCATGTGCGCACGCGGGGCGCCGCCTAGGGTCGGTGCCCATGCAGAACTCGGAGATCACCCGCCGTGACGTGCGGGAACGCAGGCGCGACACCCTGGGACGGCTCGCCGCGGAGCGGGACGTCTGGGTGTCGACGGCGCACCCCGACCACGGCCCGCATCAGGTGCCGCTGTGGTTCGTGTGGCACCAGGAAGCGCTGTGGATGTGCACCACCGCGTCCTCCGCGACCGTGCGCAACGTACGCGAGGAACCGCGCGTACGCCTGTCGCTGCCCGACACCTTCGACGTGGTGCTCCTCCAGGGGGAGGCGGAGTGCTTCCCGGCCGAGGACGTGCCGACGGCCGCCGCGGACACGTTCACCGCCAAGTTCGGATGGGACCCCCGCGAGGAAGAGCGTCCCTACGTCTACGTGCGCGTGGCGCCGAGGACCGTGCGCGCCTGGCGCGGTGAGCGGGAACTGCGCGGCAGGGTCGTCATGCGCGACGGCGCGTGGCTGGAGTAGCGCGCGGACGGGGGCCGGTGCCCTGGGTCAGGGGGCGGGAAAAGGCGGCACCGTGCCGTCTTTGCATGATCATGCGAGATGATGCATACTCTTCCTATGTCTAAGGTCCTCACCTCCCTCCCCGCCGGCGAGCGCGTCGGCATCGCCTTCTCGGGCGGTCTCGACACGTCGGTCGCCGTCGCGTGGATGCGCGACAAGGGCGCCGTCCCGTGCACCTACACCGCCGATATCGGTCAGTACGACGAGCCCGACATCGCGTCGGTGCCGGGCCGCGCCAAGACGTACGGCGCCGAGATCGCGCGACTGGTCGACTGCCGCGCCGCGCTGGTCGAAGAGGGCCTTGCCGCGCTCACCTGCGGGGCGTTCCACATCCGCTCCGGGGGGCGCGCCTACTTCAACACGACGCCCCTCGGCCGCGCCGTCACCGGCACCCTGCTCGTCCGGGCGATGCTCGAGGACGACGTGCAGATCTGGGGCGACGGGTCGACCTTCAAGGGCAACGACATCGAGCGGTTCTACCGGTACGGCCTGCTGGCCAACCCGAACCTGCGGATCTACAAGCCCTGGCTGGACGCGGACTTCGTGACCGAGCTCGGCGGCCGCAAGGAAATGTCGGAGTGGCTCCTCGCCCACGACCTGCCCTACCGGGACAGCACGGAGAAGGCCTACTCCACCGACGCCAACATCTGGGGCGCCACCCACGAGGCCAAGACGCTGGAGCACCTGGACACGGGTGTCGAGACCGTCGAGCCGATCATGGGCGTGAAGTTCTGGGACCCGTCGGTCGAGATCGCCGCGGAGGACGTGACGATCGGCTTCGACCAGGGCCGTCCGGTCACGATCAACGGCAAGGAGTTCGCCTCCGCCGTCGACCTGGTGATGGAGGCCAACGCCATCGGCGGCCGCCACGGCATGGGCATGTCCGACCAGATCGAGAACCGGATCATCGAGGCCAAGAGCCGCGGCATCTACGAGGCCCCGGGCATGGCGCTGCTGCACGCCGCCTACGAGCGGCTCGTCAACGCCATCCACAACGAGGACACCCTCGCGCAGTACCACAACGAGGGCCGGCGGCTCGGCCGCCTCATGTACGAGGGCCGCTGGCTGGACCCGCAGGCGCTCATGGTGCGGGAGTCGCTCCAGCGCTGGGTCGGCGCCGCCGTCACCGGCGAGGTCACCCTGCGGCTGCGGCGCGGCGAGGACTACTCGATCCTCGACACCACGGGCCCGGCCTTCAGCTACCACCCGGACAAGCTCTCCATGGAGCGCACCGAGGACTCGGCCTTCGGCCCGGTGGACCGCATCGGCCAGCTCACCATGCGCAACCTCGACATCGCCGACTCCCGCGCCAAGCTGGAGCAGTACGCCGGCATCGGCCTGATCGGCGCCTCCAACCCGGCGATCGGCGCAGCCCAGGCGGCCGCGACCGGCCTGATCGGCGCCATGCCCGAGGGCGGCGCCGAGGCCATCGCCTCCCGCGGCGAGGCCGCCGGTGACGACGAGATGCTCGACCGCGCCGCGATGGAGTTCGGCACGGACTGACCCGGCCGCCGAGGCACGCACCACCAAGCCGAGGCACGCACCCCCGAAAGGACCGGCCCGACGCCCGCAACGGCGTCGGGCCGGTCCTTCGCCGTGCGCGGACGAGGTCCGCGAGGAGCTCGTCGCGGTGACCGAAAACCCTCACTCCCGGGGTACTTGACCAGGCGGCTTTGTCATTCTTTTACGATGTGGGTGAGGGCACACCCGCCCTCCCGCCGACGAGGGCCCCGGCCCTCCCGCACGAGAAGGGGCCCAAGACCCGCGATGGGCGAGCCTCCCAGTACCAGCCGTGCCACTCCCTGCCCGGAAACCGTGCGTGAGGGAACGGGGGTGGCGCGGTGACCGAGATCCTGCTGCTGCTCCTCGCCCTGCTCCTCACGCTCGCCTGCGCCGTGTTCGTCGCGGCCGAGTTCTCCCTGACGACGGTCGAGCGCGGCGAACTGGAGCGCGCCGCCGACGCGGGGGAGCGGGGCGCGGGCGGCGCCCTGAAGGCCGTACGGCGACTGACCTTCCAGCTGTCCGGCGCCCAACTCGGCATCACCGTCACCTCCCTGGTCATCGGCATGCTCGCCGAGCCGTCGCTCGCCTCCCTGCTGCGCGGACCGCTGACGGCGGCCGGGCTCGGCGGTGCCGCGCCGTCCGTGGCGAGCGTCCTCGGCGTCGTCGTCTCCACCGTCGTCCTCATGGTCATCGGCGAACTGGTCCCCAAGAACTGGGCGATCTCCCGGCCGCTGGCCGTGGCCAAGGTGGTGGCCGCCCCGCAGCGCGGCTTCACCGCCGCCTTCGCGCCCTTCATCCGGCACCTCAACAACACCGCCAACCGTGTCGTACGCCGCTTCGGCCTGGAACCCGCCGAGGAACTGGCCTCCGCGCGCAGCCCCGAGGAACTGGTCGCCCTCGCCCAGCGGTCCGCCGCCGAGGGCGCCATCGAGGCCGACTCCGCCGAACTCTTCGTCCGCACCCTGCACCTGGGCGAGCTCACCGCCCAGAGCGTGATGACCCCGCGCGTCGACGTACGCGCCCTGGAGGCGCACGCCACGGCCGCCGACGCCGCGAACCTCACCTACGCCACGGGCCTGTCCCGCTTCCCCGTCTACCGCGACAGCCTCGACGACGTCACCGGCACCGTCCACATCCGCGACGTCCTGGCCCTGGAGCCGACGAAGCGGGCCGTCACACCGGTCACCGAACTGGCCACCGAGCCCCTGCTCGTGCCCGACAGCCTCCCCGCCGACCGCCTCCTCGAGCGGCTGCGGGCCACCCGCACCATGGCGGTGATCATCGACGAGTACGGCGGCACCGCGGGCGTCGCCACCGTCGAGGACATCGTGGAGGAGGTCGTCGGCGAGGTCCGCGACGAGCACGACCCCATGGAGGTCCCGGACCTGCTGCCCGCCGAAGCCGCCGAGGGCGGACACGCGGCCTGGCGCGCCGACGGCAGCGTCCGCGTCGACCGCCTCACCGGCATCGGGCTGCGGGCCCCCGAAGGCCCCTACGAAACCGTCGCCGGACTCGTGGCCACGCTGCTCGCCCGCATCCCCGTCGAGGGCGACCGCCTCGACCTCGACGACGGCTGGCGCCTGGACGTCCTCGACGTCGCACACCACCGGGCCGACCGGGTCCTCATCACCGGGCCCGCCCTGGTCCCCGCGCAGCACACGGACCATGACCGGCACCCGTACGCGGACAGGGACGAGCGCCAGGAGGCGGTCCGATGACCACCGTGCAACTCGTCATCGGGGCCCTGACCCTGCTGACCAACGCCTTCTTCGTCGGCGCCGAGTTCGCGCTGATCTCCGTGCGCCGCAGCCAGATCGAGCCGCGCGCCGCCGAGGGCGACCGTCGCGCCCGCGTCACCCTGTGGGGCATCGAGCACATCTCCGCGATGATGGCGACCGCCCAGCTCGGCATCACGGCGTCCTCGCTCGTGCTCGGCGCGGTCGCCGAACCGGCCATCGCGCATCTCCTGGAGCCCGCCTTCGAGGCCGCGCGCGTGCCGGACGGGCTCGTCCACGCCGTCGCGTTCGTCATCGCGCTGACCGTGGCGACGTATCTGCACATGCTGATCGGCGAGATGATCCCCAAGAACATCGCGCTGGCCGCGCCGACCCGGACGGCGCTGCTGCTCGGCCCGCCGCTCGTCGCCGTCACCCGCGCCCTCAGGCCGCTGGTCTTCGGCATCAACGCCTTCGCCAACACCCTCCTGAAGCTGCTGCGCGTGGAGCCCAAGGACGAGGTCGAGTCCGTCTTCACCGACGACCAGCTCGCCCGGATGGTGCTCGACTCCAGCCAGGCCGGGCTGCTCTCGGCCGCCGACGGGGAGCGCCTGCGCGACGCCCTGGAGCTCGGCACCCGGCCGGTCGGCGAGATCATCGTCCCGGCGGCCCGGATGCGGACCGTCGAACACACCGTCACCCCGGCCGAGTTGGAGCGAGTGGCCGCCGAGGCCGGATACTCCCGCTTCCCGGTCACCGGACCGCGGGGCACGCTGCTCGGCTACCTCCACATCAAGGACACCCTCGGGGTCGCCGACCGCGACCAGCCGTTCCCCGCCGGTGCGCCGCACGCGGTGACCCGGGTCCGCATCGACACCCCGCTGGACGACACCCTCACCGCGCTGCGGGCCGAGGACAGCCATCTGGCCGCGGTCACCGGCGAGTCGGGCGCCGTGCTCGGCTTCGTCACCATGGAGGACGTCCTGACCGAACTGGTGGGGCCCGCCCCGGCCGCCGTGTGATCCCACTCCGTACGGCCGTGTGATCCACCTCGTACGCACGCACCCCTCGGCGTGGCTCGCGAGAGCCGCGCCGAGGGGTGCGGGGCGGGAAGGCGCCTCAGGGAAGGGCTACTTCTTCCACTGGATGTCGGTGGCCCGGAGCGCGTACTGGCCGCACTTGCCCTCGAACTTCCAGTAGCCCTTGCCGACCCAGTCGCCGTAGTGCGTCTTGTTGGCGCACACCGTGACCGTGCGGGCCTTGCCGCGCGTGACATGGCAGTCGGCGGACCAGGAGGAGCTGCCGGTCTTCCAGTTCTTGCAGCTGTAGCCGTAGTCGTTGGCGCTCGCGGCACCCGGCAGGGCGAGGATCAGGCCTCCGGCGACGACGGTGGTGGCGGCAGCGGCTCCCAGGCCGCGTATGACGCGCTTCATGTGCTCTCCATTGTCAACTGCTCATGTGCAAACGGCACAGCACAGGCAGGTGAAACCCCCCGTACCGGCCGAAGTGATCCTATGTAACGGCTTTCGCCGCACTTCAGCCGGGTACGGCGAAGTCTCACGAGCCGTCAGATGTGAGGACATCTCCGGGCTCGGGCGATACGGAGCGGTCCCTGTCAGAGCTGAGAGGTTTCTGTCAGAGCTCGAAGTCGACCCGGCCGAGCAGGCCGACGCGCAGCGCGAAGCAGTCGGCGTGCACCAGCCGCCGGGCGGCAGGAACCGCCGCGCCTCCCGCGGTGACCGTGTCGGTGGCCGTGTCCCGGTCGGCGCGGTACAGCTCGTACTCCTCCACCAGCAGCCGGTACGAGGTGAGCACCTGCCCGTCCGGCGCCTCGACCCCGCCGGTCCAGGCGAAACCACCGCCATCGGCCGTGCACGTCAACTCGACCGGTGTGCCCAGCTGTTGCCAGTCCATCTCGTCCTCCCGCAGCTCGGCCCGGCTCTGGAGCGTGACGACCACCCGGCGGCTGGCGGCCGCCGCGCTCGCTCCGGTGCCGCTGAGTTCGCCGAGTTCGTTGAACGGCGCCGGCCCGGTGAGGCGGACGGCGAGGAGGTCGCCCTCGCGGCGGCCGGTGACCGACCGGGGCGGCACGAGCTGCGCGAACTCCGCGCGCTCCACCGTCGAGAGGTGCAGCGGGTCGACCGAGTACGGCTGATAGCGGGCCAGGGCGAGGCGTACGTACGGAAAGTACGTCGTCCCGCGCGCCGACGTGTCGCCGAAGTCCACGTCGATGTCCACGAACCAGAGTCCCCGCGCCTCGTGGTACTCCGGCGCGAAGGCCACCGCGTCGACCGCCACCGGGGCCGCGTCCGGGGACTCCGCGAGACGCAGTCCGGTCACGTTCCGGGCCGCACCGGGGAAATGGGCGGCCGAGGGCCTCGGCAGGACCGTGGTGTCGGACCAGACGGGGTCGACGCCCCAGCGCGTGACGAAGGTGTTCGGCAGGTCAGTGCCGTCCGGCTCCAGGATCACCGCGAGCATCTCGTCGTCCCCGGAGGAGAACCACGGCCGGTTCAGATGGAGGCGCAGACCGGCGGAGCCGCGGTGGTGGGTGACGGCCTTCCGCTCCTCGTCGACGGTCCGCCGGTGCCGGAAGGTCGGCACGGCGTACGCCACCGAGGGCGGCTCGGGACGGCGGGAGCTGGGCACCGGAACGGGAGAGGCGGCCTCGCCGGCACGGGTGACGTTGGCCCGGTCCTCGGTGAGCGTGGGATGGAAGTACTCGCGGAAGCGGGTGACGGCGGTCGGCGTGCAGCTGACCTTGCGGTGCCGGGTGTCGCCGAACTCGTGCGTGCGGGCGACCCGTTCCTGGTCCGCGGAGTAGGCGAGAGTGATGTCCTCCAGGTGCGTGTGCCCCGCGATCCGGAGGGGCGCGGGCCGGGTGACGTCGTCCAGCCACTCGTGCCAGTGGCCGTCCAGCTCGACGTGGCCGCTGCTCTCCGCGTGGCTGGTCAGCAGGCCGGTGAGGCGTGCCGAGGTCTGCTCGGCCGTCCGCTCGTAGGCCAGGTCGTCGAGTTCCGGGCGGCGCACGGGCTTCTCCACCGCGTGCACCAGGGTGAGCTCCACCCACGGGGTGAGCATCCAGTTCTCGCCGTCGGCGCTGGCCCGGGTCACGAAGGCCCGGTCCTCTGCGGAGAGGTCCGCCCAGAACGCCGAGGAGGTCAGCAGGCTCCACTGCCGCAGCAGGGGCAGCTTGCGGGCGTCGAGGTAGCAGCTCAGCCGGACCGTGGCGATCTCACCCTTCGTCAGGAACACCTCCAGGACCCGCTCCAGGAGGCCGTCGTGCCACCGCGGCTCGCCGTCGCCCTCCTTGACCCGCAGCTTGAACGGCTTGGCCTGCGGCCACGGCCCGGGAAAGGGGATCCTGCGGTTCTCCGTGTCGCCGGGCAGGCCGCGCAGCATGACACCCTCGGCCAGCACGTCCGGGAGGTACGGCAGGATCAGCTGGTCGGCGCTGTGCACCACGAACTCGCCCTGGCGCAGCCCCGCGCCGCGCCGGGGGAGCGGGAGACGGGTCAGCGGCAGAGGGTCGTGCACGTCGTGCTTCGCGACGTGGATCTCGTTCCGCCGCAGCAGGTCGTGCTCCCGGTGCGGCCACTCGGGGTCCCGCACCTTCGTGTCCAGGAAGGAGCCGGACTCGCGGGACGCCGTCGCGGCGTACTCCTCGCGTACCCGGTCGGGTTTCTCCGGTCCGAAGGCGGCGTCGAACACGCCGTGCTCCTCCGCCATCTGGAGGGCGGTCTTCGGCGGTGCCACATGCCGCTCCGAGACCGGCTTGTACCGCCGGTCCAGATCGTCCACCGCCGAGTGGGCCTCGTGGTCGGGGACGTCGGACCGCCACAGCGCGTACTCGTCGGCGGAGACCTCCCGGCCCTCGTCGGTCACGGTGCTGCGGATGACGAGCCGCTCGGTGGACTCGCCCTCGTTGAACGGCAGGAGCGGGAGGACCACCGGCTGCGGCACCGGCTCCCAGCGCCCGTACGTGATCGCGTCCGAGTGGACGCCGTCCGGGGTGTCCGCCGTGTGGTCGGGGCCGTTGCCGGCCAGGTCGGCCAGCCGGACGCGCATCCGGTAGGTCCGGCCGAAGCGCAGTGACGGCAGCGAGCCGGGCTCCGCGGTGAACGCGGTGGACAGGGGCACATCCGGCGACACCGGAGGGGCGGGGGCCTCGGGCCGGTCGTCCAGGCCGATGGTCCGGCCCGGCCGGGGCGCCGCGAGACTCCATCCGTGCCAGCCCAGCACCGCCTGGTGTCCGTACAGCTGTCGGTCGTCGGCGGCGTCGAGGGTGACCGCGCTGGCCCGCACCAGGCCCTCGTCCGGGCGCACCCGGATCTCGACGGGCCGCTGCCCCGGCCGGCGGACGGCGTAACGGCCCCTGCGGCGCAGCAGCGACCGCCACTGGGCGACCCGACCAGTGGCCGGATCGACGACGCCGATGTCCACGCGGTAGCCGCGCAGCAGGTCGGCGGCGGTCAGCGTCACCTCCTCGGAGGTCCCTCGGCGGTCGAGGTCGGCGCCGATCCGGCCGGCCAGATGCCGGTCGCGGTCGGCGTGCAGCAAGGTGATTCCGGCGCCGCGGGCCGCCGGGGTGCCGGTGCCCGACACCTGCTGGGCCACCGAGCCGACGCCCGAGGGCAGGGTGCCGTCGCTCAGGGTTCCGATCGTGCGGGCGTAGTCGATGTGCTTGAGGGCCGCGCCGTCCACGTCGAGCTCGGTCAGGTGCCAGGTCCCGGCGTCGGACAGGTCGAGCATGTGGCCGGAGAGCAGCGTGTCGTCCCCGGGAGCGGCCTCGAACACGGTGCCCCGGGCGAACCGGATCCGCGTCCAGGGCCTGCTGTCCACGGCGTTGAGACCGTCCGCGCCGTCCAGCCGCTCGTCGAAGAGCACACGGACCCTCGCGCCGTCGGCCACTCCGGCGGGCACGGCGAAACTCAGGTCGAGGACCAGACCGAACCGGCGCTGCAGCTCCGGATAGTCGCCCAGGAGGCCGCACGCCTCATGGAAGTCGATCCGGTGCGGCGGCTCCTCGGCGAGCGTCGCCGGCTCCTTGCCCCGGTCGTAGAAGCGCGCGGCCTCGGCGAGCGGCAGCATCCGCTTGTTCTCGCCGGTGTACACCTCGCTCGTACGGTCCATGGAGCGCGGCGTGTTGTTCCCGTCGGCCGGGGCGGCGACCCCGCTCGCGCGAGGAAGCAGGGCGCTCTCCAGGATCTCGTACCCGGCCTGGATGTTCCTGCCGAGGCCGAGCACCGGCTCGGAGATCATGTCGGTGACGCGGTTCAGCGCGGGCAACTCCCAGCCGCGGTGGTCGGTCGGCGGCTCCTCGCACAACAGCCGCTCCTCGCGCGCCCACTCCGTACGCAGCCTGCTCCGGGTCGTGTACACCGCGACCGCCTCGTACAGCCCGGTCACCTCGTCGTGCACGAGCTTGCCCGGATAGGACCGGAGCGTGCGCCGCTCCTCGGGCAGCAGGGCGGTCGGCTGCTGCGGCGGGCGTACGTAGGTGTCGTCGGTGAACAGGGTCCGCCACAGGGCGGGATCGGCGGAGGGGTGGCGGCCGGTCGGCCGGAGCTCCTTGACGACCGCGCCCCGGGGGCCGTCGAACTCCAGCCACAGCGACGGCAGCAGCGTGGCGAGCCGCTCGGGCCACCGCGCGAAGTACGCCGACTGCCCCAGCGTGCCGATCCCGGTGAGGGTGGGACTGACGAGCACGGACACGCGTACGGTGTCCGCGTCGACGACGCCGTCGGGAAGCACGGTCCATCGGATGCTGTCCATGGTCAGTCCACCTCCGCGAAGGCCGTGCAGTAGTCGAGGACGGGGTCGACGCGGGAGCCGGTCACCGGATCGTCGTACGGCGACATGAGGTCGAGGAACGACGGCGGACCGAGGGCGGGGACGTCACCGGCCGCGGCGAGCGCGGCGGCCCCGGTGCCGCTTCCGGCGAACCTCTTCTCGCAGGAGATGGTCACCGACGTCTCGAAGAAGCCGATCTCGATGCTGATGGTCAGCGTGGCCCGGCCGACCGCGTAACCGTCCTTGTAGCCCAGCTCCATGTACAGCTCGATGGAGGCGGAGACGATGCCGAGGACATCGACCTCGCCGCGCGCCCGCAGATAGCCGACGAGCGTGACGCTGTCGCGCGCGAGATCGAGACGGAAGTAGATCCCGGCCATCACGGACAGACTGCCGCTGGCCACCCCGAAGTTCATGGACACGGCGGCCCCGAACTCGAGGGCGGCGTCCAGGACGGCGATCTGCCGGGGATTCAGCACGATCCCGAAGTAACCGCCGCCGCCCAGCATCGACACCGTCAGCCGGAAGGGCGCCTCCCGCCGGCAGAACGCGAATCCGGCCTGCAGCGGGGTGTCGCCGATGAACGGGACCGAGATCCCGGCGTTCAGCGAGAGGTTCTCCAGGCTGAACACCCCGACCGCGGCGTTCGGCAGCTGCATGGAGTAGTTCGCGTGGATTCCGGAGCCGTCGACCGTGATCGCCGGCGGGTCGCTGAAGCCGTCGAGCGGGATGATGTCGCGCAGGGTCTGGACGAAGTCGAGGTTCCCGACGAAGTCCACGCCGCCGAACTTCACCTCGACGTCGGGCTTCTGCCCGGCCCGCATGCTGAACCGGATCTGCTCGAAGTGCAGCACGACCGCGTCGAAGCCCGGGACCATGCGCAGGTCGAACCTGCCGAGGGTGCAGGTGACGTCCGCGGCCTGCGGCACGTCCGGGCGCAGCGAGCCCCGTAGGTCGGTGATCAGCGTCAGCTTGCCCGTCGGCCAGAACACGGCGTCCTCGGGACGGGTCGGTGCGGGTTCGCCCGGCGCCCACGGTGTGATGTCGGGCTGCCACTGGAGGCGGGAGTTCACGACCTCCGGCAGCTTCGCCCCGAGAGCGGCCGTCTCGACGGCCTTCTTCAGCGCCAGTGCCTCGCCGACCGTGCTGTCCCAGGTGGCGGTCACCTCGGCGATCCGGCCGAGCACCTGCCGTACGCCCGAGTCCACCGCGGCCGGCAGGCCGAGGCGCAGCGCGGCGAGCGCGTCGGAGAACGCGGTGAAGGCGCGCTCCACCTCCTCGATGGTCGTCGGGTCCGGCGCGCCCTCCAACTGGTCGGTGAGGTACGCGACGAGGGTCCGGGCGAAGACGTCGGCGGTGTCGGTCGCCCGCAGGACCAGGTCCACCGTCTGGGGGAACTGCTCCTGGACCGAGACGAGCAGGTCACGCAGTCCGAGCAGGTCGTCGAGGAGTCCGGTGACCGCGTCGACCGTCGCCGTGAGGAAGCGCGGCGCCTTGAGGTCGCCGAGTCCGACCTCGCTCAGGATCTCGGTGAGCGGGAACATCCCGAAGAGCTTGGCCCCGGCCAGTTCGCCGAAGTAGTCGAGGGGGTTGAACTTTCCCTGGGCGAGCTTGGCCCACTTGTCGAAGGGGTCGGCGCCCGCGTCTGTGCCCGTCGCGAGCCGGCGGTCCGGGGTCGCCGCCACCGGCCCGGTGAGCCGCGAGAGGCCCGCGACCGGGAAGTTGGGCTGGGCCAGCGCTCCGGCGGTCTGGCCGCCGTCGCGGAAGGAGAGGTCGACGGGCGCGGCCAGCTCGATGAACACCTCGCCCTTGTTCGCCTCGGAGAAGGCGTCCCGCGCGTAGGGCTCCGGGTAGAACACCGACTGCGGACGGTCGCCGCCTGCGCCCCCGCCGAACCGGCCGAGCGCGGGGACCACGGCCCGCGCCCACCGCACGGTGGGCAGGAAGCGGGGGTGGTCGGTGGGGTCGAGGCCCAGGATGGAATCGCTGGTCGCGGCGCCCCAGACCAGTTGCCCCGTGGACAGCGTCGTGTCGTCGGGCCTGCGGCTCGGCGCGTAGGCGACGGACTGGCCGCGTACGTCCGCGACGACGCGCCGGACGCCCGGATCGCCGAGGTCAGGGGGGTCGGGCGTGGGGCCGGACACCAGCCCGGTGTAGTGCTCGACGATCGTCCGCACATCGGCCGGGTTCTCGTGCACCAGCTTGCCGACGAACGCCATCGGCGTACGGAACTCCAGGATGCGCCCGTCGAGATCGACCATGCTCACCTGGAACGTGAAGGGGTCCTCGGCGGCGGACACGGGGAAGAAGGCGAGCTTCTCGTCCGGGTCGCCGTCGAGGGACGACAGACCCGGAATCGGCACCGGCCGCAGGAGGTCCGGCGTGACCGGGGTGAGCAGCCGGACGCTGGTGAACGGGAACAGTCTGCGCAGGCGGCGTTGGTCTTCGTTGTCCTCCGGCGCGCCATAGGTGCGCACCGGCTCGCGCACCATGATGAAGAACCGCTGGTTGAGGTAGGCGGCGCGGTCCGGGCGGTCGTGGTCGAACTTGCGCTCGGTGACCTTCACGAGGTCGGCCAGATGCCCGAACGGAAAGAGCCGGCCCCGGTACATGACGCGTACGTAGTGGTCGCGGCCGAGCGCGGCGCGGTGCCGCCACTGGGTGACGTCGAAGCCGGCCGGCGGCCTGTCCCACCGGCCGAGGGAGTCGAGCCAGCCGCCGAGGGCGGACAGGATCAGCTGGTCGACGTCGAGCGGTGCGGGGGAGAAGCCCCCGGGGAGCCGTGGGTCGCAGCTCAGGTGCACCACCGACGACCGGTCCTTGCGGTCGAGGGCCATGGGGAAGTCGTTGCCGCCCGCGTCCAGTGGTCGCGGGACGGCAGGGTCGAAACCGGGGTCGCGGGTCCACACGGCGCGCGCCCGGCCCGCCGCTCGCATCCGGGTGTGCCAGAGCTCGACCCGTTCGTCGGGGGAGGGCTCCGGGAGGTCGGCGGTGTGGGTCCAGCCGGCCGTCTGGGGCGGGGAGAGGAGGAGGCGGTACGGCAGTTCGATGCCGGTCCGGGGGTTGGCGGCGTCCGCCAGAGGGTTCTCCGGTCCGGGCGCGGAACCCGCCAAGGCGGTGGCGGCCGGGGGAGCGGCGCGCAATCCCGCGGCGACCGGCCCGTCCGGCCCGTGACGCGCGGCCAGTCGGGCCGCTGTCCGCGCCAGGCGCAGTGCCTGGAACACGTCGAGGGGCACCTCACCGGGGGCCGGTGCGAGCCCGGTTGCCGCCGCGGGCGATTCCCGGGCGGCGTCCACGACATGCAGGGGGAGCGTCCGCATGGCGTCGAGGAGACCGGTTTCGCTGTACTCGATGACGTCGTCGGCGGCCACGGCGAACACGAGCAGGCTGCGGCCGCCGGCACGGGAGGCGACCGGCGGGGGCTCGTGCGGCTCGCTGCCGGACGGCGCCGCCGCCCCCGAGACGGGACTTCCCGGCTCGGGAAGCCCGGGGCTCACCTCGAAGAAGGCCTGTTCGGCGACGTGCTGCGGGCCGAAGGCGACCACGAGGAGACCCGGCAGGGCGGGGTCCTTGCGCACCAGCCGTCGCGGGCCGACCAGGGGACGTTCGAGGCGCAGCCCCACGAAGGTGAAGTGCAGGTCCAGCAGATCGGTCGCCCGCAGCAGGCGGTACGGCTCGGGCGACGGCGAAGACGAGGAGGATGACGAAGAGGAAGGGGATGACGTCGAAGAGGAGGAGGGGGACGCGGCCATGTATCTCTCCCGTCGAGCGGGTCAGAGCGGTGTCTGCGCACACCTGCGTCAGCACTCCGTCCAGGCTCCCGAACGATCACCGCGACTCGCGCAGATGATCTCCACTGCCACCCGATCGAGTGATGTGACCCGCCGCGGGGACATGGGGCGTGGAATACCTGCCGGGGACAGGCGAGTTGACCCTCACGAGAGGCCGAGCGCCACGTCGGAGTACGTCCGGACGACATCGCACAAGGAGATCCTCATGCCCCTGAGTGTCGAAGAGCGCCAACTGTTCCTGGCCGAGCCCCGCATCGGAGCGATCGCGATCGACGCGGGGCAGGGACGGGGACCGCTCACGCTGCCGATCTGGTACCAGTACGCCCCGGGCGGCGAGCTGTGGGTGCTGACCGCTCGCGACTCCAGGAAGGCGCGGCTGCTCTCGGCGGCGGGACGCTTCTCGCTGATGGTGGAACGGCTGGAGCCCACCATCCGGTACGTGTCCGTGGAGGGCCCCGTGGTCCGCACGGAGGACGCGACCGCCGAGCAGGTGCGGGAGATGGCGGCGCGCTACCTCCCGGCCGAGAAGGTCGCGTCGTACGTGGAGTTCTCGCTCAAGGAACACGGCGAGCAGCTCGCCTACCACCTGCGGCCCGAGCGCTGGTACTCGGCGGACCTCGGCACGGTCTGACCCGCCGGCGCCGGCCGACGGGTCGGGCTCCCGCGGTGCCTCAAGAGGTCAGCCGGTGCCTCGGCAGGTCACCGCTTGAGGGCGAGACCGCCGTGCTCGCCGATCGGCTCCTGGGCGGGCGAACCGGGCTCCGGGCGCCAGAACGGCACCGAGACCACGCCGGGCTCCAGGAGTTCCAGGCCGTCGAAGAACGCCGTGATCTGGTCGACCGGGCGCAGGAAGTACGGGATGGCGCCGGACGCGTTGTAGCTGTCCTGGGCCTGCTCGTACGCGGCGTCCGTGCCCCGCGAGCCGTCGTTGATCGACAGATAGCTGCCGGACGGCAGGCCCTCCATCAGGCGCTTGACGATGGCACGCGCCTGGTCATAATCGCCGATGTGCCCGAGGATGTTGCTGAGGATCAGCGCGGTGGGACGGCTCAGGTCGAGCGTGTCGGAGGCGGCGGCCAGGATGCGGTCGGGGTCCGACAGATCGGCGTCGACGTAGGCGGTCGCGCCCTCGGGGGTGGACGTCAGCAGGGCACGCGCGTGCGTGAGGACCATCGGGTCGTGGTCGACGTAGACGATCCTGGCGTTCGGGGCGAGCCGCTGGGCGACCTCATGGGTGTTGTCGACGGTCGGCAGGCCGGTCCCGATGTCCAGGAACTGCCGGATGCCGGCCTCGGTGACCAGGTGGCTGATGTTGCGGCGCAGGAAGGCACGGCTGCTGCGGGCGACGGTGACGATGCCGGGGAAGACGGCGCTGTACGCGTCGCCCGCCTCCTCGTCCACGGGGTAGTTGTCCTTGCCGCCCAGCCAGTAGTTCCAGATCCGGGCCGAGTGCGGCACCGACGAGTCGATCTTCTGCTGCGCCGCCGGATCGGGCGTCGTGGTGTGGTCGGTCATCAGGGGGTCCGTCTTTCCGCCGTGGCGTGAACTGTTCATCGCACAACCTACGCCCCAACGTTATTGCTCCGCACACCCGTTCACGTGTCCGGGGCCGCCCGCGTGTCCTGGCCCGCTGAATGCGGCCTCACGCGTCGAGCACGACGTCCGATGCCGGGATCGCCTGACAGGCGAGGACGGTGTCGTCCGGCAACGCGTCGCCGGGGTCGACGAGATGCGCCGCCCGGCCCTCCAGGACCGTGCAGGCGCAGCTCTCGCACTGGCCCACACGGCAGCCGCTCGGCATGGCCACCCCGGCCCGTTCGCCGAGGTCGAGGAGGGTGCCCGCGGGCCCGGTCCAGGTCAGTTCGCGGCCCGAGCGCGCGAAGCGCACGGTGAAACGCGCGTCTTCGGGTACGTCGACGGTGCGCGGTGCCGCACGGAAGCGCTCGCTGAAGATCTCGAAGGGCGGCACCCCGCGCGAGCGCAGCCCGTCGGTGAGCGCCACGAGCATGGCTTCGGGCCCGCACAGGTAGAAGCGGGCCCGGCGCCCCACGAGCCCCGGATCGAGAGCGTCGGCGGTGACGAAGCCCTGCCGTTCGTAGTCGCGGCCGAGGACGTCGGCGGGCGAGGGGGCCGCGTAGTGGGTGTGGACGCGCAGGACGTCGATCCGCCGTTCCAGCTCGCACAGCCGCTCCCGGAAGGGGTGGTCGGCGCCGCTCGTGACGCCGTGGTGCAGGACGACCTCGGGCACCGTGCCGCCGCGCGCGGCGAGGGTCTCCAGATAGCCGAGGAACGGGGTGATGCCGATGCCGCCCGCGAGCAGGACCACGGGATGGTCGGTGTCCGTGGGAAGGGCGAAGACCCCGCCGGGAGAAGTGAGTTCGAGCCGGTCGCCGATCCGGAGGCGCTGGTGGACGTACGTCGAGAAGGCGCCGTCCGGAAGGTGACGCACGGCGACCTCGTACGCGGTGCGTGCCGGGTCGGTGGCGGGGCCGGTCAGCGAGTACGCGCGCGTGGCGTCCGGAGCCTGAGGCGCGCCGGAGCGCAGGGTCACGTGCTGGCCGGGCCGGTGATCGGGCAGACGGCCGCCGTCGACGGGCTCCAGACGCAGCGTGCGTACCCCCGGACTCCGGTCGTCGAGCGCGGTGAGCGTGAAGGTGCGGGTGCCCGGCCACGCGCCGTCCGGAGGCGTCGCGCGGACCTCGCAGGCCAGGGAGCGCAGCGGCGCGGAGCCGCTGAGCGGGTCGGTCGTCGTGTGGTCCACGAGACGGTTGTAGTTGCTGCCGGCGGCGCCGAGCGGGTCGGCGCCGGGCAGGGCCAGGTCGGGGGCGTCCTGCCACCAGCCGTACTCGCCGACGACGACACCGGGGTGCAGGGAGTCGTCGAAGCGGGCGCGCAGCCGGATCGCGCCCAGACGGGTGGCCAGTTCCACCCACTGGCCTTCACCGATGCCACGGGCGGCGGCGGTCTCGGGGTGCAGGTCGAGACCCGGGTCGGTGGCGCGGCGCCGCAGCGAGGTGACGGCGCGCTGCTGGCTGTGGACGTAGTAGCCGTGCTTGGCGCAGGTCAGCACGAGCGGGAAGGACGCGTCGGGCGCGGCGGGCTCGTGGTGCTCGGGGACGGCGGGGTAGCCGTGGTCCAGGAGACGCTCGGAGTACAGCTCCACGCGCCGGGTCGGCGTGTTGAAGCCGGTGACCCGGCCCTCGGCGTCGGTGGTCGCGTACCGGCGCTCGATGTCGGGCTGGGGGATCCGCACCCCACCGGGCGCGGCGCGCAGCCGCTCCGCCGTCAGGCCCAGCGGCGCCAGCTGCCAGTCCCAGGCCGCCTCGATGTCGCCGTGGAAGAACTCCTCGTCCATCCCGAGGCGGGCGGCCAGGGCGAAGACGACCTCGGTGTCCGAGCGCGTGCCGGGCAGGGGATCGACGATCCGCGGCCGCAGCTGGACCTGCTCCTGCGCGCGCCGGCCGATCTCGAAGCCGAAGCGCAGCGCCTCGTGCTCGTACGCGCTGTTGACGGGCAGCACGATGTCGGCGCTCGCGCAGGTGGGATTCATGAACAGGTCGAGGTGCACCTGGAAGTCCAGGGCGCGCAGGGCCCGCGCGGTCCGGTCCGAACCGGGCTGTGCCACCACGAGGTTGGAGCCGAAGCCGACCAGGGCCCGTACGCGGTAGGGCCGGTGCTCCTCGATGGCCCGGCACAGGTCGCCGGCGTTGATGTAGCCGGAGGAGGGCGGTCCCAGGGGGTGCTTGTCCAGGCCGAGCGCCTTGGCCCGCAGCTCCGGCGCGAGGTCGGCGGCGGTGGCGGCGGGACGGTACGGCGGCGCGGGGGCGAGCCGGTTTCCGCCCGGCGCGTCGAAGGAGCCGGTGAGCGCGTACAGGGTGGCCAGGGCGCGCTCGGTCTGGGCGGCGTTGGCGCTCTGCCCGACACCGGTCCAGCCGTAGTACGTCACCGAGCGGGCCGCCGCGATCTCGTCGGCCAGGGCGCGGATCTCCGCCTCCGGGATCCAGGTGGTGGCCGCGACGCGTTCGACCGGCCATTGCGCGCAGGCTTCCGCGTACGTCTCGAAGGCCGGTGCGCAGGCCACCTCCGCGCCGTCGCGCAGGCGGACGCGGCGGACACCGCGCAGCGCGAACCGCTCCGGCGCGTCGGCGGCGCGGGCGGTGTCCAGGACGTCCGCCGCCCCGGCCCGCTCGTCCCACACGACGTAGCCCTCGGCGTCCGCCACGACGTCCTCGGCCCGCAGGAAGCGTCCGTCGTCCGCCCGGACCAGGAAGGGCGCGTTGGTCCAGGCGCGCACGAACCCCTCGTCGTAGGTGCCGTTCTCGATGAGGAGGTGGGCGAGGCCCAGGGCGAGCGCGGCGTCGGTGCCGGGGCGCACCCGCAGCCAGTGGTCGGCGCGCAGGGCACTGGTGGAGCGGCGCGGGTCGACGACGGCGAGGCGGGTGCCGCGCGTCTGGGCCGCGGAGAGGGCGGCGGACTGGGCGAGCCAGGTCTTGGCCGGGTTGAAGCCCCACAGCACCGCGAGGTCGGCGTGCGCGTAGTCCGGCGGGGGAAGCGGGCAGCCGAAGGTGAAGGCGTGTGCGAAGTCCTTGTGCCAGTTGCAGATCTCGGCGCTGTAGACGGTGTTGGGGCTGCCGAAGCGGCGTACGAAGCGTTCGATCCACTCGGTGGCGTCGGAGATCATCGTGCCGCTCGGCGTGGCGACGCCGAAGGCGACCGCCTCCGGCCCGCTCTCCGCGGCGATGGCGCGCAGCCGCTCCGCGATCTCGTCCAGCGCCTCGTCCCAGGAGATCGGCTCCCAGCCGGGATCGTCGTCCCCCTTGGGGCGGGTGCGCCGCAGCGGCGTGGTCAGCCGCCGGCTGCTGTGCGCGATCTCGGCGGCGGAACGCCCCTTGGGGCACATCGCCGCACCCGTCGGATGCCCTGGGTCGGGCCGGACTCCGGTGATCCTGCCGTCCTCCACGGTGAAGACCGCGCCGCAGCGCGACTTGCAGAGCGTGCAGAATCCCCGCTTCTCCTCGATCACCACGTGCCTCCGGAGGGTCGGTCGGCGTCCCTGTCGTACGGTCCCTCTCCATTGCACGCCTTCTTGGCCGGGGGCCCGGCCGCCGATGGTCCTCTTCCGTGGGACGTAGGTCACTGGTGGAACAGGAGGTGCCGCGGGGCACGGGCGGTTCCCGTGCCCCGCGGGCGGCGTCAGCGGGTGCTGTGGGCGCCTCCGTTGACGTGCAGCACCTGGCCGGTGATGTGCCGGGCCGCGGGGGACGCGAGGAAGGCGATCGTGCCCGCGACGTCCTCGGGAGAGCCGGCGCGGCCCGTCGAGGTGGCGGCCACGAGCCGCTCGCGGCGCTCGTCGGCCAGCTGGTCGCGGAAGAACTCGGTGTCGGCGATGAATCCGGGCGCGACGACGTTCGCGGTGACGCCGCGCGGGCCCAGGATGCGGGCCAGGTCGATGTTCCAGGTGGCGAGCGCGGCCTTGGAGGCGCCGTACGAGCCGTGGGAACCGGATCCCGTGGCGGCGGCGATGGAGCCGATGTGCACGACGGCGCCGCCCTCCGCGAGCCGGTCCTCGACCGCCTTGGTGGTGAGCGCGGCGCTGACGAGGTTCGCGTCCAGGTTGGCGCGGAAGGTCCGCGCGTAGGCGGCGAGGTCCGTCGGCGCGTCGGCGTCGAAGTCGGTGTTGCCGCCGGCGTTGTTCACCAGGACGTCGATCCGCTCGGGCAGCTCGGCGAGGAGGGCGGTGAGCGCCTCGGGCAGGGTGTGGTCGCACACCAGGGGGCGCACGCCGGTCTCCTTCGCCAGGAGCTCCAGGGGTTCGGGGCGGCGGCCGGTGACGAACACCGTGTCGCCCTGCGCGGCGAAGTGCCGTGCCGCCGCGCGGCCGATGCCGGTGCCGCCGCCGGTGACCAGGATGGTACGTGTCATAAGCTGAGCTCCGAACGTTCCGTTGAGGTCTAAATTTAGAGCTAAACGTAGCACTGGGAGAGCGGGCCATGGCAAGAGATTCCGGCGAAGCCGCCGTGCACAGCGCGCAGGACATCGCGGCGGCGTGGGAGCGTGAGCGCCCCGGCACCCCGGCCACGTCGATCGGGATCGTCACGCCGATCTGGCAGCTGGCCAAGCTCTTCGGCGACGACCGGCGGCGGGTCCTGGCCCGCGCGGGAGTGGACGCCGCGACCCTCGACCTGCTCAGCGTGCTGCGCCGCAGTGGCGCCCCCTACGCCCTGAGCACGCGGGAACTGGGCCGCCGCTCCATGGTCACGGCCGGCGCGGTCTCCCAGCGGGTGGCCCGCGCCGAACGCGAGGGCCTGGTCACCCGGGGCCCCGGTGAGGGCCGCCCCCGCACGGTCGTGGTCACGCTGACCGCGGCGGGCCACGCCCTGGTCGAGGCGACGGTGGACCAAGTGCTCGGCCGCGAGGCGGACCTGGTGAGCGGCCTCGACGCGGAGCAACAGGCCCGCCTGACCGAACTGCTCGGGGTGCTCCTCGAGGACGTGCAGCGCCGACTGGGGGACGATCGGCTGACGCAGGTGGGGCTGGAGTGAGAGTGCGCCGGATGGCCCGCGGAGGCCACGGACGGTGACCTCGCCGGCCCCGTGCGACGGCCCCAGTGAGGTCACTCTCAGGCCATGATCGCGCGAGTGCTGATCGTGTCCACCAGGGCAGCTGCTAGCGTCCAGGTCCGTGAATGACAGCGTATACGTGGGCAATGCGGGCAAGGATGCGGCTCTGGACCGAGGGTGGCTCCTCGGACACTTCAAGGACGCCGGCGATCCCCGCCACAGCGAGGCCGTGGAGATCAAATGGGGCGTCCACCCGCGCGGCGACGAGCGAGCGCAATGGGTCAAGGGCGAGGAGCGGACCGCCCTCCTGGTCCTCATCAGCGGCCGCTTCCGCGTCGAACTGCCCGGCCGCAGCGTCGTCTTGGAAGAACAGGGTGACTACGTCGTGTGGGGCCGCGGAGTCGACCACTCGTGGTTCGCGGACGAAGAATCGGTTGTGCTGACCGTCCGATGGCCGTCCGTGCCCGGCTACGCCGTGGAAGAGGGGACTCAGGCAGGACCGCTGAGCTGAGTGCCCAAGAGGGCGCGGGCCAGTGCGCGTGCCGTCAGGTCCGGGTGGGGGGTTCCGTCGCAGGGGAAGCCGGACATGACGCGGCGGGGCGATGAGGCGATGTGCTCCACCGCCGGGCGGGCCGCTTCGGGGAGCAGGCGCATGGCCTTGAGCGTGCGCAGCGCGTCCAGATGCGGCTCGTGCAGGTCACCGCGGCGGGCGAGCTGGTCGGCGACGACGGGGGCCATGTCGTCGGCACGTCCCGTGACGCGCCAGATCGCGGCGGCGGCGTCCGCCCGGCTCTCCCGCGCGGGCGCGCCGAGCCGCTCCTCCAGGAGCGGCATCAAGTCCGCGGCGGGGGAGCCGAGTTCGCGTGCCACCCTGACGGCTGCCGTCCGCCGCGCCACGGCGTCCGGCAGCGCCCGCACCGCCGTCATCGCGGGCCCCGCGTCGCCGTCGACCCGCGCGAGCGCCAGCGCCGCCGTGAGGTCACCGGCCTCTGCCCGCGCGCGCAGGGCCCGCGCGGCGGCCGGGCCCGCCGCGGGGCCGAGTGCGGCCAGCACGCCGACAGACGCGGGCAGCATGCGTACGAGATCGTCCACGCGGTCCGCCGCGAGCGCGGGGAAGTGACGGAGCACGTCCAGCCACTCCGTACGCAGGGGCCCGGCGGCGACGCGCCGGGCGACCGGCTCGGCGGCCGGACCGAACGTCTCCACCGCGGCGGTCACGGCCACGCCGGGAGTGCCCAGCAGCACGAGCTGGAGGGAGGCCGCCTCTTCCGGTAGGTCGTCCATCAGTTGGAGGACGAGGTCGAGCGCGTCGGGAAGGCGCAGCCGCACGGCCACCAGGGTGGCCGCGACGCGCAGGGCGGGGTCGTCGGACCGCAGATGACCGGCGAGCCGGGGGACGCCGGCGGCGTACCCGCTGTCCTCACTCCCGGCGACCGCGGCACCCACCCTGGCCACCCGGCACAGATCCTCCGCGTCCGCGGCGGCCTCGGCGAGCCAGGGCAGGACGTCCCGTTCGCGGTCGCGCCAGGTCTGCGTCAGCTCCCAGGCGAGCGGCAGCCCTCGCGCCACGGCGCGCAACGCCGCGTCCGGATCGTCCAACAGCCGCTCCTGGAAGGGGATGTAGGCGCTCGGCCAGGGGCGGTGGGAGTCGTCGTCGGACGGCGCGGCGCGGTGGGCGTCGAGCGCGGAGTCCACGAGAGCGGAAGGGAACGGCAACGGCGTCGTGCGCAGCAGATCCGTCGCCGCGGCCCGTCGGACCGTCGGCTCCGGCGCGGACAGCAGGGCCTCGTTGCGTGCCGTGCGCGGGCCGGGCGAGACGTCGAGCAGCCCGAGCGCGGTCACGAGATCGGCCCGTACGTCGGGGTGCTCCTCGGTCTCGAACCGGGCCCGCAGCAAGGGGAGCAGGGGCAGGGACGCCTCCTCGCAGGCGGCGACGATCCACACGAGCGTGCGGCGGACGTCCGGGTCGTCGTCGGCGGCCAGACCGAGCAGCGCGGGCAGCGCCCCGGCGACCGCGCGCCGCGCCTGCCGGTACGCGCGGCCGGACCCGGTCGCGGTGCCGTGCAGCAGCCACAGCATCGGCAGCCGGCCGCCGGGCCCCTCCAGGGCGAGCCGTGCGACGAAGGGCACGGCGGCCACGGTCGCGGAGTAGATCGACCCCTGATGGCAGAGCGAGGAGAACAGTTCCTCGACGGCGTCCTCCCGCACCCGCGGATCCGTCGAACCGGCCGCGCGCAGCAGCTCGGGCACGTCGTCCGCCGTTCCGTAGGCGTGCTCCAGCGCGGCCCAGTCGATGTCGTCGATCTCCTCCACCATGCGGGCAACCCTATGGCCACGGAAGTGACACCGAGTCACCCCGCGCCTGCCGGCCCGCGCTCGCTACGCGGTGCGTCGCAGATGGGCCGTCAGGTGGTGCTGCAACGGCTGGCCGACGGCCGCGAGGTGGTGCTCGAAGGTGAGGGTGTCGGCGCCGGTCAGGGTGTAGCGGCGGTGCGTGGCGTCGACGGTCTTGGCGGTCGGGGTGAGAGCCACCTGATGGGTGGGGAGGTCGACGGTGTCCTGGGCGGCCTGCCCGACGGCGATCTCGGTGATGCCGGTGGGCTGCGTGATCAGGGCCTCCACGCGGCCGTCGGGCTGCAGCCGCCACCAGCCGCTCTCGCGGGCCGAGGGCCGCAGCGGCGCCCCGTCGGCGTCGAGCAGCCAGGCGCGGGCCTCGTAGTGCAGGAAGGGCCGACCGTCGTGGCTGAAGGTGACCTCCTGGGCGTAGTCGAAGTCGCCTTCGAGGGTCGGATACCCGCCGTGCCCGGTGCCGTTCCACGTGCCGAGGAGACCGAGCACGGGGGCGAGGAGCGCGTGCGGCGCGGGCGCCTGATCCGGCCGACGGCTGTCGGGAAAGGGAAAGGGCTGCGACGGTACGGGGCTGAACACGGTGCGCGCTCCTGAAGGGTTCGGGTTCGGGGACCGCAGGGCAGCCTAGGCACTTTCCGACGGGGCGGGGTGCGGGGCGTGCCCATGAGCCCCGCGCAATCCCCTCACTACAGTGCCCCCATGAAAGGGCTGCCTCTCCCCGTGCCCGACGTGTGTGTCCGCGTACTGCTGAACCGCGGTGCCTGCGGGCCGTACGCGCACGTCGTCGCCAGTTTCGAACCGCCCGGGGCGGGCGGTGGGTTCGAGCTGCTCAGCGCCGTGCCCGAGCGTCGGCTGCCGGCCGAGTACCTGCCCGCGGTGCGGGAGGGGATCGTCGAGGGGCTCGACGGGGTCGCGGCCGCCGTGCTCGTCACCGACGGGACGTTCCACGAGGTGGACTCCTCGGAGCTCGGCTACCGGATCGCCGGACGAGAGGCGGGACGCGCCGCACTCGTCGGAGCGGGACTGCTGCCGCCCCAGGAAGCGGAGGCCCTGCGGTGGGCGAGTTGGCCGGGCCGGCCTCGGCCGCGCCGGCAGAAGGCGCGATGAGACGGGACAAGGCGGGACGAGGAGTCGGACGGCTGCGTACGGCTCCGTACGGGGACGTCGAACACGGCGGCTCAGCGGACAGGCCTTTGTTTTACTGGGGGTTGATCCACACCCCGTAGCCGTATCCCGAGCCGACCACGAACAGGAGCCCCCCGTGCCCGAGCCGGAGATTGTACGCGTCTCCATGACGACCGAGGAGATCGAGGCCGCCAACCTCGGCGCGGCCCCCAAGCTCAACGGCCAGGTCACCCTGCGCGAGCACGACCCCCGGTGGTCGGAGGTGTTCGCGGTGGAGGCCGCGTCGATGGGGGAGCGGCTCGGCGCCCTCGACCACCGCGTCGAGCACGTCGGCTCGACCTCGGTCCCGGAGCTGCCCGCCAAGCCGGTCATCGACATGCTCCTGATCGTCCCCGACTCGGGCGACGAGGAGTCGTACGTACCCCCTCTCGAACCGCTCGGCTTCACGCTCGCCATCCGCGAACCGGAGTGGTACGAGCACCGCGTCCTGCGCAAGCGGTTCCCCGACGACCGCGCCCACAGCGCCGAGACCGTGAACCTGCACGTCTTGTCGGCGGGCTGCGCGGAGATCGACCGGATGCTGCTCTTCCGCGACCGGCTGCGCACCCACGAAGGCGACCGCACCCTCTACGCCGACACCAAGCGCGGCCTCTCCCGGCAGACCTGGGAGTACATGCAGAACTATGCCGACGCCAAGTCCGAAGTCGTCGCCGGCATTCTGGAGCGTGCGGCTGCCGAGGCCGGTTGAGCCGCGGCACGGCGGCGCATGAGGTGCGGGCCAGTACCTCACGCGCCCGGTCGGCGGGCGGCTCTCACGGTGTCGTCCACGGCCGCAGCTTCTCCGGGTTCCGTACCGCCCACAACTGCTTGATCCGGTCGCCCGCGAAGTCGAACGCCACCACCGTCCTGGTGGTGCCGGCCTGCTGGATCACGAGGCCGGGCTCTCCGTTGACCCTACGTTCCAGGAGCGTCAGGTCGGGCGCCAGGCCCATGACGGTGATCAGCCAGCGGGCGATCTGCTCGCCTCCCACGGTGCGGGGCGCCGCGTTGACCAGGCCACCGCCGTCGGAAAGGCCCGTGGCGTCCGGGTCGAGCAGTTCGATCAGCGCCTCGATGTCCTTCGCCTCCCACGCCAGCTTGAAGTCCCGGACGAGCGCGGCGCGCCGGGCCGCCGGAGTCGCCGTCGGGCGTGCGGCACGGATGCGGCGACGGGCCGAGGTCGCCAACTGGCGGCAGGCCACCGGGGTCCGGCCGACGATCTCGGCGACCTCCGGGAAGGTGTAGCGGAAGACGTCGTGCAGGACGAACGCCACGCGCTCGGCGGGCGTCATCGATTCGAGTACGACGAGGAACGCCATGTTGATCGACTCGTCCAGCGTGACCCGGTCGGCAGGGTCGGACGTGGCGCCGAGCGCCGGTCCGGCGCCCCACTCACCCTGATCGGGCACCGGCTCCGGCAGCCATTCGCCCACGTAGTTCTCGCGCCGGGCCCGCGCCGAGCCGAGCAGGTCGAGACAGATGCGGCTCGCCACCGTCCGCAGCCAGCCGCCGGGCGACGCGATGGCCTCCTGCTGCGCGGCGGACATCGCGTACCAGCGTGCGTACGTCTCCTGCACGACGTCCTCGGCGTCCGCCAGCGAACCGAGCATCCGGTACGCGAGATTGATGAGCTTCCGCCGCTCGCTCATGATCGCGCCCAGGCCCGGGTCGGTCCAGGCGTCTCGTGGCTCGGGTCGGGTCGTCATGCTCGGGCTGCTCCTTCGGTCGATGTCCGCGACGGCTTCTGGGGCGCGTTCCTGTGCCGCGCACTCGCCTCGCGCGTTGTGTCGTGATCCCGCGTCGCCTGCGTCACTCGCCCCTACGACGAGACAGCCCGCCGGAATGTGACGTCACGACGGCACCTCACACTCCGGCGGGCCGCCTCGTCGTACTGGACGCATGCATCTCGTAGCCACGTACACAGAGGAGAACCCCATGGACACCCGTCTCGACTTCAAGAACAACCCCGTCGGAGCGAAGGGACTGAAGCACCTCGTCTCCGCGGGCATGGTGCTCCTGGACTCGACGATTCCGGCCGCGACCCGGGAACTGGTCCTGCTGCGCGCCAGCCAGATCAACGGCTGCGGATTCTGCGTCGACATGCACACCAAGGACGCCACGCACGCGGGGGAGAGCGCCCAGCGTCTCCACCTGGTGGCGGTCTGGCGGGAGGCCACGGTGTACACCGACGCCGAGCGGGCCGCGCTCGCCCTGGTGGAGGAGGGCACCCGCATCGCCGAC
>NZ_LIRJ01000201.1:0-230 GCF_001419745.1 Streptomyces silaceus | reverse complement strand
CCGGTCGTCGCTCGCACCCCGGTTCTTCTGCTTTGCCATCCTCTTGGATTCCGGATACGGCTGAACCTGCCGGACCGTCCTGGCTCCTGTTCTTCTGTTTCTGCTGTCGCGTGATCATCAATTGAAGATCGACGGGTACATGATCATGAAGGTGGGCATGGATCGTGCGCTGATGATCATCGAGTAAGGAGCACGACCCCCGACATGGCAGCCACCCCCAGCACCCCCAC
>NZ_LIRJ01000200.1 GCF_001419745.1 Streptomyces silaceus | reverse complement strand
CGCCGCACAGCCAGATGTCCTGCCCCTGCTGCTTCTTGAGGTCGCGGACCAGGTCGAGCGGGTCGCCGCCGGTCACGGTCACCGCCGGGTCGGGCGAGGTGCTCAGCGTGTTCGAGGCCACGTACTGGCGCAGGTGCGCGTACGGGCTCGTGATGCCGTGGTCCAGGACCTGGCGGTAGGTGCCGTGGCCCATCACCACCGTGTCGAAGCGCTGGTTGGGCGCGTCGGCGAGGCCGACGTGCGGGCGCAGGGCGGTGGGGACGGTCTCGGGATAGCGGGCGTTGACCCGTGCGGCGTAGGCGGTGGCCTGCTCCTCGTCGCCCACGGGGTAGAAGTCGACCTCGTCGGCGGGTCCCGCGATGTACCCGTCGATGGAGGTGCCGGTGTAGTACACGAGCTTGCGCATCTGGTGACTCCCCCTGTAGTACTTCTCTTGTAGTGGTGGAAACGTAGTACTACATACGGAGTGGTGTCAATGGTGCGCAGGAATGACGGGCGACGGGCGGCCCTGGTCGACGCCGCCATCGAGGTCCTCGCCAGGGAGGGCGCCCGCGGGCTGACCTTCCGGGCCGTGGACACCGAGGCGGGCGTGCCCACCGGCACGGCCTCCAACTACTTCAGCAACCGCGACGACCTGCTGACGCAGGCGGGCGCCCGGGTCTACGAACGGCTCACGCCCGACGAGGAGGTCGTCGAACGCCAGCGCGCGGCCAAGCCCGACAAGGAGACCTACGTCGAGCTGATGCGCGAGGTCGTCGGCCGCGTCAGCGGCTTCCGCACCGGGTACCTCGCCCTGCTCGAACTGCGCCTGGAGGCGACCCGGCGCCCCGAGCTGCGCGCCGTCCTCACCGAGCGCGTCCGCGCCGACCTCGACGCCAACCTCTCGTACCACGAGGCCTCCGGGCTGCCCGGCGACGCGATGGCGGTCAAGCTCCTGTACCTGGCCTTCAACTGGCTCATCGTCGAACAGCTCACGCTCCCCGAGGTCCTCTCGGAGGCCGAGCGGGACGCGATCGTCGCGGCGGCCGTGGAGCGCATCGTGGCGGAGTGAGGCGTCAGCGCGGCGCGTCCGGCCCCGCGAGGCGCTCGGTGAGGTCGTCCAGGCCCAGGAGGTCCGCGAAGGCCCGCGCCCCGCGCGGGGTGACCCGCACCGCGCGCTCCGAGCCGATCCGGTCGCACCAGCCCGCGTCCAGCGCGTGCCGGCAGAGCGCCGCGCCCGCCGCCCCCGCCAGGTGGGGCCTGCGCTCGGTCCAGTCCAGGCAGCCGCGGGCCAGCGGGCGCCGTCCGCCGCGCGGCAGCGCGATGCCCAGCTCCCCGAACCAGTCCACCCCTTGGTCCGTCAGCGCGAATCCGGTGTCCTGGCGCAGCAGCCCCCGCGCCGTCATCGCCGCGGTGACGGCGATCCCGAGCCGCCCCGCCAAGTGGTCGTAACAGGTGCGCCCCCGTGCCATCGCGGACCGGGCGCCCGCCGCGCGCAGCGTGCGGGGCCGCGCCGCGGCCTCCGGCACCACCTGGGCGGCGAGATCCTCCACGAGCTGGGCCGCGCGCGCGTCGGCCAGGCGTACGTAGCGGTGCCTGCCCTGCCGCTCCTCGGCGAGCAGACCGCCCGCCACCAGCTTGTCCAGGTGCTCGCCGGCCGTCGACGCCGCGACGCCCGCGTGCCGCGCCAGCTCCCCGGCGGTCCAGGCCCGCCCGTCGAGCAGCGCGAGCAGACAGGCCGCCCGCGTCTCGTCCGCGAACAGCGCGGCGAGCGCGGCGAGTGCGGCGGCCGGGGTGGCGGGGGTGTTGCCGGCGGCGGACCTGCTGGGCGTACGGCCTGGCGTCATGCCTCCAGCATGGGCCCCGAACGCTTCGGCGCGCGCCGAAACGTGGTCGTCCGGCCGCTCTCCGGCGGGCCCGCCCTCAGGTCCGCGCGCCCACCTGCTCGTACTGGAGCGCGAGGCCGTCGAGCAGGGCCGTGAGGCCCGTTTCGAAGGCGCGGTCGTCGATGAGGTGCTGGCGCTCGGCGAGCAGGTGGGCCTGGCCCAGGTGCGGGTAGTCGGCCGGGTCGTACGCGGCCTCGTCGTCCACGAAGCCCCCGGCGAACGAGCCGAGCGCCGAGCCCATGATGAAGTACCGCATCAGCGCGCCGATCGACGTGGCCTGCGCGGCCGGCCAGCCCGCGTCGACCATCGCCCCGAACACCGCGTCCGCGAGCCGCAGTCCGGCCGGGCGGCGGCCGGGGCCCTGCGCGAGCACCGGGACGATGTTCGGGTGCAGGGTGAGCGCCGCCCGGTAGGAGACGGCCCAGTCGTGCAGCGCCGTGCGCCAGTCGCGCCCGTCGGCCGCGTCGAACATCGACAGGTCGACCTGCGCGCTCACCGAGTCCGCGACCGCCTCCAGGATCTGGTCCTTGGTGCGGAAGTGGTTGTACAGGGACGGCCCGCTGACGCCGAGTTCGGCGGCGAGGCGGCGCGTGGAGACGGCCGCGAGGCCCTCGGCGTCCACGAGCGCACGCGCCGTCTCGACGATGCGATCTCTGCTGAGAAGGGGCTTGCGCGGTCGGGCCATGCGGCACATAGTAGGGCTGCCCCAGTAAACTAGCACTGCTAATTTACATCTCGACGCGAAGAGGTGCCCACGATGAACCTGGAGCTCAGCGAGGAGCAGTCCGCCGTCCGGCAGCTGGCCGAGGACTTCGTCGCGCGCGAGATCACCCCGCACGTCGTCGACTGGGACCGCGCCGAGAGCGTCGACCGGGGCATCGTGAAGAAGCTCGGGGAGGTCGGCTTCCTCGGCCTGACCATCGACGAGGAGTACGGCGGCTCCGGCGGCGACCACCTCGCGTACTGTCTGGTCACCGAGGAGCTGGGGCGCGGGGACTCCTCCGTGCGCGGCATCGTCTCGGTCTCCCTCGGCCTGGTCGCCAAGACCATCGCGCACTGGGGCGACGAGGAGCAGAAGCGGCGCTGGCTGCCCGGCCTCACCTCCGGCGCGTACGTCGGCTGCTTCGGGCTCACCGAACCGGGCACCGGGTCCGACGCGGGCAACCTCTCGACCCGGGCCGTGCGCGACGGCGACGACTACGTCATCAACGGCACCAAGATGTTCATCACGAACGGCACCTGGGCCGACGTCGTCCTCCTCTTCGCCCGCACCGGCGACGCCCCGGGCCACAAGGGCGTCTCCGCGTTCCTGGTCCCCACCGACACCCCGGGTCTGAGCCGCCGCACCCTGCACGGCAAGCTCGGCCTGCGCGGCCAGGCCACCGCCGAACTGGTCCTGGAGGACGTCCGCGTCCCGGCGAGCGCCATGATGGCTCCCGAGGGCAAGGGCTTCTCCGTCGCCATGTCCGCCCTCGCCAAGGGGCGCATGTCGGTGGCCGCGGGGTGCGTGGGCATCGCGCGGGCCGCCCTCGACGCGGCCGTGCGCTACGCCGGTGAGCGCGAGCAGTTCGGCAAGACCATCGCCCACCACCAGCTGGTGCAGGAGCTGATCAGCGACATCGCGGTCGACGTGGACGCCGCGCGGCTGCTGACCTGGCGCGTCGCCGACCTCATCGACCGGGGGCAGCCCTTCGCCACGGAGTCCTCCAAGGCCAAGCTCTTCGCCTCCGAGGCCGCCGTGCGCGCCGCCAACAACGCCCTCCAGGTCTTCGGCGGCTACGGCTACATCGACGAGTATCCGGCGGGCAAGCTGCTGCGCGACGCCCGCGTGATGACGCTCTACGAGGGCACCAGCCAGATCCAGAAGCTCGTCATCGGCCGCGCGCTGACGGGGGTTTCGGCGTTCTGAGGGGGCGGCCGGGCGACTGGGTCGCCGGGCCGGGTGAGTACGCGTCTGAGTACGCGAGCGGATATGGCGCGGGCCACTCCTGCCCGATGCTGCGTCCATGACTGAGCCACCCGTGAAGCAGCAGACCACGACCGCCTTCTACGGCCAGGCGGTCGCCTCCTTCTCCGTCGCCCTGGCCGCGGTGGCCGTCGGCATCGGCTACCTCGACGCCTCCGCGTGGGTGCGGGGCTTCCTCGCCATCTCGGTGCTGTATCTGACCACCTCCGCGTTCACCCTCGCCAAGGTGATCAGGGACCGGCAGGAGGCCGACCAGATCGTCAGCAGGGTCGACCAGGCCCGCGTGGACCGGCTGCTCGCCGAGCACGACCCCTTCGCCAAGTCCTGACCGCCCCGCCGGGGCCCTGCCGGGTCCCGGCACCCTAAGCGCTTGCTCACCGACAGGGGTATGGTGTCCCTCCCGACGGGGTGAAGGAGTGGGACATGGGATCGGCCGCGGAGACCGAGAGCGAGGAGCAGCCGTGGGGCGAGGTCAGCCCCGACGCCGCGAGGCGGCTGCTGATCGCCGCCGTCGAGGCCTTCGCGGAGCGCGGGTACCACGCCACGACCACGCGTGACATCGCCGGCCGCGCCGGCATGAGCCCCGCCGCGCTCTACATCCACTACAAGACCAAGGAAGAGCTGCTCCACCGCATCAGCAGGATCGGCCACGACAAGGCCCTGGACATCCTGCGGACCGCGGCGGACGGAGAGGGCGGCGCCGCCGAGCGCCTCGCCGCGGCCGTGCGCTCCTTCGTCCGCTGGCACGCCGCCCACCACACGACGGCGCGCGTCGTGCAGTACGAGCTGGACGCGCTCGGCGAGGAGCACCGCACGGAGATCGTCGCGCTGCGCCGCAAGTCGGACGCGGCCGTGCGGGACATCATCAACGACGGCGTGCGGACGGGGGAGTTCGACGTCCCCGACGTGCCGGGCACCACGCTCGCCGTGCTCTCGCTCTGCATCGACGTCGCCCGCTGGTTCAACACGGCGGGGCACCGCACGCCCGACGAGGTCGGCGCGCTCTACGCCGACCTCGTCCTGCGCATGGTGGGTGCTCAGAAGTAGTAGCGGGACACCGACTCCGCGACGCAGGCGGGCTTGTCGGCGCCCTCGCGCTCGACGGTGACCTGGGCCGTCACCTGCACCCCGCCGTCCTTCGTCGGCGTCACGTCGGTCAGCACGGCGGTCGCGCGCAGCCGCGAGCCGACCGGTACGGGGGAGGGGAAACGCACCTTGTTCGTGCCGTAGTTGATGCCCATCCTCATGCCCTCGACGCGCATGGTCTGCGGCACCAGGCTCGGCAGCAGCGACAGCGTCAGATAGCCGTGCGCGATCGTGGTCCCGAAGGGGCCCTGCGCCGCCTTCTCCGCGTCCACGTGGATCCACTGGTGATCGCCGGTGGCGTCGGCGAAGAGGTCGATCCGCTTCTGGTCGACCTCCAGCCAGTCGCTGTACCCGAGTTGCTCGCCGACCCCGGCGCGCAGTTCCTCGGCCGACGTGAAGATCCTCGGCTCCGCCATGACCCTGGCCTCCTAGACGTATGCGGCGACGTACGCAGACTAAGCGCTTGCTCAGCATGCGGGGTGCGCCGACGCGTGTCAACGGACCGGCGATTAGGCTTCGCGGGGTGCCCCAGATCCCAGAGAAGGTCCACGAACTCACGGTCGGCCAGCTGTCCGCGCGCAGCGGCGCCGCCGTCTCCGCCCTGCACTTCTACGAGTCCAAGGGCCTCATCACCAGCCGCCGCACCTCGGGCAACCAGCGCCGCTACCACCGGGACACGCTGCGCCGCGTCGCCTTCATCCGCGCCTCCCAGCGCGTCGGCATCCCGCTCGCCACGATCCGCGAGGCGCTCGACTCGCTCCCCGAGGAGCGCACGCCCAACCGCGAGGACTGGGCGCACCTCTCGGAGCACTGGCGCAGCGAACTGGACGCGCGCATCAAGCAGCTGAGCCGGCTGCGCGACCACCTCTCGGACTGCATCGGCTGCGGCTGCCTGTCCCTGGAGACCTGTGTGCTCTCCAACCCCGACGACGTCTTCGGCGAGCGGCTCACCGGCTCCCGGCTCCTCGGCGAGCGCCGGACGGCCGCGCCGGCGGAGTGAGCGGGGAGGGGGGGGGGCGGCCCCGCGGCCGCCCCCCCCCACCCGGACGCCTACTCGTACTCGGTGCCGCCCTTGCGCGTCAGATACGCGGCGCTGACCGCCTTCGCGATGGCCCGCCCGCCCGTCACCGGGCTGTACCGCTCCACGGCGGGCCGGATCACCAGGCCCTCGCGCAGATGCAGCTCCCGCCCGGACACCGTCTCGCGGCCCGTCGCGAGCTCCAGGACGCGGTGGCTGTCGTAGGGGCCCTCGTACAGCCGCGGCACCAGCGGCAGTTCGCCCGCGAGCAGCTCCGCCGTGTCCAGCCAGCGCACCTCGCCGTCGAGGTCCGCGCTCACGTCGAAGGCCGCGTACCCGAGCGTCTCGCGCCGCCCGTCCGCGCCGTAGCCGAGGTCCTGCACCCCGTCGCCGTACACCTCCCCGAAGATGCCGATCCGGCGCGCGCCGAGCCGCCGGGCCAGCCGGGCCGCCGCGTCCGCCACCCCGTGGGCGCGGACCGCTCGCCAGTACAGATTGCGCGGGTCCTCCCGCAGCGCCAGCGACTTGGCGCCGAACCCCTTGGACGAGACGTGCACGCGGTCGTCCTCGGCGACATAGGTCACCAGGCAGGCCGAGCCGTGCAGCTTCTCGGTCAGGACGACCGGCTCGCCGGGCGCGAAGACGTCCGGGTGCCGCTGGATGTTCTCGATGTCGACCCAGGGCAGCAGATCGGGCGCCGCCTCCACCTCGCCGTCCATCGTCGGCGGGATCGGCGGCACCCACTTGGTGATGCCGAGCCGCTCCGCGAAGTCCGTGCCGTCGGCCGCCGCGCTCGCCAGGTCCTGCCCGTCGAGCGCGGCCGGGCGGCACACGATGCCCTGCGACAGCTCGCCGCGCAGCCGCACCGCCTTGACCCGGTCGTGGTTGCCGCCCGCGAGCCTGCCCGTGAGGCCCAGCTCCTCGATCAGGGGTGCCGGCAGGACCGCCTGCTCGGGGATGTACACCGCGTACTCGCCCGTGCGGTAGGCGCCCTTCGCCACGACCGCGCGGTACAGGCCCACCTGGGCCAGTTCCAGCGCGTCGGCGCGGGGATGCTCGTGGATCGTCAGCACTTCGGCGGTGACGCGCAGCGTCGACATGGGCCTGTCTCCTCAGGGGCTCCGGGTGTCCGTCATCGCCGATCACTCTCCCCGCCGCAAAATTGACGTGACCACCGAAAATTCCCTGTGCTACGTCTGGCCGCAACCGTCCGATACGTATCAACGTGTCTTCTACGCAAGGCAGTTGCGCAAAGAACGAAGAAGGCACGTCGACGCCGATACGGGGGAGGGGCGATGTCGGTCGCCATCTGTTCACTGCTGTGGGACGCCGCGCGGCACGCGCCGCAGCGCGTGACGTACGACAGCGACGGGTACCACCTGGTGCGCTTTCCCTACGGAGCGGACCAGGAGTCCTACGATCCGTGGCACATGCACGACCCCGCGAGGGGCGGCACGCACCCCTCGCGCTTCCCGGACGCCCGCTCCGGGCTCATCTGGCCCAGCCACGAGGGCTGGGGCGTGCTCTCCGCGATGGTCTTCTGGGACTCGGCCCCGAAGCCGACCGAGTACCGCGCGCGCTTCGTCCGCGACCCGCTGGAGCTGTCGACCGGGTACGACTCGACGGCCACGACCGACTCCGCCGCCACCCGGGGCGGGCAGTTCCGGTCGTACGTCTGGCAGATGTTCGTGCACCCCAGCACGCCCGTCGCGCTGAAGATATCGGCGCGCGGCGTGGGAGACGTGAAGCTCGCCACGCCGCTCACTCATGCCCAGTTCAAGCTCGCCGTCCACACGGACGTGGCCACACCCTGACCACGCCGTCCCTCACGCCGAGACCAGGGGGCGCAGCCGCCGTGCCTGCGCCTGGGCCACGGCGTCCGTGGTGAGGACCGGGCCGGGCACGACGATGCCGCAGCCCGTGCAGACCGCCCCCGACGACGGCTCGTGCGCCAGTCCGTGCCGCCACACCAGGGTCGTGTCCGCGCAGACGGGGCAGGCCGTGCCCGGCGCCCGCTCCAGCGCCGCGATCAGCCGGCGCAGGACTTCGGCGAGGGGCTCGTGCGGGTGGACGTCCGGGTCGTCGCACCAGGCGACGCCGCACCCGCCCCAGGTGCAGCGGTGCCAGTCGTCGTCGCTGCCGGGGCGCCTGAGCCCGTCGTGCTTCTCCTTGCGGCGGCGCTCCGCGAAGTCCGCCTCGTAGGCGAGCCACACGGCCCGCGCCGCCTCCAGTTCGTCGAGCGCGGACACCAGCCGCGCCGGGTCGGGCGACCTGTCCTCGGGCCCGAAGCCCGCCCGGGAGCTCAGATGGTCCCAGGTCGCCCGGTGGCCGTAAGGGGCGAACCTCTCCAGGCACTTGCGCAGCGAGTAGCGCCGCAGTGCCAGATCGCTCTGCGGATCACGCACCTGTCTCGCGAGACTCCGGAATCCGGCCATCGCCCTGCACCTCCGTCACACTTTCCCCGTACTGGTACCCCGTGTTCCTTCTCTGCCGGTGTCGAAGCCGGGCCTTGGTCCGGGGCCGGCCTCGAAACGACGTCGCCGAGTAGACGTATCGACACGCGATTCGGCTCCCGTATCGGGCGACAGATTTTCGCTTGCCCGTTTGAACTGGGCTGACGCCTGTCGGAGGGGGGCGCGTTGTGGTGATTCGGAAAAGGCGACGCATGTTCATCTTTCGGGTTCGTCAACCCACCAGTAGCCTCCGGCGCATCGGTCTTCCCCAGGACCCGGAGGAGCACCCATGCGACGACGCATCGTCCGACTCAGAACCCTCACGGCGGGAGCGGCGCTCGCCCTCGGCGCCTCCCTTCTCGCCCCTCTGCAGGGGGCGTCGGCCGCCCCGCCGAAACCGGTGCCCAAGGCGGCCGCCGACTACTGCGAGGGCCAGTGCGCCGACGTCCTGCCGCCCGGCGCGAACGGCGGCGCGACCCTCGCCGAGATCCTCGCCCACCGGGTCTTCGGCACCCAGCCGAAGCACGCCGACGACCAGTTGGGCCCCTACGACGCGCTCTCCTCCGGCTATCCCTCGCTCACCGACGACCGCCTCACCGAGTTCTTCGACGACTCCTCCTTCGGGGTGCGCGAGGACCAGGTGGACTCCGTCACCAAGCCGCGCGACGACGTGACGATCACCCGGGACAAGAAGTACGGGATCCCGCACATCCAGGGCACCACGCGCTACGGCACCGAGTTCGGCGCGGGCTTCGCCGCGGGCCAGGACCGGCTCTGGCTCATCGACCTCTTCCGGCACATCGGGCGCGGCCAGCTGACCTCGTTCGCCGGCGGCGCGCTCGCCAACCAGGGCCTTGAACAGCAGTTCTGGCCGCAGGCTCCGTACACGGAGCAGGACCTCGAAAAGCAGGTCGAATACATCAAGTCGACCCAGGGCGAGCGCGGCAAACGCGCGATGGAGGACGCGCAGGCCTACATCGACGGGCTCAACGCCTACCGCGTCAAGGCCAAGAACGGCCGTTACTTCCCCGGCGAGTACGTTCTCACCGGCAAGATCGACGCCATCACCAACATCGGCGAGATAGAGCCCTTCAAGGTCACCGACATGATCGCCCTGGCCTCCGTGGTCGGCGGGCTCTTCGGCAACGGCGGCGGCGGAGAGGTCGAGTCGGCCCTCTCCCTGCTCAAGTCCCAGGAGAAGTACGGCGTCGAGAAGGGTACGAAGGTCTGGGAGTCCTTCCGCGCCCGCAACGACCCCGAGGCCGTCCAGACCATCCACGACGGCACGAGCTTCCCGTACGCGGGCAAGCCCGAGAAGGCGCGCGGCACCGCGCTGCCCGACCCCGGCTCCGTCGAGCGCGAGCAGCTCGTCTACGACCGCGAGGGCGGCGCGAAGAGCGGCGCCAAGGACCCGGTGAAGGCGCCCAAGAAGCTCAGGCCGCTCCAGGGCATGTACGACAAGGGCGTCCTGCCCTCGGACCTGTTCCGCGCGGACGGCCACAAGAAGGGCATGTCCAACGCCCTGCTGGTGTCCGGCAAGCACACCGCGAGCGGCAACCCCGTCGCCGTCTTCGGCCCGCAGACCGGCTACTTCGCGCCCCAGCTCCTCATGCAGCAGGAGCTCCAGGGCCCCGGCATCAGCGCGCGCGGCGTCTCCTTCGCGGGCGTCGGCATGTACATCCAGCTGGGCCGCGGCCAGGACTACGCCTGGTCGGCCACCTCCGCCGGACAGGACATCACCGACACGTACGCCGTCGAACTGTGCGAGCCCGGCGGCGGCACGCCCACCAAGCAGTCCACCGGCTACCTCTACCGCGGCACCTGCACGCCCATGGAGAAGCTGGAGCGCAAGAACGCCTGGAAGCCGACCGTCGCCGACTCCACGGCCGCCGGCTCCTACCGCATGCAGGTCTTCCGTACGAAGTACGGCATCGTCAGCCACCGCGCCACCGTCGGCGGCAAGCCCGTCGCGTACGTCTCGCTGCGCTCCACCTACCGCCACGAGGCCGACTCCATCATCGGCTTCCAGATGCTGAACGACCCCGGCTACGTGAAGGACGCCGCGAGCTTCAAGAAGGCCGCGCAGAGCATCAGCTACGCCTTCAACTGGTTCTACGCCGACTCGCGCGACGTCGCGTACTACAACAGCGGCGCCAACCCCGAGCGCGCCAAGGACGTCGACCCGGCCCTGCCCGTCAAGGGTGAACAGGCCTACGAATGGCAGGACTTCGACCCCGCGGACAACACCTCCGCGCAGACCCCGCCCGCCGAGCACCCGCAGTCCGTCAACCAGGACTACTACATCTCCTGGAACAACAAGCAGGCCAAGGACTTCAACACCGCGGGATTCGGTGTCAGCGCCGTGCACCGCGGCGACCTGCTCGACGGCCGCGTCAAGAAGCTCACCGAGGAGGGCGGCGTCACCCGCGCCTCGCTGACCCAGGCCATGTCCGAGGCCGCCGTCACCGACCTGCGCGGCGAACAGGTGCTGCCCGAGCTCCTGAAGGTGCTCCGCAGCAAGCCGGTCACCGACCCGCAGCAGGCCAAGGCCGTCCAGCAGCTGGAGGCCTGGCGCAAGGCGGGCGCCCAGCGCAACCAGACGGCGGCGGGCTCCAAGGCGTACGCCCACCCCGACGCCGTGCGCATCATGGACGCCTGGTGGCCGCTCCTGATCGAGGCCGAGTTCAAGCCGGGCCTCGGCAAGGACCTCTACGACGCCCTCACGGCCCAGCTCGCCACCGACGAGGCCCCCTCGGCCGGCCACGGACCCACCGGGGCGCACGCCGGATCGGCCTTCCAGTACGGCTGGTGGGGCTATGCCGACAAGGACCTGCGCGCGGTGCTCGGGCAGCCGGTGAAGGGCGGGCTGGGCGACACCTTCTGCGGCGACGGCAAGCTCGACGCCTGCCGGGACGCCCTGCTCACCACCCTCACGCAGGCCCTCGCGAAGCCGGCCACCGAGGTCTACCCCGGTGACGACTCCTGCAAGGCGGGCGACCAGTGGTGCGCCGACTCGGTCATCCACCGTGCCCTGGGCGGCATCACGCACAAGCCGATCCAGTGGCAGAACCGCCCGACGTACCAGCAGGTCGTCGAGTTCCCGCGCCACCGCGACCCCTCGGGCGGCCCGGGAATCCGCTAGGCGCGCGCGATCCGCCCTGCGGCGAACACGACGTGTGCCAGTTGCTCGTGGCACACGTCGCTGTGCGCGCCGGAGGGCGGACCGCCCCGCCGCACCACCGACGCCGCGTCGATGCTCACGCACCCCTTGGTGGGCACCTTCTCGCCCAGCTTGATGCGCTTGCCGCCGTCCACCGCGCGGATGCCGTTGTAGCCGATCGCGCCCCACCGCTCCCACAGGTTCAGAAAGCTCGTGGAGTCCCCGGCCAGCTTCGACGCCAGCGGGTAGAGGCGGCCGAGCGCGTCGTCGAAGTGGGAGTAGCAGGAGACGAGCGGCCCGTCGATGCGGTGCTGCATGCCCGCCAGCGCGCCGCCCCGCGTCCTGTCGTGCGGCAGCCGCCCGGCGAACGCGTAGTGCGAGAAGGCCCCTTCGAGCAGCGTCACCGACTTCACGGCCCGCACGTCCGCGGGCATTCCGCGCAGCGCGTACGAGACGAGCCGGCCCCCGAAGCTGTGCCCGATCAGATGCACCCGGATCGCCGGCGCGTCGGCGGCGAGCAGGCCGATCGCGGGCCCGAGCCCCAACTGGCCCACCGCGCCCGCCCGTCGCTTCATCGCGTAGTAGGTGCCCTGGCGCAGCAGTTCGTGCGCGCCGGACCACAGCCGTTTGCGCAGCGAGCCGAAGAGCTCGGGCCGTTCGGTGTGCTCCGCGAGGGCGGCGGCGAACACCTCGCACACCTGCACCGCGTCGTCGGTGAGCATCGCGGGCTCGCCCGCGCCGGTGTCCTCGCCGAAGTGCCGGGCCGGGCTCGTCTCCCGCAGCGAGACCAGCTCGCGCACCAGCCGCCCGAACTCGTAGATCCGGGTGGGCACTTCGGAGCGCTCGGCGAGCAGCTCCGCGATCCGGTCCAGCGTCGCGCCCTCCTCCGGGAAGGCCCGGGCGAGCGCCTGCCGGGTCGCCGCGTCCAGGACCGGTCCGCCCGGCGGCGCGGCGGCGGTCACGGTGGCGGAGGGGTCGTAGTCGGGGATGGGTTCGTCGGCGAAGCGGATCGCGGGCCAGAGCACCCCGACGTAGCCGAGGCGCACCCCCGACGCCGACATGCCCGGACACGGGGCGAAGAACCGGCGGTACAACTGCCGTGCGTCCCGCTTCTCGTTGTTCCAGCCGTGCGCGAAGAACAGCAGATCGGTGACGCGTTCACGTTCCGCGCCCGACAGCAGCTGTGCGCGCTGCGCGGTGTCGACGTCGCCGTCGGCGTCGAAGGTCAATTCCCAGTAGGGCTCCACGCCGGTATGGTCCTGCCGCCCGGGCCACCTGGCCAGATGTCGCGCGGCACACGCCGGTGCCGGTATCCACCCCCGAAGGCACCGGTCCCGGCGTGTGCCACGCGGCGCGGCGGCTAGGCGCCGGCCTCGTGCTGCCTCGCCCAGCGGTTCACGGGCGGCGGCCAGCACAGCACGACCGCCACGAGGGCGGTGGGCAGGGAGACGAGGTGCCCGCAGCCTGCAGTGCGGTGGGCGCGGGGGCGGCCTTGTGGTGACTCACGAGCGTGTCTCTCCCTGCAGAGATGAATGATCGTGTGGGATTGGCTCGACCATTCCACGGGTACCGGGAACACATCCAGTATTTTCTGGAAGAAATCCCCAGATAATTTCCGCTGAACTCCGGATCAGTTTCCCGCTGTGGTTATGCTGCATGGCCTAAAAGACGAGGGAGTCGGAGAGCGAGAACTCGCGCATGGCATTATCAGGTCCGCAGCAGTACCCCACGGATCTCCTTGACACCACGATGGACCAGTTGCGCACGCTGCTCGCGGTGCACGAGAGCGGCACCGCGCTGGCCGCCGCCCGCCTGCTGGGCCGCGAGCAGTCCAGCGTGCAGAAGCAGCTGGACACGATGAACCGCACGTTCGGGGCGCTGTGCGGGGAGGCGCTCGTCCTCAAGCGCGGCCGCGGCAAGGACGTCCTGTTCACCCCCACCGGCGAGGCCCTGGTCGAACTCGCGCGCCGCACCCTCGACCAGTGGACCGAGGGCGTCCACGACGCCCGGCGCCGCCTCGGCAGGACCCTCTCCGTGGGCTCGACGCGCTACACGCTCGGGTTCCTCCTCGACGCCGTGGAGCGCGTCGGCGAGGCGTACGAACGGCGCGGCGTGGACCTGAAGGTGACCCATGTGCGCACCGGCGACCTCTTCGCCAAGCTGCAGGCCAAGGAGTTGGACCTGGTCTGCGGCAGCATCGTCGTCACCGAGGGCCAGGAGGCCGAGCTCGACCCGTACGAGATCATCGAGTGGCGTCGCAGCGGCCTCTCCCTGCTCACCAATCTGCCCGAGGAGCGGCTGCCGGGCCCGTCCGTGACCGCGGGCCGGCTGACCACGCTGCCCCTGGTGGTCTCGGCCGGCGGTCTCATCGCCCGCTTCCTCGCCGCCTGGTACGGCACGGACTACCGTCAGCACCTGTCCGTGGCCGCCGAGATAGAGGCCGCGCACTACGGCTTCGAGCTGTTGCGCTCGGGCGTGGTCAGCGGGGCGATGCTGGTCACGCAGGGCATCGGGGAGGCCGCCGAGAGCGGCAGCCTCCCCGAGGCGGGCGGCCTGCGGCGCCTGGACATCATCGGGGACGTCGGGCCGAGGACCGAGGTGCTCGTCGGGGTGTTCACGCGGCGCGGCGACCGCGCCTCGTGCGGTCCCGGGCACCCGTTGAATCTGTTGTGGGACGCTTTGTCCAAGGACAACGAACGCTGGTGGCTCAGCCGTTGAATTGCCGGGTCCGGCATTCCCGGTGACGTGCGCGGCACGTCGGAGCGGGCGTGGTCCGGACGTAGGGAGAATTCAGCCGCGGTACACGTCGTGAGGAATGCGTGAATTCCCGCGCGGGGCGGTACGGGTTTCCGTGCGGTGCGGGTTCCCGCACGGTTCAGGCCAGTTCCCGGTCCCGGGTCTCCGGCAGGGCGAGGACGCACACCAGCGACACGACCGCCATCGCGCTCACGTACCAGCCCACCGACGACGAGCCGAACGCCGACTGCAGCCGGGTCGCCACCAGCGGCGAGACCGCGCCGCCCAGCACACCGCCGAGGTTGTAGGCGAGCGAGGCGCCCGAGTAGCGCACGTTCGTGGAGAACAGCTCCGGCAGATACGCGCCCATCGGGCCGTAGACGACCCCCATGCAGAACAGCGCGCCGCCGATCGCGAGGGCGACGAGCACCGGCTGCTCGGTGTCCAGGAGCGGGAAGAGCACGAGGCCCCACACCACCGCGAGGCCCGCGCCCACGAGGACGAGCCTGCGCCGCCCGTTCCCGTCGGAGCGCGTCGCGGCGAGCCAGGTGCCCGCCGCGAGGAAGAGACAGGCCACCAGTGACAGACCCAGCATGGTGTTGCGGGAGATGTGCAGGGTGCCGGTGGCGTAGGCGAGGCAGTAGGTCGTGGCCGTGTAGAAGAGGCCGTACGCGACGACCATGCCGCCCGCGCCGAGCAGCAGTTCGCGCGGATGGCGGCGCAGCACGTCGAGCGTGGGGACCTTGCTCGCCTCCTGCGCCTCCATCACCTTGGCGAACACCGGGGTCTCGCTGATCCGCAGCCGCACGAACAGGCCGACGCCGACCAGCAGGAACGAGAGCAGGAACGGCACGCGCCAGCCCCAGGAGCGGAACGCGTCGTCGGAGAGCGCGGAGGAGAGGAGCCAGAAGACGCCGGTCGCCGCGAAGAACCCCACGGACGGGCCGAGTTGGGGGAAGGCGGCGTACAGCCCGCGCTTCTTCTTCGGCGCGTGCTCCACCGCGAGCAGCGCCGCCCCGCCCCACTCGCCGCCGAGCCCGATGCCCTGGAGGAAGCGGAGCAGGATCAGCAGCAGCGGCGCCCAGATGCCCCAGGTGCCATAGCCGGGCAGCAGGCCGACGAGGGCGGTGGAGAGACCCATCAGGAGCAGCGAGGCCACGAGCACGGACTTGCGCCCCACCCGGTCGCCGAAGTGCCCGAAGATCACCGAGCCGATGGGCCGCGCCGCGAACGCCACCGCGTAGGTGGAGAACGACGCGAGCGTGGCGTTGACCGGGTCGAGCGTCGGGAAGAACGCCTCGTTCAGGACGAGGGCCGCCGCCGTGCCGTAGATGTAGAAGTCGTAGAACTCGATGGCCGTCCCGATGAAGGAGGCCACGGCCACCCTGCGCAGGCTCTCGGGGCTGCCGTCCGCGTCCTGGACCTGCTGTTTCTCTCTTGCTGTCGCTTCGCTGTGCACGACCGGCACTCTCATGGCGGAGGGAGGGGCCAGTCAATAGCCGGAATGCGCCGTCTCGTTCACTGAGACTGTCGGTGGGCCGCGGTGACGTCGTGGAGATGGATGAGGACGTCGTGCGACGGCGCGAGACGGACCTCGTACGGGCCGTCGGGCCACCCCGAGCCGATGCTGCGGGTCTCGCGCGCCGTGTCCAGCCACTTCCTGGTGGCGTCGGGCAGCTTCCGCAGGTCCACGTAGTAGTCGTCGAAGCGCACCTTGTCGAGCGTGTGCTCGTTCATGCCGCGCGTGGCCGGGCCCAGCGTGATCGGCTTCCACTTCTCGTCGTCGGCGCCCTGCGCCATGAACGAGCCCTCGTTGAAGGTGAACCCGATGCTCGCGTACCGCTTGCCGAGCCGGTCGCGCAGGAAGGCGCCCTGCATCTTCGGATAGCGCGGGTCGTAGGACTCGTACGCGACATGGGCGTTGTGCGCCGACAGGAACACCTTGCCGCCGGTGTACCGCTGCCACCACGCGGTGTTCTCCGCCATGATGCGGTCGCGGTAGAGCATGGCGTCCTTCTTGCCCTCGTCGGTGTCGAGGGGGAAGGCGTACATGTCCCCGGTCTGCGCGACGGACAGCGCGTGGTGCAGCGCCAGCGCGAACGCCTTGTCGTCGCGGCCCGTCCGGCGCTCCTTCAGCAGGTCGTGCGCCGCCCACGCCTTCTTCGCCAGCGCCCTGCGCTCGGCGCGGGGCAGCGCCATGTAGGTGTCGCCGTCCGTCACGCGCCGCAGCGGCGCGTACAGCCCGTCGATCCGCTTCAGCAGATCCGGCTCGTGGGCGCGCACGTACGCGCGTACCCCGTCGAACAACTCCGTCCCCTGCTCGGGGTAGTTGAGGTCGTTGCCCATGAAGCGCAGCGGGCGCTCGGGGTGCTTGTCGTTGTACGCCCGCATCCAGCGCAGCAGATGGACATACTCCTCGGTGTCCCACGGCGTCTTCGCCAGCTCGCGGTGGACCAGCTCGCGCGCGTCGCCCCGGCCGCCCCGCACATAGGCGTCGAAGCGCAGCCCGGTCGTCCAGCTCATCTCCTGCGCGAAGGTGGTGAACCCCTTCTTCTCCACGAGGTGCCGGAACACCCGCTCCTTCATCGTGAAGAACTCGTGCGAGCCGTGCGTCGCCTCGCCCAGCCCCACCACCGAGGCGTCGCCCACCATCCTGCCGAGCGGCCCGAGATCCCTGGTGGTGCCGCTCGGGTCGGTGGAGCGCAGCGGGTGGGCCGCGCGCTCGATCGCCGCGACCGGCTCCGCGGGGCGCGGCGCCGCCCGCGCGGCCTGGGGAGCCAGCAGCGCCCCCGCCCCGGCCGCCGTGACCAGCAGCAGCGGGACCCCGCGGCGCGTCACCCGTGTCATGTCGGACCTCCTCGGATCTCCTGTGTCGTCCTGAAGATCACGATCTCGTGGCGGGCGGGTGCGGGGCCATGGAGCAGGCACCCGGGTGGTCATGGAGGAGGCACCCACCTGAGCGGTGGGGTCTGCCCCACCACGGCTCGGGCGTGTACGTTCTGCGCCATGGCGCAATTCGTACTGGTGGCAGGGGCGTGGCTGGGTGCGTGGGCATGGGAGGAGGTGGCGGGGGAGCTGCGGGCGGCCGGACACGGCGTCCACCCCCTGACCCTCTCCGGGCTCGCCGACAAACAGGACGTGCCGGCCGGACCACAGACACACGTACGGGACGTCGTCGACGAGGTCGAGCGGCTCGACCTGCGTGACGTCGTCCTGGTCGGACACAGCTACTCGGGCATCCCGGTCGGCCAGGCCGCCGGGCGGATCGGCGACCGGCTGGCCCGACTGGTCCTCGTCGACGCCAACGTCCCCGTCGAGGGCGAGTCGTTCGCCTCGATGTGGTGGCAGGGCGAGGAGGTCTTCGACGCCGCGCTCGCGGAGAACGACGGCGACTGGGCGCCCCTGAACGCGGCCGACTTCGACGGGCAGGGCCTCGACAGCGAGCAGGTCGCGCGGCTCGCGAGCGGGTCGACGCCGCACCCCGGCGCCACCCTCACCGACCCCGCCGTCCTCGCCCGCCCGCTCGACGAGCTGCCCACGACGTACATCAAGTGCCTGCTCGACGGCGACGAACCGATGGACGACGTGGCGGAGCTGCTCAAGAGCGAGCGCTGGCGGCTCGTGGAGATGGACACCGGCCACTGGCCGATGTTCTCCCGGCCGCGCGAGCTGGCCAGGATCCTGCACGGGAGCGTGCGGGGCTGACCCCGTGCGCCCGCTGTCCCGGGCGGACCTCGTCGCTCAGGCGTAGCGCAGGTACCGGCGGCGCACCGCGCGGAAGCGTGCGAGCTCCTCGCTCCAGGCGCCCACCACCTCGTCCGTGCCGGCGCCCGCGTCGATCGCCGTGCGCACCCGCGCGGACCCGGTGAGCCGGTCGATCCAGTGGTCGGAGCGCCACGCGAACCCGCGCCACGCCTTCTTGGCGGTCACCAGGAGCGCGATGCCGGTGCGCACGGCGTCGTACGCCTCCCGGTCGTGCACATGGAGCTGGACGCCGCCGATCGTCCTGCCCTGGAACTTGGAGAAGGCGGGGGCGAAGTACGCCTCCCTGAAGCGCACGCCCGGCAGGTCGAGTTCCCCGAGCGCCGTCGCCCAGCGCCGGTCGACGCCGTCCGCGCCGAGCAGCTCGAAGGGCCGGGCCGTGCCCCGCCCCTCCGACAGGTTCGTGCCCTCGAACAGGCAGGTGCCCGCGTAGACCAGGGCGGTGTCGGGCGTCGGCATGTTCGGGCTCGGCGGCACCCACGGCAGCCCCGACGCGTCGAAGAAGTCGGCGCGCCGCCACCCCGTCATCAGCACGGTCTCCAGCTCCACGGGCCGCTCCAGGAACTCCCCGTTGAACAGGAGCGCCAGCTCCGCGACCGTCATCCCGTGCGCCTGGGCGACCGGCTCGCGTCCCACGAAGCTCGCGAACCTCCTTTCCAGGACCGGCCCGTACGCGTCCCGGCCCGAGACCGGGTTCGGCCGGTCGAGGACCACGAGCCGCTTGCCCGCGAGCCGCGCGGCCACCATGCAGTCGTACAGCGTCCAGATGTACGTGTAGAAGCGGGCGCCCACGTCCTGGATGTCGAAGAGGAGCGTGTCCGCGCCCGACGCGGTGAAGACGTCCGCGAGCTCCTTGCCGCTCTTGCGGTACGTGTCGTACACGGGCAGCCCGGTCGCCGGATCGTCGTGGCGCCCCTCGGAGCCGCCCGCCTGCGCGGTGCCCCGGAAGCCGTGCTCGGGGCCGAACACCGCGACCACGTCGACGCGCTCGTCGGCGTGCAGCACGTCCACGACGTGGCGCACGTCGCGGGTCACGCCCGTCGGGTTGGTGACGACGCCGACCCGCCGCCCGTCCAGGAGCGCGTAGCCGTCGGCGGCCAGGCGCTCGAAGCCGGTGCGCAGCCGGTGTCCGGCGGGGGCGGGGGCGTCGGGGAGCGGCGTCGCCGAGGCCGTGGCGGAGGGCACCAGTGCGGTCGATGCGGTGGCGGCGAGCAGCCCGCGCCGGGAGAGGTTCATGGCCCCGCACGCTAGTGCCCGAAGGGGGACAGGAGAACGAACCCGGCCCGCACGCCCCTCTTTCGCCACGACATACCGACTGGTTAGTCTGCGATCAAAGCCGAGCCGCAGGTCGAAGGAGACCGATCGTGGAGACCCTGCAGGACAAGGGAGTCGTCGTCACCGGTGCGGGAGGCGGGATCGGGGCCGCGCTCGCCCGCCGCTTCGCCGCCGAGGGGGCGCGCGTCGTCGTCAACGACCTGGACGGCGCCAAGGCGAAGGCCGTCGCCGACGAGGTGGGCGGCATCGCCGTGCCGGGCGACGCCTCCACGATCGTGCCGCAGGCCACCGACGCGCTCGGCGGCACCGTCGACGTGTACTGCGCCAACGCCGGGCTCGCCTCCGGCGGCACCGAGGCCGCGCCCGAGGACGTCTGGGCGGCGGCCTGGGACGTGAACGTCATGGCGCACGTGCGGGCCGCGCACGCGCTGCTGCCCGACTGGCTGGAGCGCGGCGGCGGCCGCTTCGTCTCCACCGTCTCCGCCGCCGGGCTGCTCACCATGATCGGCGCCGCCCCCTACAGCGTCACCAAGCACGGCGCGTACGCGTTCGCCGAGTGGCTGTCCCTCACCTACCGCCACCGGGGCGTCAAGGTGCACGCCATGTGCCCCCAGGGGGTGCGCACCGACATGCTCACGGCCAGCGGCTCCGCCGGCGACCTGGTGCTCGCGCCGACCGCCATCGAACCGGACGACGTCGCCGACGCGCTGTTCACGGGCATGGCGCAGGACCGCTTCCTGATCCTGCCCCACCCCGAGGTCGACGCGTACTACCAGGCCCGCGCCGCCACCCCCGACAAGTGGCTGACCGGCATGAACCACATCCAGCAGAAGTGGGAGGCGACGCAGCGGTGAGCGATCCGCAGACCGGCGGCGCGGGATACGCCGCCAAGCCCTGGCTCGGCCGGCTCAACGAAGCCCAGCGGGCGGCCGTGACCCCCGCCGACTCCGTCCTGCACGCCTTCCGCGCGGCCGTCGCCCGCGCCCCCGGGCGCACCGCCCTCGCCTACTTCGACGGGCGGCTCAGCTACCGCGAGACCGACACCCTCACCGACTCCGTCGCGGGACACCTCGCCGCGCGCGGCATCGCCCGCGGCGACCGCGTCGCGATCCTCCTGCAGAACACCCCGCACTTCGTCCTCGCGCTCCTCGGCGCCTGGAAGGCGGGCGCCACGGTCGTCCCCGTGAACCCCATGTACAAGTCGGCGGAGGTCGGCCACGTCCTCGCCGACGCCGACGTCACCGCGCTGATCTGCTCCGACCGCGCCTGGGAGGCGTATCTGCGCGACACGGCCGCCGGATCGCCGGTCCGCGTGGTCCTCACCGCCTGCCAGCTCGACCTGCAGAGCCGCGACGACCCCCGCGTCCTCGACTTCGAGCGGCTGCCGCCCGCCGCCGACGCCGAGGACCTGCTCGCGGTCGCCCGCAAGGGGCTGCCGGCCCCCGCCGAGCGCACGCCCGGCCCCTCCGACGTGGCCCTGATCAGCTACACCTCGGGCACCAGCGGCACCCCCAAGGGCGCCATGAACACCCACGGCAACATCACCTACAACGCCGAGCGCCAGCGCACCGGGGCCGGCATACCCGAGGGCTCCTGCTACTTCGCGCTCGCGCCGCTCTTCCACATCACCGGCATGGTCGCCCAGGTCGCCGCGTGCCTCGCCAACGCGGGCACCCTCGCGCTCACCTACCGCTTCGAGGCGGGCGTCGTCCTCGACGCGTTCGCCGAGCACCGCCCCGCCTACACCGTCGGCCCCTCCACGGCCTTCATGGCCCTGGCCGCGCACCCCTCGGCGACCCGGGCGCACTTCGAGTCCTTCGCGCTGATCTCCTCGGGCGGCGCGCCGCTGCCCCCGGCCCTGGTGGAGAAGTTCCGCGCGGCCTTCGGGCCCTACCTCCACAACGGCTACGGCCTCACCGAGTGCACCGCGCCCTGCGCCTCCGTGCCGCCGGGGCAGGAGGCGCCGGTGGACCCGGACTCCGGGACGCTCGCCGTCGGCGTCCCGGGTCCCGAGACGGTCGTGCGCATCCTGGACGACGGAGGCCGCGAGGTGCCCTTCGGGGAGCAGGGCGAGATCGTCGTGCGCGGCCCCCAGGTGGTTCCCGGCTACTGGAACCTGCCCGACGCCACCGCCGGCACCTTCCCCGGCGGCGAACTGCGCACCGGCGACATCGGTTTCATGGACACCGACGGCTGGCTCTACGTCGTCGACCGCAAGAAGGACATGATCAACGCGTCCGGCTTCAAGGTGTGGCCGCGCGAGGTCGAGGACGTGCTCTACACCCACCCCGCCGTGCGCGAGGCGGCCGTCGTCGGCGTGCCCGACAGCTACCGCGGCGAGACGGTCAAGGCGTACGTCAGCCTGCGCCCCCATGCCGCCGCGGACCCCGGCGAGCTGGCCGCGTACTGCAAGGAACGGCTGGCCGCGTACAAATATCCGCGCGAGGTCGAGATCCTGGCGGAGCTGCCGAAGACGACAAGTGGGAAGATCCTCCGGCGGGAACTGCGTTCCCGTACACAGAACAGTCAGTGAGACGAAAGGCAGGTGGCGGCAGTGGCCAGGACGACGGACGGTGGCGGCACGCCCGTCCCGCAGCGGTTGCTGGCCGCCGCCACCCGGCTCTTCGCCGACCGCGGCTACGACCGCACGTCGGTGCAGGAGATCGTGGAGGCGGCCGGCGTCACCAAGGGGGCGCTTTACCACTACTTCGGGTCCAAGGACGACCTCCTGCACGAGGTCTACGCCCGGATGCTCCGGGTCCAGCAGGAGCGGCTCGACGCCATCGCGGACGCCGACGCGCCCGTCGAGCAGCGGGTGCGGGACGCCGCCGCGGACGTCGTGGTCACCACCATCGACAACCTCGACGACGCCTCGATCTTCTTCCGCTCGATGCACCACCTCAGCCCCGAGAAGAACAAGCAGGTGCGTGCCGAGCGGCGCCGCTACCACGAGCGGTTCCGGGCGCTGATCGAGGAGGGCCAGGAGTCCGGCGTCTTCTCCGCGGCGACCCCGGCGGACCTGGTGGTCGACTACCACTTCGGCTCCGTCCACCACCTCTCGACCTGGTACCGCCCCGACGGGCCGCTCACCCCGCGTCAGGTCGCCGACCACCTCGCCGACCTGCTCCTGCGGGCGCTGCGCCCGTGAGGTGATCGAGGAGCGCCACGGCCGCCGGGTTCCGGGGCCGTGGCGCGCGCCCGGCGAGGACCACCGTCCGGCCCGGCTCGGGCTGCCGGATCCGTACGCACGGCAGGCCCGCCTCCTCGCCGATCGGCCGGGGCACGAAGGCGACCCCGATGCCCGCGCGCACCAGGTCCACGAGCAGCCGGATCTGGGTGACGTCACAGGTGATCCTGCGCTCCAGACGGCAGTGCGCGGCCAGCCTGCGCACCGCCGACTCCAGCCCCGTCCCGGCCCGGAAGTCGATGAACGCCTCGTCGGCCAGGTCCCGCACCAGGGTGCGTCCCGCCGCGGCCAGCGGATGGCCCGGCGCCGTGATGAGCACCAGCTCCTCGTGCCACGTCGCGAACGCGCTCAGCCCGTCGGGCAGTCCGGGGCCGTCCGGCGCGAGATACGCGAGGTCCAGCTCACCGGCGCGCAGCGCCTCGGTCAGCTCGCCCACCGTGGCGTCCTTGACGGACACCTGGACGCCGGGGAACTCCCGGTGGAACGCGGCCAGTTCGGCGGGCAGGTCCACGCAGGTCAGCGTCTGGATCGTGCCGATCGACACCCGCCCGGTCGCGAGCCCGGCGACCGCGGCCACCGCCTCCTTCGCGGCGACCGCCCCGGCGAGCAGCGCCCTGGCCTGCGGCAGCAGCGCGCGGCCGGCCTCGGTGAGCACGACGCGACGGCCGGTGCGGTCGAACAGGTCGGCGCCCAGCTCGCGTTCGAGATTGCGGACGGAGGTGCTGAGCGCGGACTGCACGATCAGCTCGGCACGGGCGGCGGCCGTGAAGCCGCCCTCTTCGACGACGGCCATGAAGTGGCGCAGCTGACGTATCTCCACCCATCGATCCTAGCGATGGGACCCAGCGAAACGATCTGTTGGACCGCTGGCCGGACGGGCGCGGAAGCTGGGGGCATGGCACACGACCGCGCCCCCGGCCTCCTCTCCCGCTGCCTCCTGCGGGCCCGCCGCTTCGTACGGGCCCTGGCCCTCGCGGACCACACGCCGTACGGGGGGTACTAGAGGTACTTCTTCAACTCCCGCCGCGCCAGGGAGCGCTGGTGCACCTCGTCGGGCCCGTCCGCCAGGCGCAGCGTCCGCGCCGCCGCCCACAGCTCCGCCAGCGGGAAGTCCTGGCTGACGCCGCCCGCGCCGTGCAGCTGCACCGCCTGGTCGAGGATGTCGACCACCGCGCGCGGCGTCGCGATCTTGATGGACTGGATCTCCGTGTGGGCGCCCTTGTTGCCGACGGTGTCCATCAGCCAGGCCGTCTTGAGGACGAGCAGCCGCAGCTGCTCCACGGCGACCCGCGCGTCCGCGATCCACTCCTGCACGACGCCCTGCCGCGCGAGCGGCTTGCCGAACGCCGTGCGCGACACCGCCCGCCGGCACATCAGCTCGATGGCCCGCTCGGCCATGCCGATCAGCCGCATGCAGTGGTGGATGCGGCCCGGACCCAGCCGCGCCTGCGCGATGGCGAAGCCGCCGCCCTCCTCGCCGATGAGGTTCGAGACGGGCACGCGCACCCGGTCGAAGACGACCTCGGCGTGACCGCCGTGGTAGTGGTCCTCGTACCCGTACACCCGCATGGCGCGCCGGACTTCGAGGCCCGGGGTGTCGCGCGGGACGAGCACCATCGACTGCTGGCGGCGGATGTCGGCGCCGTCCGGGTCGGTCTTGCCCATCACGATGAAGATCGCGCAGTCGGGGTTCATCGCCCCGGAGATGTACCACTTGCGGCCCGTGATGACGTACTCGTCGCCGTCGCGCTCGATGTGCGTGGTGATGTTCGTGGCGTCGGAGGAGGCCACCTCCGGCTCGGTCATCGCGAACGCCGAGCGGATCTCCCCGGCGAGCAGCGGCTCCAGCCACCGCTTCTTCTGCTCGTCGCTGCCGAACTGCGCGAGCACCTCCATGTTGCCGGTGTCGGGCGCCGCGCAGTTCAGCGCGGTGGGCGCCAGCTGCGGGGAGCGGCCGGTGATCTCGGCGAGCGGCGCGTACTGGAGGTTGGTCAGACCGGCGCCGTGCTCGGCGTCCGGCAGGAAGAGGTTCCACAGGCCCTGCCGACGGGCCTCGGCCTTCAGCTCCTCGACCACGGCCGGGGTGTCCCACGGCGAGGCGAGCGCGGCCCGCTGCTCGTCGGCGACGGCCTCGGCCGGGTACACGTACGCGTCCATGAAGGCGAGCAGCTTCTCGCGGAGCTCTTCGGTGCGGGCGTCGAATGCGAAGTCCATGGCGCTGTCTCAGCCTTCCTGTCGTCCCTGGAGCGTGGTGAGGCCGTGCTCGATGAACACGGGCACCAGCTCGCCGATCCGGTCGAAGCCCGCGCCGACCGTCCGGCCCAGCGTGTAGCGGTAGTGGATGCCCTCCAGGATCACGGCGAGCTTGAACCACGCGAAGGCCGTGTACCAGGCGACGCCCGACACGTCGCGCCCCGAGCGCGCGGCGTACCGCTCGATCAGCTCGGCGGGGTCGGGGTGGCCCGGCGCGCCCGCCGTGGTGCTCACGGGGGAGTCGGGCACCTCCAGCTTCGCGCTGTACATCACCAGGAGGCCCAGGTCGGTGAGCGGATCGCCGAGCGTGGACATCTCCCAGTCGAGGACGGCCTTGATCCGGTCGTCCTCGCCGATCAGGACGTTGTCCAGGCGGTAGTCGCCGTGGACGACGGCCGGCGCGGGGGAGGCGGGCAGCGCGCGGCCGAGCGCGGCGTGCAGCTCGTCGATGCCGGCGAGGTCGCGGTTGCGGGACGCGTCCAGCTGCTTGCCCCAGCGGCGCAGCTGCCGGTCCAGGAAGCCGTCGGGGCGCCCGAAGTCGCCGAGCCCGACCGCCACCGGGTCCACGGCGTGCAGGTCGACGAGGGTGTCGACGAGGCCGAGCACCGCGTTCCTGGTGCGCTCGGGGCCGAGCGGTGCGAGCTGTTCGGCGGTGCGGTACGGCGTCCCGTCCACGAACTCCATCACGTAGAACGGCGCCCCGAGGGCCGCGTTGCCCTCGGCGGCCTCGCTCAGCAGGACCGGCGCGGGCACGGGCACGTCGGTGGGGTGCAGCGCCTCGATCACCCGGTGCTCGCGCTTCATGTCGTGCGCGGTGGCCAGGACGTGCCCCAGCGGGGGCCGCCGCACCACCCAGCGGGAGGCGCCGTCGCTCACCGCGTACGTGAGGTTGGAGCGGCCGCCCTCGATGAGCCGGGCGGTGAGCGGTCCGCCGACCAGGCCGGGCCGCTCGCGGTCCAGATGGCGGCGCAACTGGTCGAGGTCGAGGCCCGGCGGGTGGTCTGAGCTCATCTTCGCTCCTGATCGGACGGCAGGTGGCTGCGTGTGCATCCCTATGATGCCGACCAGTCGGTATGTCGTCCAGAGTGCTGGTGGAACGTGATCGGGATCGCGGCCCCGCCCGGCCCCCGTACACGCGAAACCCCGCCCCGGACTGCCAGTCGGCGCCGGGGCGGGGGAAGGTACGGAATCGCTCAGTGATCGTCCCAGTGCCCGTCGTGCGCCGCGTGCCGGTGGCCGTCGTGGAGGTAGTCGACGTGGTCGCCGTGGGTGACGGCGTCGTGCCCGCAGCCGTCGCCGTGCACGTGGTCGTGGCCCCGGTGGGTGGTGTGGCCGGTCGGCTCGCACTCGTCGTAGTGGTCGGAGTGCAGACGGTGCATGTGGCCGTCGTGCGCGTAGTCGACGTGGTCGCCGTGCGGCACCTCGGGGTGGCCGCAGGCCGGGCCGTGGATGTGGTCGTGCACCGGGTGTTCGTGGTGGAGCGTGGTCATGACGCGCACCTTCTGTGACGTCCGGGAGGGGCGACCCTCCCGGGTGCTGGGCTGCCGGGCGGGGTGACTCTCTCAGGCTAGCCCCCGATGCCCCTTTCGTAGCGTTATGGCAGCCTTGTGGCTGTTCCGTGACCCGCCCCGAAGGGGACCCCATGAAGGCGATCAGCTACCGCGGCTACGGCGGCCCCGACGTCCTGGAGTACGGCGAGGTGCGCGACCCCAAGGTCGGCCCCGACTCCGTCCTGGTGAAGGTGCGGGCCGCGGCCGTGAACCCCGTCGACTGGAAGTGCCGCGAGGGGTACCTCGACGGCATCCTCGATCCGGTCTTCCCGGTGATCCCCGGCTGGGACGTCTCGGGCGTGGTGGTCCAACCGGGCGCCTCCGTGCCGGAGTTCGCCGTCGGCGACGAGGTCATCGGCTACGTGCGCGAGGACTTCCTCTCGCGCGGCACCTTCGCCGAGTACGTCGCCGCCCCGGTGCGCACCCTGGCCCGCAAGCCGCGCAACCTCACCTTCGAGGAGGCCGCGGGCCTGCCGCTCGCCGGGCTCACCGCCTACCAGGTCGTCACCGGGGCGCTCGCGGTGACCGAGGGCGACGTCGTGCTCGTGCACGCGGCGGCGGGCGGGGTCGGCTCGATCGCGGTGCAGCTCGCCCGGCACGCGGGCGCCCGCGTCATCGGCACCGCGAGCGAGCGCAACCACGACTTCCTGCGGGAGCTCGGCGCCGAGCCGGTCACCTACGGCGAGGGGCTCGTCGACCGCGTCCGCGCGCTGGCGCCCGAGGGCGTCGACGCGGCCTTCGACACGGTCGGCGGCGACACGCTCAAGGCCTCCGCCGACCTGCTCGCGCCCGGCGGCCGCCTCGCGTCCATCGCGGACGGCGGGGTGATCGGCCTGGGCGGCCACTACTGCTTCGTACGTCCCGACGCCGCCGATCTCGCACGGCTGACGGAGCTGGCGGAGCAGGACGTGGTGACGGTCCACGTCGACGCGACGTTCCCGCTGGAGCGGGCGGCCGACGCCCACCGCCTGAGCGCGGAGGGCCGCACGCGGGGCAAGGTCGTGGTGACGGTCGACTGGGCGGACTGACCCGGCGCTCGGGCCGTCTGCGGGAGTCTGGGTTCCGCCCTTCGGAAGGCAGTTTCCGTTGGCTGGATTCAGACGTGTGGTGCGGGTGTTACCAGCGGTACAACACCGCACATGACTTCCCCCACGAACTCCGCCGCGACCGTCCGACCACCGAGCCGCCGCACGGTCCTGGCCGGAATCGGCGCCGTCCCCCTGACGATGGGCACGGCCGCCGCCGCCCCGCGCCCCGAACGGCCCGACGGCCACGACCACGCGCCCACCACCCTGCTCCGGGGCGCCGAACTCGTCCTCACCATGGACCCCGCCCTCGGCGAGGGCGAGCTCGGCACGCTGGAGCGCGCCGACGTCCTGATGCGGGACGGCAGGATCGCCGGGGTGGGCCGGCGGCTGACCGCACCGGCCGGCGCCCGCGTGGTGGACGTCTCGGGCATGCTGGTGCTGCCCGGCTTCGTGGACCTCCACAACCACCTGTGGCAGTCCAGCATCCGCGGCGGCTGCGCAGGCCAGGACCTGTACGGCTGGCTGGCCGACTGCAACCGCGCCACGCTGCCGAGGATCGGCCCCGAGGACATGCACCGGTTCGTGCGCCTCGCCGCGCTCGACGCCCTGCGGGCCGGGGTCACCACCGTCGTCGACTGGGTGCACCCCATACCGTTCGACACCAGCGAGCAGTACGTCCGCGCGCTCGACCGCACCGGCCTGCGCTTCGTGTACGCGATGGCGCACGACGCCGACGACCTCGATCTCGTCCCCCGGGTGAAGAAGGAGCTCCTCGACCCGCTGCCGCTGGCCTCGGCCCAGGTCTCCGTGCACGCCGGGATGGCCGCGCTCGACCAGCTGCGCCGCTCGCGCGAGATCGCCCGCGACCTCGGGCTGATGCTCAACTCGCACGTCCTGGAGAACCGCGGGGACCGCGAGCAGGAGCCGATCCGGTCGCTGCGCGCCGCCGACGCGCTCGGCCCGGACCTGCTGATGAACCACGCGATCCACCTCACCGACGAGGAGATCGCGGAGATCGCCGGGGCCGATGTGCGGGTGGCGCACTCCCCGCTGAGCAACATGCGGCTGGCCTCCGGCATCATCCGCCTGCCCGAGCTGCGCAAGCGCGGGGTGAAGGCCGGGCTCGGCCACGACGGCGGCACCAACGACACCTCGGACATGTTCAACGTGATGAAGGCGGCCGTGGGGCTGCAGCGCGCGCTCCACCAGGACGCCGAGGTGCACCCGACGATCCCGGCCGTGCTGCGGATGGCGACGCTCGGCGGGGCGGAGTGCATCCACCTGGCCGACCGGATCGGCTCCCTCACCCCCGGCAAGCGCGCCGACGTGGTCGTCCTCGACCCGGGCACCCTCAACTTCGCGCCCCGCTTCGACTGGACCAGCCAGATCGTGCTCAACGGCCAGCCGGGGAACGTGAGTCACGTGTACGTCGACGGGCGGGCGCGCAAGGCGCGCGGCTCACTCGTGGACGTCGACACCGCCGAGGTGGTGCGGGAGGCGGAACGGGCCGCGGACCACATCCGCGCCACGGCCTGACGCGCGCCGCCGCGTCAGACCACCATCGCGACGGCGCACACCGCGAGCGCGAGCGTGCACAGCGCCGCCGTCCCCGCGGACCGGACCGTGAGCGTCCCGGGCCTGGCCGCCGTCAGGGCCACCATCCTGCGGTGCGCGACGGTGAGGAAGCCGAGCCAGAGCAGCAGGCACAGGGCGCAGGCCAGGACGCCGGCCGCGGTCGGCCCGCCGTACAGCGTCGCGCGGGCCGCGAGGACGGCGGCGACCGTGGCCGACAGCGTCGTGCGCCGCCAGGCCAGCCGGGTGCGCTCCGGCTGGAGTCCGGGGTCACGGACCTGCCCGGCGGCCGGGGCGGGCCGCGTCACCCCTCCCACCCGAAGAGCACGACCACCACCATGGCGAGCGCGACCACGGCGACCGCCAGGCTCAGCACGGTCGGGAAGCGGCTCGCCGGGAGGTCCTCGCCGCGCCGCATGGCCCGCTCGCAGCGCACCCAGTGGTTCACCGCGCGCAGCGAGCACAGCACGCCGGCGGCGAGCAGCGCGAGCGCGAGTCCGATCCGCCAGCCCCAGCGCAGGTCCGGCAGGAACTGGTCCACGGCGAAACCGCCGCCGATCAGCGCGAGAGCGGTGCGCAGCCAGGCGAGGAAGGTGCGCTCGTTGGCGAGCGAGAACCGATAGTCGGGGGTGTCGCCCTCCTCGCGGATGCGCTCGGGCGCGAACCACAGCCTCAGGCTCTGTACGAAGTTGCTCACGGGCGCACCATAAACGGCCGTGGGCCGGATGCCGGGTGCGTCGGGGCCGGTCAGGCCGCGCGGAAGGCCTTCAGGCGGTGGTAGGCGTCGAGCCCGTCGGGGACCCACTCCCACGCGTCGAGCCGCCGCTCCAGCTCGTCCTCCGGCAGGAAGGAGTGCCAGGCGACCTCCTCGACCTGCGGGACGACGGGCAGGTCGCAGCGGACCTCGTAGAGGGAGGACCACCAGGTCTTCCCGGCGCCGTCGTCGTACAGGAACTTGAACAGCGGTGTGGGGCGCGGGAGTCCCTGGACGCCGAGCTCCTCCTCCGCCTCGCGCAGGGCGGCGTCGTCGTAGGACTCCCCGGCCCCGACCACTCCGCCGACGAACATGTCGTACAGCGAAGGGAAGACCAGCTTGGTCGGGGTGCGGCGGTGCACGAAGACGCGGCCCTCGGCGTCGCGCGCCAGGATGAACGTGCACCGGTGGCGCAGGCCGCGCGCGTACGCCTCACCGCGCGGGGCCTCGCCGATCACCTCGTCGTTCTCGTCGACGATCGTGATCATCTCTTCGCTGGGGTCGGGCAGGGGCCCGGGGTTCGCCGTCATGCCGACCATCCAACCCCACCGCCCGGCGAGGGAGTTCCCCACCGTCCGGTGGGGGAGTTCCGCACTGTCCGGAGGGCGGATTCCTCACTGCCCCATGACGTACTTGACCGTGGGGCCGGCCGTCCAGCCGCCGTCGACGGCGAGCTCCGCGCCCGTCACGTAGGAGGCGGCGTCCGAGAGCAGGAAGATCATGGCGCCCGCGATCTCGTGGGGCTCGCCGACCCGGCCCATCGGGGTGTTGGGGTACTTGCCCTCGCCCTTCTCGATGCCGACCTGGGCGGTCATCGGGGTGTACGTCATGCCGGGGTGGACGGAGTTGACGCGGATGCGGGCCGTGCCGAGCTCCACCGCGCCGATCTTGGTGAGGCCGCGGACGCCCCACTTCGACGCGCCGTACCCGGCGGTGAGGGCGAGGCCCATCAGACCGGCGGCGGAGGAGATGTTCACGATCGAGCCGCCGCCCGCCTCCTTCATCGCGGGGACGACGGTCTTCATGCCGATGAACACGCCGGTGAGGTTGATGTCGAGGACCTTGCGGAAGTGCTCGACGGACTCCGACTCCAGGAACTGGCCGGTGGATATCCCGGCGTTGTTCACCAGGCCGTGGACGGCGCCGAACTCGGCGACCGCGAGGTCGGCGACGCGCTGCCAGTCCTCCTCCGACGTCACGTCGTGGTGCGCGAAGCGGGCGCGCTCGCCGAGCTCGGCGGCGGTGGCCTTGCCCTCGTCGTCGAGCACGTCGGTGAGGACGACGCCGGCGCCGGCGGCGATCGCCTGGCGGGCGGCCTCCGCGCCGAGGCCGCGGGCGGCACCGGTGATGATGACGGTCTTGCCGGTGAGGTCGTGCTGGGTCATGCGGTGCCTCCAGGGGTGGGCCGCGGCGCGAGGAGGAGGGCCGCGGTGGTCTCGACGAGATCGGCGAGGAAGAGGTCCTCGTCGGTCAGGGGGGTGGTGCCCGTCAGGTACTGACGGGCGCGGTCGCCCAGGGCGGCGCCGACCAGCGTGAGCGCGAGGTCGAGCCGTTCCAGGCGGAGCGGCTCGGGCAGCGCGGGGGCCAGACAGTTCTCGACGCGGCCGATCAGCGTCCAGTAGACGGTGCCGTCGATGGTGGGGTGCGGCGTGCGGGTGCGGACGCCGCTCTCGTGGCTGAGCTGGGCGGAGACGCGCAGACAGCGGCGCCCGCGCTCGGTGCGCAGCTCGGTGGCCTCGGTGTTCACCAGGGCGGTGAGCAGGCCGCGGAGCTCGGTCGCCGGGTCCCCGGCGGTGTCGCCGTCGTCGAGGCGCGCCAGCTCGGCGGTGAGCACTCGTTCGGTGCGCTGCTGTCGCGACGCCATCACCGCGTCGAGGAGACCGCCGCGGGAACCGAAGTGGTACTGCACGGCGGAGGGGTTGCTCTGCCC
>NZ_LIRJ01000020.1:22409-23086 GCF_001419745.1 Streptomyces silaceus | reverse complement strand
GGGCGGGGGCGGGGGCCGCCGACGCGCCGGTCGCGGCGGTCGTGCCGAAGGCGAGGGCGGCGACGGCCGACAGCGCGAGCGCGGCCGTCCGCACTCTGCTTCGTACCAGAGTGAACATCGTTGATCGGTCTCCCGTCGGATGGTTCGGCGCCCGACCTGTTCGAAAGCGCCGAGTGAGCACTCCGAGTTTTCCGCTCACGTGACCGAATCCCGAAGATCTTGCGCGAATTCTTCACGACTCCTCCGCACCTGGCGTCACAGATCGGCCGCCGGGCAGGGGAGTTGGCGCGTCTTGACCACGCAAGGAGTTGGGGTGTCCGTACCACGCAAGGGAGTTGGGTCGTCCCCGCGGGAAGAATCCGGCCGACCACCTCGGGGTGCGGCGGCCGGCTCGGCGCGCTGTAGCGTCGGGGATCAAGTGTCAACGGTGAGGAACGGAGTGGCCCATGAGCAGCGCAGGCGACCGGATCGACACGTCGACGGCGCATTCGGCGCGGGTGTACGACTACATCCTGGGCGGCAAGGACCACTACCCCGTCGACGCCGAGGCGGGCGACACGATGTGCGAGCACTGGCCCGCGCTTCCGGTGCACATGCTGGAGAACCGCCGCTTCATGCACCGCGCCGGGCACTACCTGGCCCAGGAGCAGGGCATCCGGCAGTTCCTCGACATCGGC
>NZ_LIRJ01000020.1:0-22389 GCF_001419745.1 Streptomyces silaceus | reverse complement strand
GCTGCCCGCGGGCAGCTTCCTGGCACTGACCATCGGCACCGCGGACTTCGCACCCGAGGAGGTCGGCCGGGTGGCCGAGGAGTACGGGCGGCAGGGCATGCCCATGGCCCTGCGCGACCTGGCCACCGCCACCTCGTTCTTCGACGGCCTGGACCTCGTGGACCCCGGCGTCACCCAGGTCCACAAGTGGCGCCCGGGCCCCGAGCAGGCCGGCGTCGACGACCGCGCCATCGCGATGTACGGGGCGGTGGCCCGCAAGCCCTGACGGCCCTCGCCCCCTCCCGAAAGCCCCCGCACCACTCGTGGAATATTCAACTACGTGGTGTCGTTGCAGGCCACGAAGGAGGCAGACAGTGGAGATGACGTATTACGACCACGGAACGGCGGCGGAGCGCTGGGAGCGCGCGCGGCAGTTCTTCGACGCCAAGGAGTACGCGACGGCGGCGCGCATCCTCGACGCCCTGGCCGACGAGGTGCCCGAGCAGGTCGCCCCGCGTCTCCTGCTCGCCCGCTCCTACTACCACTCGGCCCAGCTGGTGCGCGCCGAGACCGAGCTGCGCAAGGTGATCGAGCTCGACCCGGTCGAGAGCTACGCCCGGCTCATGCTGGGGCGGACGCTGGAGAGGCAGGGCCGGCACGACGACGCCGCGCCGCACCTGCGGATGGCCGCCGCGCTCAGCGGCGACTTCGCGGAGGCGTAAGGCGGCTTCGCGGCGTAAGGCGACTTCGCGAAGTCGTAAGAAGACCACGCACCACGGCGTGGGCCCTGCCAAGGCGGCGGGGCCCACGCCGTTTCGCCGTGCGGGGCCCACCGCGCGGTCCACGCGGCTCACGTCCCGCCGGGCCGCTCGCCCTCCCCCACCGTGAACCCGATGACCGCTCCCCCACCGGGCCGCCCCTGGACGAACACCGTGCCCGCGTGCGTGGCCGCCACGTCCCGCACGATCGACAGGCCGAGCCCCGAGCCCGGCAGGCTGCGCGCGCCCGCGGCGCGGTAGAAGCGGTCGAAGATGCGGTCCGCGTCCGCCTCGGCCACCCCGGGGCCCCGGTCGAGGACCGCGACGCGGCGGCCCGTGACGCTGATCTCGATGGGTTCGGTGCCGTCCCGGTCGAACTTGGCCGCGTTCTCGATGAGGTTGGTGACGGCGCGCTGGAGAGCGGCGGGCCGCCCGTGGAAGACGTCCGCGTCCGTCGTGCGGACCGTGACGGGCCGGCCCGTGCGGCGCCGGGCGGCCGCCGCGGCCTCCAGGGCGACCTCGGCGAGCGTCAGTTCCTCCGTACGCCCGTCGTCGGTGCCGCCCGCCGCGAGATCGACCAACTCGTTGACCAGGTCGGTCAGTTCGCGCGACTCCTCGGCCAGGTCGTCGACGAGTTCCGCTCGCTGGTCGGGCGGCAGCTCGTCGATGCGGCGCAGCAGCGAGATGTTCGTGCGCAAGGACGTGAGCGGGGTGCGCAGTTCGTGCCCCGCGTCCTGGACCAGGCGGCGCTGGTCGTCCTCGGACTGGGCGAGGCGGCCCAGCATGTGGTCGAAGGAGCGGCCGAGCCTGCCTACCTCGTCGCGGCCGGCGACCGGCACCTGGATGTCGACGCGGCCGGTCGCGGCCACACCCTCCGCCGCGTACGCGAGACGCACCAGTCTGCGGGTGATGCGCCGGGCCAGCCACCAGCCGACCAGACCGGCGGCGAGGACCACCAGGCAGGCCAGCAGGACGGTACGGTCCTGCAACTCCTTGAGCAGGTCCTCGGTGTCACTGAACTGCTGCGCGACCTGCACGGCGCCCCGCCCGCCGCCGAGCGCGACGGTGGCGAGGCGGTAGTCCTCGCCGCCGATCTCGATGTCCCGCCGTGCCACCTTTCCCGCCTGGGCGTCGGCGGCGACGGCCTGCTCCACCGGGCCGACGGGCAGTGTGCGGCTGCCCTGGTCGACGATCCGGCCGCCCCCGGCGAGGACCTGCACGTCGGCGCGGGTGGGCCGGGTCAGGCCGTCGCGCAGGCCGTCGTGGTCGAGGTCACCGGCCGCGTAGTCCTCGGCGTCCAGGTCACGGGAGCGCACCTGGGAGCGCAGGTCGCCGACGACCTCCGTGAAGACGGACTGCTGGTCCCTGCGGACGAGGTGGGCCGCGGCGTCGTAGCCGATCAGGCCGACCAGCAGCGTCACCACGGCCGCGACCGCCGCGAACGAGACGGCGAACGTCGTGCGCAGACTGGTGCGCGAGCGGCGCGCCCGGAACAGGAGGCGGCGGCGGAAGGGCAGGCGCATCGGCGGCTCAGGGCTCCCGGAGGACGTACCCCACGCCGCGCACCGTGTGGATGAGCGGGGCGGCGCCCGCCACGTCGAGCTTGCGGCGCAGATATCCGACGTACACCGCGAGGTTCTTGGAGCTCGGGCCGAAGTCGTAGCCCCAGATGCGGTCGTAGATGGTCGGGTGGTCGAGGACGATGCCGCTGTTGCGGGCGAGGAGTTCGAGCAGGTCGAACTCCGTGCGGGTGAGGTCGATCTCGGTGGTGCCGCGCCAGACGCGGCGGTCCAGCGGGTCGATGCGGAGATCGGCCGCCGTGATCCGGCCGCCCTCTGCCGTGCCGACCGGGGCGTCGGCCCCGAAGCCGCCCCTTTCGACCGCGAGGTCGTCTCTTGAGGCCGCGACGTCGTCTCTTGAGGCCGCGGTGTCGTCCGCTGCCGTGCTCCTCGCCGCCGCGCCGGGCGCCGCGGCGGCCGAGGCCCGCCCCTCCCGCTCCCGCCCGGAGGCCGCCGGGGGCGATCTCGTCATCGAGGGCGGCACCCTGCTGGACCCCGCGACCGGCGAGGTCACCGAGGACGCGGTCGTCGTCATCGTCGACGGCGTCGTCCGCGCGGCGGGCGCCCGGAGCCGGACCGAGGTGCCCGACGGCGTCGAGGCGCTCGACGCGCACGGCCGCTGGATCCTGCCGGGGCTCGTCGAGGCGCACATCCACCTGAACACGGCGGCCGAGGCCCGCGAAGCCGTGCGCCAGGGCGCGACCACCGCCCGCAGTGGCTCGACGAACTTCTACCAGGACATCGCCGTACGCGAACTGGCCCGCCAGGCACCCCGGCTCGCGCCCCGGCTGCGCGCCGCCGGCGTCTTCGTCACGCCCGACCTCGGCGACACGGTCCTCGCCGACCCCGACCTCACCCCGCTCGCCCGGCTGCGCGACGGCGTGCGCTCGCCCGAGGCGCTGCGCCGCGTCGTCGAGATCAACCTCGCCCGGGGCGCCGACGTCATCAAGACCCGCGTCAACGAACGCGCCGGGCTCCCCGAGCAGGACCCGCTGGCCCAGGTGTACGACCGCGAGCAGCTGTCCGCCGTCGTCGCGGCCGCCCGGCGCGGCGGCAAGGGCGTGCTCTGCCACAGCTACAGCGAGAAGGGCTGCCACGACGCGGTCATGGCGGGCATCCGCTCGCTGGAGCACGGCGCGTTCGTCGGCGAGCGCACGCTGCGCGAGATGCGGCGCAGGGGGACGTACTTCACGCCGACCCTGACCGCGATCGCCGGGCTCGCCGAGTCCGCCGACCCGGTGCTCGCCGAGCGCGGCCGCACCTATCTGCCGGCCCTCAAGCACGCGGTGCTCGCCGCCCACGAGCTGGGCGTGCCGCTGGCCGCGGGCACCGACTCCTCGGGCGGGCGCGTCACGCCCATCGGCCGCGAGGTGGAGCTGATGCGCGAGGCCGGGCTGCCCGCCCTCGACGCGATCCGCACGGCCACCACGGGTGCCGCGAAGCTGCTCGGGTTCGAGGGCCGCGCGGGGCGTCTGGCGCGCGGCTTCGCCGGTGACGCGGTCCTCCTGGACGGCGACCCGCTCTCCGACGTCGGCGTCCTCAAGAAGCCGGTGCGCGTGGTGCGTTCGGGCATCGCACTCTGAGCCGCCCCCGCACCGAAGCCAAGCCCCCGTCCACCGCACCACCCGCCACCGAAGGAGTTCCCATGACCCCGCTCTCCCGCCGCGGTGTGCTCGCCGGCGCCGCCGCCCTGGCCGGCACCGGCGCCACCCTGTCCTCCGGCGCCACGGCCGCGTACGCCGACACCCGCGACCACGACGACCGCGGCGGCCACGGCTCCGGGCACCGCCCCAAGGCCGTGGTCTTCCGCGACGTACGCCCGCTGGGCGCGAGGCGGCCCGTGGACCTCACCGTGGTCGACGGCCGGATCTCGGACGAGCCGGCGCCCCAGGGCGCGGAGGTCGTCGAGGGCGGCGGCCGGATCGCGCTGCCCTCCCTCGTGGACGCGCACATCCACCCCGACAAGACGACGTGGGGCGGCGACTGGATCTCGCGGAAGCCCGCGAGCGGCATCGCCGACTACGTCGCCCAGGACGTGGAACTGTTCAAGAGCCAGTCCCGCTCGGTCGGCGAGCGCGCGTACGGCCTGATGGCGCACGCCGTGACCCGCGGCACCCGCGCGATGCGGGCCCACGCGGACGTGGCCCCCGCCTACGACCTCGCGGGCCTCGAAGGCGTCGCCGAGGCCCGCAAGCGGCTGCGGCACGCGCTCGACGTCCAGATCGTGGCGTTCCCCCAGCACGGCGTGATCCGTACGCCCGGCACGGCCGAACTCCTGGAGGAGGCGGCCGGGTCCGGTCTCGTCGACTTCGTCGGCGGCATCGACCCGATCAGCTTCGACCACGCGATGGACGAGCAGCTCGACCTGGTCTTCGGCCTCGCCGACCGGCACGGCATCGGTGTGGACATCCATCTGCACGACCGCGACGAGAAGGGCGTGAAGGTCCTGCGCGCCATCATGGAGCGCACCCGCGCGCTGTCGCTGCGCGGCAAGGTGACGGTCAGCCACGTCTTCTGCCTGCCGAACCTTTCCGACACCGAACTGAACAAGATGGCCGCCGAGTTGGGCGACCTCGACATCTCGCTGACGACGGTGGCGCCGAACGAGTCGCTGGTCCTGCCCATCGCGAAGCTGCACGAGCACGGCGTGCGGGTCGGGCTCGGCTCGGACGGCGTGCGCGACTCCTGGAGCCCGTTCGGCAACGCGGACATGTTCCACCGCACGCACATCCTCGGCTGGGTGACCGACGTCCGTCTCGACCAGGAGCTCACGGACTGCTTCGAGGTGGGCGCGCACGGCGGTTCGGACGTCATGGGCCTGCGCCGCGCGGACCTCTCCCCCGGGGCCCCTGCCGACTTCGTCCTGGTGAAGGCCGAGTGCCTGCCCCAGGTCGTGGTGGACATGCCGCAGCGGGACGTGGTCGTGCACGGCGGCCGGGTCGTGGCCCGCGACGGCAAGCTGGTCTGACGTGACGCGGCGGTGCGGCCCGCGCGGGCCGCACCGCCCCGGCTCACTCCTGCGGCGGACGCATCCGGAAGTCGTACCGCTCCGGTATCTCCTCACCCGTCGCGGCGGCCCACAGATCGCCCAGCTCCTCGGCGCCCTCGCGCAGGTCCGCCGGTTCGAAGCCGGACTCGAAGACGGCGCGGACGGCGTCCATGTCGCCCTCCGCGTAGAGGAGTTGGGCTTCCAGGAGACGGAAGCGGCCCTCGGCGCGGGTGGCCTCGCGCAGCCGGTTCCAGACCTCACGGGCCGCTTCCGGCCGGCGCGCGTCCAGCAGCGCCGTGATCGCCTCGCGGCCGAGCGCGGCGGTCGCCGCCGTCCACGCGGCCCCCTCGTCGCGCCGCTCCTGGCACAGGTCGTCGAAGGCCTCCGCGTACCGGTCGGCGGCCCGCTCGGTGTTGCCCTCCGCGCGGTCGGCGACGGCGAGGCACCGCAGCAACGGCCAGCGCGAGGGCGCGAGTCCCAGGCCGCGCTCCCAGCTGCGGACCGCCTGCGCGCGGTCGCCCGCGTGCCACTGGGCGACACCCAGGTGGTACTCGGCGAGCGGCCGCGCGGGCGCCGTCTCCAGCATGTCGCGCCAGTGCGGCGAGACCAGCGTCGGTCCGGGCGGCGCGACCTTGCGCGGCTCGGGCACCGCGCCGGTGTTCAACAGCTCCAGCCACGGCTCCTGTTCGGGGCCGAGGGCCGACTCGTCGAAGGGCGTGCCGGGCAGCTTGTACTCGGCGCGCAGGACTTCGAGCGCGCCCCAGCCCGAGCCGACGGCGAGGACCTCGCCCGGTTCGGTGTCGGCGCGGGCCAGCCACGCCTCGTAGGCGGCGTCGACGTCCCGGCGCGGCAGCGCCTCGGCGAGCCGTGCCGCCACCTCGCCGCGCGCTTCGGCCCAGTCGCCGTGCACCCGGTCCGCGGGCGCCGACAGCGGGCCGTACGACTCCAGCCAGCTGAACTCGGCCTCGGCGTCCAGGCGTACGTGTTCGAGCTGGGTGCGTGCGAGGCCCGACTGGATCTCCGCGTAGCCGCCGGTGCCCGGCTCGGTCAGCCACTCCTGCCAGCGCCGCCCGCCGGTACCGGTGCCCCAGAGGAAGAGCTTGCGGCCGCGCGGCAGGTCGGTGGAGGTCTGGACGAGCCCGTGCCCGGCCTCGTCGAGCGCGGCGATCCACCGCCGCTCGCCGTCCGGCACGTCGTAGAAGTAGTCGGCGGGGTACTCGCTGCGCAGCGGGTAGGTGCGGTCCGCGCCGTCGTACTCCGGCACGGGCACCTTGCGCAGTCCGCCGGGGTAGGCGAACCGCCAGGCCTCGTCGGCCGGGGCGAGGACCCTGCGGTCGTCGGGCACCGCGATGTTGGACCACCAGTAGACGGGCGCGGGCTTCTCGTGCGGGTTGCGGACGCGGACGCCGACGTGGAGGAAGTCGGAGTCCTCGGGCAGCCACAGGTCCACCTGGAAGGGCAGGTCGCGCAGCCGCTCCCACTCCCACAGGCGCAGCATCTCGCCGCCGTCGGGCCCGGTCACGCGGGCGGCGTGGACGGGCGCGCAGGACAGCGTGGTGTGGCCGGTGGCGCCGATGTTCCACTCGATGCCGCCGGAGAACCAGGCGCCGTTGAGCGCGAACGCCGCGGGCTGGAGCACGGGGTTGCGGTAGAGCAGTTCGCGCCCGGTGGGCTTGTGGAACAGGGAGTGGACGCGGCCGCCGTAGCCGGGCAGCACCGTGACCCGCAGCCGGTCGTTCTCGACGACGATCACGTCGAGCCGCGTCTCGGTGCGCTCGCGCCCGAAGCCGTCGAGGACCCGCGTGGGCAGCGGTGAGCTCAGCGGCTCGTACCCGAGCTGGCGGGCCATGTCACGCGGCAGGCCCTCCTTGTCGCGCTCGTCCAGGGTGTGGACGTGCCGCAGCGGCAGCAGCGGAGGCAGCGGGTTCTCGGGTCCCGACTCGGCGGCGGGCAGGGTCAGTACGTCGCGTCGCACGGTGGTCTTCACGATCACCATGGAACACGGTCACCGCGGCCACGACCAGAGGGTTCCCAGGTCAGGATTGCGCAAAAGCGCCCACGACCAGATCCGCGAGGAGATCGCCCGCCGTGCCGTCCGGGTCGAGGTCGGGGTCGTAGATGGTGACGTTGAGGCCCACGCAGCGGGGCGAGTTCACCAACGGCCGCAGCAGCGCGAGGAGTTCGTCGGGCAGCAGGCCTCCGTCGTCGGGGCTGTCGACGGCGGGCATCACGGACGGGTCGAGGACATCGGCGTCCAGATGCACCCAGAAGCCGTCGAGCACGGGCACTTCGAGCGTCTGCACGACGGCGCGCGCGATCTCCCGCGGACCCCACTCCCGGATCTCGCCGACGGTGGCGTTGGAGATCTTCAGTTCGGTGAACTCGGCGCGGTCCTCGTCGTCGTCCCGCATCCCGAACAGCCGCACGTCCTCGTCGCGCAGATAGGGCTTGAGTCCCTCGATGTCGGTGAGGTCGTCCTGTCCGCGGCCGGTCGCGAGGGCCAGCTCCTCGCCGCCGGCGGCGCCGATCCGGTCGGAGTTGCCGGGGTGACGGAAGTCCGCGGAGCCGTCCACGGCCGCGATGCCGTACCGCCCGACGCGGCGCAGCGCGAGCGCGGCGCCGAGCTGGATGGAGCAGTCGCCGCCGAGCACGACGGGGAAGTCACCGGCGCGCACGTGGTGTTCGATGCGGTCGGCGAGCTTGACGGTGTACGCGGCGATCGCGGCGGCGTTGAAGACGCCGTCGCCCTCCTGCCAGTCGCCCCGGTCGTAGCGCGGCGGCACCACGACCCCGCCCTCCAGGGCGCCGAGGCGCCGCGGGACACCCCGCTCGCGCAGCGCTCCGGCGAGCTTGTAGACGCCGGGCACGGTGCCGGGGGCGGGCGGGCGCAGGCCCAGGTTGGAGGGGGCGTCGACGACCACGATATTCCGCATGCGGATCATCCTCGGCGACGTAGGCTGCCGTTTTCAACGACTTTGTTCGATCGCGGTGCCGCGGCGCCGCCGGACGGGAAGAGCGGATCGGACCATGGGAACGCAGCACACCTACCGGGTGATCGTCCGGGGGACCTTCGAGGGCCTCACGGACGCCTCACGGGCCACGCTCCTCGCGGAGGTCGAGGAGCACGGCCTGACGCAGATGAGGTTCACGCCCGAGGGCTCGCTCACCTACGACCGGGCGCTCAAGCACTTCTCGTACCGCTTCGTGGTGGTCTCCGACGCCGAGGACGGCGAGGAGATGGCGGGGGCGCTGGCCGAGGAGCGGGCGGAGGGGCTGCTGGCCGCGCTGGGGCACGGCTTCGGCGGGCTGCGGTCCACGGTGACGGACATGGACACCATGAAGATCAACCGGAAGCCGTCGCGCCGCTGACCGGCGGCCGTGCCATGCCGGCGGTGATCGCCCAGCGTTCGTGGTCGCGCCAGGCGCCGTCGATGAAGAGGAAGTCCGGCGAGAACCCTTCGCGCCGGAAGCCCGCACGCCGCACCAGCGCCACCGAACCGGCGTTGTCCGGCTGGATGTTGGCCTCCAGGCGGTGCAGGTCGAGCTCTTCGAAGGCGTACGTCAGGACGAGCCCGAGCCCCTCGGACATCAGGCCGCGCCCCGCCGCGTGCGCGAAGGCGCCGTAGCCCAGGGCGCCGCAGCGGAAGGCGCCGTGGACGATGTTGTTGACGTTGATGAACCCGCCGATGGCGCCGCTGTCGCGCTCGCACACGAGGAACCCGGCCCTCGCCGGGTCCTCGATCAGCGTCTTGGCGTACGTCCGGTAGGTGCGCTCCTCGGCCGGCGGGAAGAGCCAGGGGCGGTGCAGCTCCCGGCTCTCGCGGGCGCGCGCGGTGAACTCCGCGCCGTCCCCGTACGTGAAGTGGCGTATCCCCACGCGGGGGCCTTCGGCGAGATGACGTGCTCTGTCGGGCATCGGGCCACGCTATCCACTGCCCGCGCGGACGGGCGCGGCGGCTGCCGGGGCTATGCCGCCGGGCACCTCTCCTCCTTCTTCACGACGCCGATCGTGAGCGTGCCGCCGCCCAGCTGCCGGCCCGGGGCCGGCGACTGGGTGCAGACCTTCCAGTTGAGCGGCCACAGGACGTGGCGGTGGAAGCCGCTCGCGTCCTGGACGTCGACGCGCGTGCGGTAGTCGACGGTGGAGAATACGTGCATCAGGCCCCGTCCGCGGAAGTCCGGGAGCGGCGGACCCGCGGCGGTCGCCGTGGTGACGGCCATGAGGGTCGCGGCGGCCGCGCCGCCCACGACCACTCCGGCACGCTTGAGCTGCACGTTCACTTGCGCCTCCGGACGAAGTAGGCCCCGCACAGGGCACCGATCAGCGCCGTGCCGAGCAGTGCCATCCACAGGGGCAGGGTCACCTCGGGGATCAGCAGCCGGATCTTGGTGCTGCGGGTGTTCTCGAAGATGAAGATCAGGGTGAGGACGGCGACCGCGGCGACGGCCACCCGGCCGGGCGTCATCAGCCCGCCGCCCGGGCCGCCGCTCTTGGAGCCGCCCGTCGAGGTGTTGGGGCTCATGGTGTGGACCCTTCCGTCGGAGGTACGTCCGGCCTCCCCCGGTCCCCAGCATGGGCAGCGGTGCGCGTTCGCGCACGGTGGGCGGTTCCCCCGGGTGGGGTGCTGGGCCATGCGGGTGACGGGCGGGCGGCCGGGGCACCGGGCGGGAGCCGCCCGGCGTGCCGAACGGTGCCGGGCCCGCCCTCACACGAGCGCGGGCTCGTCCAGCGTCAAGGTCAGCGCGTCGGCGTCCAGTTCGCCGGCCGCCCCGAACGGCACGGTCAGCGCCCCCTCGCAGTGCCCGAACCCGAACTCCTCGACCACCGGTACCCCGAGCCCGCCGAGCCGGTCGGCGAAGAGCGCCCTGACCTCGGCGTACGGCCCGCAGTCCACCCAGGAGCCGAGCGCGACCCCGGCGACACCGGCCAGCCAGCCCGAGCGCAGGAGCTGGGTCAGGATGCGGTCCAGGCGGTACGGCTCCTCGCCGATGTCCTCCAGGAACAGCAGGCCTCCGCGCGCGGAGGCCCGCGCCCCGGGCACGCCGAGCTCGGCGGCCAGCAGCGACACGCAGCCGCCGAGCGTGACGCCCCTGGCCCGGCCTCCGGCGAGGGCGGCCGCGCCCGGTGACGCCGGGATCACCCGGGCGTCCTCCGGCGTGAAGAGCGTCGTCCGCAGGTGCTCCTGCGCCCGCGCGTTCTTCAGGAAGTCGGTCACGGCGGTCATCGGGCCGTGCAGGGTGGCGAGCCCCAGACGCGTGGCGAAGGCCTCGTGCAGGGCGGTGATGTCGCTGTAGCCGAGGAACACCTTGGGCCCGGCGGCCCGGGTCGCCGCGCGCAGCGCCGCCCAGTCGACGAGGTCGACCATCCGCTGGGCACCGTATCCGCCGCGCGCGCAGAACACGGCGGAGACGGTCGGGTCGCACCAGGCCCGTTCCAGGTCGCGGGCCCGGTCGGCGTCGCTCCCCGCGAGGTAGTCGAACTCCTCGTGGCGGTCCCGGACGTGGGGCATGACGACCGGTTCCAGGTCCCAGCCGCGCAGCAGGTCGAGGCCCGCTTCGAGGGCGTCCTCGGGGACGGGACCGCTGGGCGCGACGACGGCGACCCGCGCGCCCGGACCGAGGCGCGCGGGCCGTGCCAGGGGTCTCACTTGGCGAGCTCCAGGGTTGGTACGCGGCCGGCGAGGTTGAGCCCGAAGACCTGCGCGTACAGGGAGAGTTCGGCCTCCAGCGCGCGGATCATGGTGTCGGCGCGGCGGAAGCCGTGGCCCTCCCCCTCGAAGGCGATGAAGGCGTGCGGGATGCCGCGCCCTTCCATCCTGGCGAGGAACCGCTCGGACTGGGCCGGCGGACAGACCACGTCGTCGAGCCCCTGGAGCAGCAGGAACGGCGAGGTGATCCGCTCGGCGTGCGCCACCGGCGAGCGCTCGGCGTAGCGCCCCGGCACCTCGGCGAGGGGGCCGACGAGGGACTCCAGGTAGCGGGATTCGAGGTCGTGGGTCTCGCCCGACGCGAACGCGGTGAGGTCGAGGACGGGGTAGATGATCGTCCCGCAGGCGTAGACGTCGGTGCCGGTGAGCGAGACGGCGGTGGTCCAGCCGCCCGCGCTGCCGCCGCGGATCGCCAGGCGGGCCCGGTCGGCGGTGCCCTCGTCGGCGAGCGCGAGGGCGACGGCCGCGCAGTCGTCGACCTCGGCGATGCCCCACTGTTCGCGCAGCCGGTTGCGGTAGGCGCGGCCGTACCCGGTGGAGCCGCCGTAGTTGACCTCGGCGACGCCGATGCCGCGCGAGGTGAAGTAGGCGATGGCGAGGTCGAGGACGAGCGGCGCCCGGCCGGTGGGGCCGCCGTGCGCCCACACCACATAGGGCGGGAGTTCGTCGTCGGGCGCGACGTGGCCGGGGTGGTGCGGCGGGTAGATGTGCGCGTGGATCTCGCGTCCGGCCGGGCCGTAGAACGTGCGGATCTGGGGTTCCGGGTAGTACGTGGGATCCACCGGGTCGGCGTGCGCTGCGCCGACGACGCGGGCGCGGCCGGTGCCGGTGTCCAGTTCCACCACTTCGGGCGCGCTGCGCGGGCTCGCGGCGACGCCGACCACGCGGGGGCCCTCGGCGGCGACGGTCGAGGCCCACTCCGTCCAGGGGCCCGCCGCGTCCACGACCTCGCCGGTCTCGGGGTCGAGTATGCCGAGCGCGGTGGCGCCCTTGCCGTGCACGACGGCGATCAGTCCGCTGTCCAGCGGCGCGAACCAGTTCAGGCCGACCTGCCACAGCGGCCCGGCGAACTCCTCCTCGCGGGGGCACAGCGGCTCCGGGGCCGCGTCGCCGTCCGGGGCGGTGCGGTACAGGTTCCACCAGCCGGTGCGGTCGCTGGCGTACAGGAGCCGTCCGTCGGGGGCCCATTCGACCTGCGCGACCGACTCCTCCGGGCCGCCCGCGACGACGCGCGGCGCGCCGAAGGTGCCGTCCTCGCGCACGTCGGCGACGACGAGTTCGGTGCCGTCCCACGGCATGCGCGGGTGGTCCCAGCCGATCCAGGCGGCCCGGGTGCCGTCGGGCGAGAGCCGGGGTCCGGTGATGAACCGGTGGGCGCCGTCGGAGAGTTCGCGCACCGCGCCGCGGTCCTCGGCCGCCGAGCCGTCGAGCGGTACCGCGGCGATGACCCGGCGCACGTCGGTGGGCGCCTCGCCCGTGAACTCCTCCAGGACGCACCAGACTTCGCCCCGTTCGGGGCGGAGCACCGGATCGGCCCAGCGCAGCCCGCCGCCCACCGCGGAGACGGGCGTCAGGGGGCGCGGTGCGGCGCCGGGGGCGTCCGGCTCGTACGCGTACAGACGCTGGTCGGCGAAGTCCGCGAAGACGAGCAGCGGTCCGTCGGGGCGCTCGGCCGCGGCCCAGGGGCGCCCGCCGTACTCGACGACGCGGGTGCGCACGTTCCACGGCGCGGGGAGCACCGTGCGCTCCTCGCCGTCGGGCAGCCGGCGCACCAGCGCGCGCCGCCCCGACTCGGTGGGCCGGGGCTCCGTCCACCAGGTCTCTCCCCCGACGAACCCCACGTATCCCGGGGAGCCGTCGTGGGCGGCCGCGAGTTCCGCGTCGATCGGTGACGGCCATGATCCGTACGCCCGGGTCTGCATCATGTCCTTTACTTCCCCCATTTTCCCTAGGCCGTACGCAGAAAGCGGTCGAGGACTCGGACACCGAAGTGCAGGGCGTCCACGGGGACGCACTCGTCGACGCCGTGGAAGAGCGCCTGGTAGTCGAAACCCTCCGGTGTCCTCAGCGGCGAGAAGCCGTAGCCGGTGATGCCGAGCCGCGAGAACTGCTTGGCGTCCGTGCCGCCCGACATGCAGTACGGCACGACGTGGCCCTCCGGCGCGAACTCCTGGACGGCCGCCCGCATGCGCGCGTACGTCGGCGAGTCGACCGGAGCCTGCAGCGCCACCTCGCGGTGGTGGAACTCCCAGTCGACGTCAGGGCCGGTGAGCCGGTCAAGCGTGCGACGGAACTCGTCCTCGCCGCCGGGCAGGAAGCGCCCGTCGACGTAGGCCACGGCCTCTCCGGGGATCACGTTGACCTTGTAACCGGACTGGAGCATCGTCGGGTTGGCGCTGTTGCGGACGGTCGGCGCGACGAGGTCGGCGGTCGTGCCGAGCTTCTCCAGGAGGGCGTCCACGTCGAACCCGGGTGCCTCGGGGTCGGTCTCCAGGCCGTACAGCGTGGCCAGTTCGACGAGAGAGGCCCGCACGGTCGGGGTGAGCCGCACCGGCCAGCGGTGCTCGCCGATGCGGGCGATGGCGGCGGCCAGCCGGCTCACCGCGTTGGCGTGGTTGACCTTGGAGCCGTGGCCCGCCTTGCCGCGCGCGGTCAGTTTGAGCCAGCCGGTGCCGCGCTCGCCCGCCGCGATGGGGTAGATCTGGTTGCCCCGGCCGTCGTGGAAGGTGAAGGCCCCCGACTCGCTGATGCCCTCCGTGCAGCCCTCGAAGAGCGCCGCGTGGCGGTCGGCGAGGAACCCGGAGCCGTCCTCCGCGCTGGCCTCCTCGTCCGCGGTGAAGGCGATCACGAGGTCGCGCCGGGGGCGTACGCCGGCCCGCGCCCAGCGCCGGACGACGGCGAGGATCATCGCGTCCATGTTCTTCATGTCGATGGCGCCCCGGCCCCAGACGATGCCGTCGCGGACCTCACCGGAGAACGGGTCGACGCTCCAGTCGGCCGCCTGGGCGGGCACGACGTCCAGATGCCCGTGGACGAGCAGCGCGTCCGCGCCGGGGTCGGTGCCCTCGATGCGGGCGACGACGTTCGTGCGTCCCGGCGTGCGCTCCAGGAGCGTCGGTTCGAGGCCCGCGTCGGCGAGACGCTCGGCGGCGTACTCGGCGGCGGGGCGCTCCCGGCAGTCACCGCTGCCGTGGTTGGTGGTGTCGATGCGGATGAGCTCGGAGGTGAACGTGACGACCTCGTCGAGCGCCCGCGCGTCGAAGTGGTCGTCGTCCACCTGCCCCTCGTTCTCCCGGCTCTGGCGCTGGCTGTGGCTCTGGTCACCCATACTGCTCCTCCACGGCGGCAGAGGCGATCGTCGTAACCGCCTTGAAGGTACGGATCCCCTCGTACATGGTCTCGCTGTCGTAGGCCACCTTGCGCTCCCCCGTACGGCGCACGCCCGGTACGACGGTCGAGGCCATCGACAGGTGCTCGGCGTCGAACTCCACCTCGATCGTGAACGGACCGGCGGCCACCGGCTCATGGCGTACGGCGAGCGCCGCGGCCTCCTTCGCCGCGCCGCGGATGTCCGCGGCGGTGCGCGCCGGGGTGCGGCAGACCGCCGCGTACCGCGAGACGTGGTCCTTGACGGCGACCTTCAGCGCGCCGGGCGCGTAGCCGAGGGCGTCCTCGCAGGCCAGGTCGTCGCCGGTGACGAGCACCACGGGGACGCCGTACTCGGCGACGACGTGCGCGTTGAGCAGCCCCTCGCTGGCGCGTACGGCGTTGACCCAGACCCCGGTGATCTGGTTGGCGAGGTAGGTGTGCGCGAGGACGCCCTCCATGCCGGCGCCCGCGTGGTAGCCGATGAACGCGATGCCGTCGACGTCGTCGTGCTGCACCCCCTCGACCATGGAGAGGGACTTGTGCCGGCCGGTGAGCATCTCGGCCCGTTCGTCCAGCTGCTCCAGCAGCAGATTGCGCATGGTCCAGTGCGCTTCGTTGATGAGCACCTCGTCGGCGCCGCCGTCGAAGAAACCCAGCACGGCGGCGTTCACGTCCGAGGTGAACATCGCCCGGCACCGCTCCCATTGCGCGGTGCCCGGCAGCACGTCCGCCGGCCAGGTCACTCCGGTGGCGCCCTCCATGTCGGCGCTGATGAGGATCTTCATGCCGCTTCACGTTACGCGTCGGCGAGGGATCTTCCCAAGAGACGGAGTGAAGGAGGTTCGGTCGGGCGGCGGGTCGTGGCCGACGCCGCGCGACGTCGCCCCGGGCCGTGGCAGGGCCGTGAGGTCCATTCGGGCCGGGCGGCCGTTCGGGCGACGCCAAAAAGATGGCAATACATGACATTTCGCAACAACTGACTTCATGTCAGAACGTGTACCGTCATGCCTGCCGTACCGGCCCACGATGGCGTGCCCCCCTGCGAGGAGTACCGGTGACCGCTCCCCCGTCCCTGCCCCGCCGCTCCCTGCTCGCCACGGCCGCCACGCTGGCCGGCGCGGGCAGCTGCGCATCCCGCTCGCCCCGCCCCGACGACCAGCGTCCGGGGCGTCGGGTCCAGGCCGGCATCGCGGAGGCGCAGCCCCGTCACGTCCTGCTGGCCGCCTACGACCTGCACGCCGAGGGCAGGGGCAGGGCGGTGGACGCCGTGCGCCGCACGCTCGCCGCATGGACGAAGCCCCCGACGGGCCGGGTGACGGTGACCGTCGCCGTCGGACCGGACCTCTATCGCAAGCTGGACCTGCCCGCCCCGGCCGGCCTGCGCGAACCTCCCGGCTTCCCGGGCGACCGGCTGGAGCAACGGCGCTGCGGCGGTGACCTCGTGGTCCAGCTGTGCGCGGGCGACCCGCTCGTCTGCCGCCGCGCCGCCGCACACCTGACCGCTCAGGCGAAGGACGCCTTCGGCGTGCGCTGGCGGCAGAAGGGGTTCCTGCCTCCGCACGCCGCCCACGAGACCCCGCGCAACCTCTTCCGCTTCAAGGACGGCACCGAGAACCCCACGGGGGACGAACTGGCCCGCTGGGTGTGGGACGGCAACGGCGGCACCCACCTCGTCTACCGGCGCATCCGCATGGACGTCGACCGCTTCACGGCACTGCCCCGGGGCCGCCAGGAGGAGGTGATCGGCCGGACCCGCGCCGACGGAGCACCCCTGGGCGGACGGACGGAACGCGACGAAGCCGACCTGGACGCCAAGACCCCGCAGGGCCGCTACGTGATCCCCGCCGACGCCCATCTCCGCCTGGCGCACTCCCGGTTCGACGACGGGGCCCGGATGCTTCGGCGCGGCTACTCCTACGACGACGGGGGCCACGACAAGGGGCTGCTCTTCATCGCCTTCATGCGGAACCCGGAACTCTTCGTCCGCGTCCAGCAGCGGCTGGCCGAGAGAGACGCCATGAACGCCTTCACCGAGCATCGCGCGTCGGCGGTCGGCTACGTCCTGCCCGCGCCCGGACGGGGCGAGGATCTGGGTGACCGGCTGGCCTGACCCGGCCCGCCGGGGTGCGCCCGCTGTCCGTCAGAGCGGGTCCAGGTCGGCGTGGAGCATGTCGTGGTCCGAGTACGGGCTGGGGCGCACGGCGTGCCGGAGCGGGGCGACGCCGCGCAGGAAGACGTAGTCGAACTTGCTCCGCCAGTCGGTGGTCGGCGCGCAGGAAGCGGCGTCCGAGGGGCGGCAGCCCGGGTCCGTGTCCGTGGCCACCTGCCACATCGGGGCGAGCTCGGGGGCGTACGGCACGGCGTTGAAGTCGCCGAGGACGATCGCCCGGTCGTGCCGGGCGACCTCCTTGGCGAGCACGGCGGCCTGGCGGGCCCGGACCTCTTCCTGACGCCGCTGCGCGAAGTGCGTGTTGAAGACCCGGACGGGCCGGCCACCGACCTCGGTGGTGACGGCCATGTACCCGCGGTCCTCGGACCCGCCGTCGGGGTACTCGACGTTGACGCGGTCCGTCATCGGGGCCGCGGAGAGGATCGCCTGGCCGAAGGCGCCGGGGTTCCACGGCCATCCCCCGCAGCGGCCCCCGTTGTTCAGGACCGACCCGTAGGCGACGTGGTAGTCGAGGCCGTAGAAGCGCTTCAGGTAGTCGCGGATCCGCTCGACGTCCCGTACGCACGCCTCCTGCATGCCGATGACCTGCGGCGCGTACGTGGCGATCTCCGCCGCCCGGCCCGCGTTGTTGTCGCTCCCGCAGGGGTTGCAGATGTTCCACGTCATGACGCGGTTCGGTACGACGCCGTCGGCGGCGTCAACCGGCAGGGTCTGCGCGACGAGGGCGCCGCTCGGCGCGCTGGGGCCGAGGAGCACCATGCAGGCCACGGTCATGGCGCCCGCGAGCAACCCTGTGCCCCGTCCGAGCACCATCGCCTCCTCGAAGTGGATGCACACGCATCGAAGTGGATGCGTGTGCATCCTAAGACGTCTCCGTGGACGAGATTATGGGACGGGTGGCCGGCGGGGCGGTCGGCGGTCCGGCCGGTGGGGCCGGTTCTCGTCGCTCCCCGGATACGGCGGCCGGTGCGCGGCCCGGCCGGGTTCCGGTCAGTTCGGCCGGATCGCGGTCGGGCGGGTCACCACCGCCTCCGTCGTGATCCGTCCGCCGTGGCGGAAGATCAGCACGAACGGGATCCGGTCGCCTTCCTTCAGCGGTGTGCGGGTACGGGTGCGGGCCATGATGTCCAGCCCGTGCGGCGTCATGGTGAGGCCCACGCGGGCCGGGACGGCGGCGGAGTCCACCGTGCGCATCGTGGCCGCCCCGTCGCCCGCCGCCACGTGGCGGCCCAGCATCACCTCGTCGAGGACAGGGGACGTCACCGACGTCAAGCGGTCGTCGGCGCCACCGGAGTCGGCGACGCGGAAGAACGCCGCGGTCTCCGTCCGGTCGCCGTACGGCAGATGGACCGTGCCGGGGGCGACCTCGACGCGGGGCGGGCTGCCCGCGGCGCCGGACCGGGCCCACGCGGCCGGCCCGCCGAGGGCGACGGCACAGGCCGTCACGGGCGCGAGGGCGGCGAGGACCGTGGCGCGCAGGGCGCGCCGGGTCGGCCGCCAGGGGTGCTGTTCGCCGGTCACCGGGCACCGCCCCGCGCTGCCGCTCGGGGGCGCCGCGCCGCGCCGGGCCGCGTGCCGGGCGCCAGGTGCGCAGCCGCAGGCTGTTGCCGACGACCAGCAGGGAGCTGGCCGACATCGCCGCCGCCGCGACCATGGGGTTGAGCAGGCCGACCGCGGCGAGCGGCACCGTGACGGCGTTGTAGCCGAAGGCCCACAGGAGGTTGCCGCGGATGGTGCGCAGGGTGCGCCGGGCCAGGAGGACCGCGTCCGCGACGGCCTCGATGTCGCCGCGCACGAGCGTCACGTCGGCGGCTCCCATGGCCACGTCGGTGCCGGTGCCCATGGCGATGCCGAGGTCGGCGCGGGCCAGCGCGGCGGCGTCGTTCACGCCGTCGCCGATGACCGCGACGCGGCGGCCCCGCTCCCTCAGCTCCCCTACGAGGGAGGCCTTGTCCTCGGGGGTGCGACGGGCATGGACCTCGTCGACGCCGAGGTGCGCGGCGACGGCGCGGGCGGTGGCCTCCCGGTCGCCGGTGGCCAGGACCGGGCGCACGCCGAGGCGCCGCAGCCGGTCGACGGCGCGGTAGCTCCCGGGCCGCACCGGGTCGCCGATCGCGAGCACCGCCTCGGGCACGCCGTCCACGCGGACCAGGACGGGGGTGTGGCCGGAGCCTTCGGCGCCGGCCAGGGCGCGGGCGAGCGTCCCGGCCGGCTCGTCGCCGGGCAGGGGCATCCGGTGGTCGTCGGCGGTCAGTTCATCGCCTGGCGCGCAGACTTCGACCAGGTGCCCGTCGACCCGGCCCCGTACGCCCCAGCCGGTCACCGCCCGGAAGTCACGGACCGGTGGCAGTGGGCGGTCGGGCGGATTCCCTCGCGCGTGGCCGGGCGGGTTCCGTCGCGCGTACGAGGTGATCGCGCGGCCCAGCGGGTGTTCCGAGCCCTGTTCGACGGCGCCCGCCAGACGCAGTGCCGCCTCCGGTCCGATGCCGTCCGGTCGCGCGGTGACCGCGGTGACGCCCATGTGCCCGGAGGTGAGGGTGCCGGTCTTGTCGAGGACGACCGTGTCGATGTGCCGCAGGGCTTCGAGGGCCTGCGGTCCCCGGACGAGGACGCCGAGGCGGGCGCCGCGGCCGGTGGCGGCCAGCAGGGCGGTGGGGGTCGCGAGGCCCAGGGCGCAGGGGCAGGCGACGACGAGGACGGCGACGCAGGAGGTGACGGCGGCCTGCGGGTCGGCGCCGGCGCCGAGCCAGAAGCCGAGCACCGTCGCGGCGAGCGTGAGCACCACCGGCACGAACACCCCCGCCACCGCGTCCGCGAGGCGCTGCGCACGCGCCTTGCCGGCCTGAGCCTCCGTCACCAGCCGTGTGATGCGGGCGAGTCGGGTGCCGGCGCCGACCGCCGTGGCACGGACGAGCAGCATCCCGCCGGCGTTGACGGCGCCGCCGGTCACCTCGGCGCCGGGACCGACCTCGACCGGTTCGCTCTCGCCGGTGACCAGCGACAGGTCCACCGCGGAGCGGCCCTCCACGACGACACCGTCGGTCGCGATCCGCTCGCCGGGCCGCGCGACGAAGACCTGTCCGATGGCCAACTCGCTCACAGGGATGAGGCGTTCAGCGCCGTCTTCCCGTACGGCGACGTCCTTGACGGTGAGTTCGGCGAGGGAGCGCAGCGCCGCCCCGGTGCCCCGGCGGGCCCGCGCCTCCAGGAACCGTCCGGCGAGCACGAACAGCGGCACGCCGACGGCCGCCTCCAGATACACGTGCGCGGTGCCGTCGCCCGCGGTGGGCAGCAGGCTGAACGGCATCGTCATGCCGGGGACGCCCGCGCCGCCCAGGAAGAGCGCGTACGCCGACCAGCCGAAGGACGCGGTGACGCCCAGCGAGACCAGCGTGTCCATGGTCGCCGTGGCGTGCCGCAGACCGCGCAGCGCCCGCGCGTGGAAGGGCCACGCGCTCCAGGCGGCGACCGGCGCGGCGAGCACGAAGCACAGCCACTGCCAGTTGCGGAACTGCAGGGCGGGCGCCATGGAGAGGACCAGGACCGGCGCGGAGAGGAGCGCGGTGACGAGCAGACGCTGCCGTTCACGGGCCGCTTCGGGGTCACCGTCGTCCGGCTCCGCCGCGTCTTGGGCGCGCTCCTGCTCCGGTTCGGGCAACTCCGCTCCGTACCCGGCCCGCTCGACCTCGGCGATCAGCACGCCCGGTGCCACGTCGGGCGGATGGCTGACCCGGGCGCGGCCGGTCGCGAGGTTCACGGTCGCGCTGACGCCGTCGAGGCGCCCGAGCCGTTTCTCGACGCGCTTGACGCAGGCCGCGCAGGTCATGCCGGTGACGGCGAGGTCGGTGGTGACCAGTGCTCCGGCGCCCATCAGTGCCCGCTCCCGTGCATGCCGTCCATGCCACCGCCGTCGCCATGACCGCCGTCACCGTCGCCGTCGCCTTTGCTCCCGCCGGAGTCCGTGACGCTCTCCCGCATGCCGGGTGCGACGGGGCCGACGGCCTTCCCCACGGCGTACGACACCGCGAAGACCAGCACCAGCAGCACCAGGAATCCGCAGAGCGCGGGCGGCGGCAGGAATCGTCGCCGCCGTGAGTCCTCAGTCATCACCGTTCCCCGGTCGCGTCGTGCCAGGACGCGCCCCGAACGGACCGCGCCGCTTCAGGAGTCGGACGGACGGGGCGGCCGGTTCCCGCGCATCCGCGTGGCGCGGGCCACACAGCCGAAAGGGCCGCTCAGGAGGGCAGTTCCAGGGAGATGACGGTGCCGTCGTCGTACGCGAGCCAGAGCGCGCCGCCGATCGAGAGGATCTGGGGCCGCCACGTCCGGCCGCCGAGGCCGGTGGGGTCGGCGGCGCCCTTCCGTTCGCCCGGGGCGCCCTCGACACGGTGCTTCTTCCCGGGGCCGCCGCCGACGGGGAGGGTATGGAGGGAGGAGTCGTCGGCGTAGACCGCGTACTTGCCGATGATCGACTGCTCGGACGGCGGGCTGTACGGGCGGTACGTGCCGACGGTGCGCGGCTCCGCGTCGGCCTCGCCGCCCCCCAGCGGCTGCAGTTCGATGCGGGTGCCGTCCTCGTCGGGGCCGAGGCGGTACATCGCGCCCCCCGCTTCGACCAGTTCCTGCGCCCCGGGGCCGCCGCCCGCCGTCGTGCCGGGGCTCGCGCCGTCGACGGCCCTGAGGTTCTTGGCGTCCAAGGTGACCAGGCCGCCCTTCCGAAGGCCGCAGTGCACCTCGGCTCCGAAGGCCCGCACCCGCAGGCAGTCGGCGCCGCTGGACGTCGTGAACCGCACGGGGTCCCCGGAGCGCGCGTCGAATCCGGTGAGGCCGCCCTTCGCGGTGGCGATCACCCGCCCCTGCGCGAAGGCCTGCGCGCCGAACCGCCCCCCTTCGGCCGCACCGGCCTCACCCGCCTCGTCGGTCTCGTCCGCCTCATCCGCTCCGCCGGTCTCGTCCGCCCCTCCCATCGCACCGGCCCCGGCCGCCCGGTGACCGGCCAGGGGCCGCTGCCACAGCGGCCTGCCGCTGGTGACGTCGAAGGCGTGGACCGAGGTCGCGTCGGCCTCCCTGATCGTGAAGAAGGCCGTGCGCTCCCCGAGGACCACGTCGCCGACGCGGGTGCCCTTCGGCAGCGGCTGTTCCCAGCGCACCGCGCCGCCACGGACGGAACGCCCCCGCGCCATGCCCCCTTCGTACGTGAGCACGAGGTCGCCGTAGAGGACCGGTCCCGAGGCGTCCCCGGGCACGGACGAGCCCTGCCCCGCCGCGCGTTCGGGCTTGTCGCGGGTGGCGGCGGGCTCCTTCCAGCGGGGCGAGCCGTCCGCCGCGCCGACGGCTTCGAGGCCGCCGGACACGGTGCGGCAGACCAGGACCTCGGAGTTCAGGGCGCAGTCCCACGGGCGGCCGGCCAGCTTGGTCCGCCACGGCTGCCAGCCCTTGGGGCGGGCGGCCGGGTCGACGGGGAAGGTACGGCTGCCCATGTATCCGGCCGTCGTGACGCCGAGCCGCGGATCGTCGGCCGGGGACGACGACCCGGGCTTCGCGTCGCCGGCGCGGGCGTCGCCCCCGTCGCCACCGAGCCGCAGTGCTCCAAGGGAGCCGAGGACTCCCACGGACACGGCGGCGGCGAGGACGGCCGTGACGGTCCTGCGCCGGGGGCGCGGACTCGGGACGGGCGAGGGGCCCAGGGGGTCGTGGGCCGCGCCGGGCCACCGGGACGCGGAGGCCGCGCACGTCGCCCCGGCCCTCCTGGCTCCGGGCCGGGTGGGCGCGGGCGGGGTCAGTGGTCCGGTGGCCGCCAGGACGCGGGCGAGTTCGGTCTCGTACCGCCGGATCTCCGCGTCGACCGCGGCGGACC
>NZ_LIRJ01000002.1 GCF_001419745.1 Streptomyces silaceus | reverse complement strand
TCCCTCGCCCCCGAGCCCGCCACGCCCGCCGCCCAGGAGCCGGCCGACTCCCCGGTCCGCACGCCGGGTTCGAGCGGCGACCGCACCCTCCTGGACCGCTACGCGCTCACCGTCACGCAGGTCCGCGACAACCTCACCAAGCTCGACCAGCTCGTCGGCGACGGCGACTTCGGCGACAACCTCGCGGGCGGCGTACGACGCGCGGTGAAGCGGGCCGACGAGCGCGGCCTGGACGGGACGACCGCCCTCGCGGAGGCGTTCCTCAACGACGTCGGCGGCACCAGCGGCCCCCTGTTCGGGCTCCTCTTCCAGCAGCTCGCCACCGCCGTGCGGGCCGATGGCTCCGCGCCCTCGGCCGACGCGCTCGCACGGGCCGCCGAGGCCGGGCACGCCGCCATCCACCGGGTGGGCGGCGCCGTGCCCGGCGACTGCACGCTGGTCGACGCGCTCGCGCCCGCCGCCGAGTCCCTGGCCGCCGCGGCCGGGAACCCCGACGCCGACGCGCCGCTCACCGAAGCCGCCCAGGCGGCCATCCGGGGCGCCCTGGGCACCGCGTCCCTGCGGCCCCGGCGCGGCCGGGCCAGCTACGTCGGCGACCACGCGCTCGGCGTCCCGGACCCCGGCGCCCTCGCGGTGGCCCTGCTGTTCATGGCCCTGGCCGACATCCACGAGCCGGCCACGGCGCCGCGCCTGCCCGCGCCGGGCCACATCACGGTGCTGCCCTGACGCGGGTCCGGGCCCGGGTCCTGACCGGAACCCGGGCCCGGCACCGCCGGGCGCGCTACGCACCCCGTCGCCGCATCGTCCTGGCGTTGACCACGAGCGCGGCCGGTACGGCGGCCAGCAGGGTGCCGAGGACGGCGGCGGTCACGACGCCGGCGTTCAGGTGGAGGCTCACATCGGACGCCGTGGCCTGGGAGAGGCCGGAGGCCATGCCCGCCAGCGGCGGCAGCGTCACGAGGATGCCGAGGGCTGCCCCGACGGCCACGACCAGGGCGGTCTCGCCGGCCGAGCAGAGGAGCAGCTTGCGGACGGTGCCGCCCGCGGACCGCATCACCTCGAAGTCCCGGCGCCTGCCGTGGGCGGCCATCGCCATGCTGTTGGCGACCGCGATGACGCTGTAGCCGACGGCGATCACGATGAGCATCGCGGCGAGGCTGTCGGTGAGCCGGGCGTCGGTCTCGTAGTCGGCCAGGGCGTACGCGGCGGCGTCGTGCAGGGCCGTGCCGGGGACCTCGTCACCGGCCTCGGCGTCGCGGGGCACGAAGATGTCGTCGGTGAGCGCGGCCGGGTCGTGGGCCCGCACCAGGTCACGGGCGACCACGAAGTCGCCGCGGGCCGGGTCGTCGGGCAGGACCGCGGCGACGCGCAGGGTGACCCGGGCGCCGTCGGCGAACCGTACCGGCACGTCCTGGCCCTTCCTCAGGCCCAGGTCCGCGGCGGTGCGCTCGCCGAGCACGGCCTGGCCCGGCCTGTCCCAGCGCGGGTCCCGGCTGCCCAGGACGTCCAGGACGGTCGCCTGCTCCGCCGCGTCGCCGGTCACGAAGGCGCGGGTCGGCAGGGCGGCCTTGCCCACCGGGTTGGCGGCGACCACCTCGTCGGTGTTGCCCGGCGTGCCGTCCGGGGTGACGATCGTCTGGCCCGAGACCTTCAGGGCCTCACCCGCCGGATACGCCACGCGCATGGTCTCCACCATGCCGCTGAGCAGCACCGCGAAGCCGACGGCGGCGATCACCGGGGCCGCCAGGGAGGCGGCGCGGCGGGGGTGGGCGACCAGCTCGGCCCGGATCAGGACGGGCCCCGCCGAACCGCCCCGCTGGAACGGCGCGGTCAGGAACCGGCCGACGGGTCCGATGAACACGGGAGTCAGCAGGGCCGCCGCGACGATCAGGGTCATCGTGGCGAAGATCGCCATGTTGATGCGGCCGTCGGCGTGGGAGACGGCGGTGCCGACGGCGAGGAGCACACCGAGGCCGAGGGCGGCGAGGCCGGCGATCCAACGGCCGCGCCCCATGCCCTTGCCGACGGAGCGGGTGTCGAGCAGCGCCTCGATGGGCGCGACCCGGGCGGCCTTGCGGGCGGCGGCCCAGGCGCCGGCCACGCTGACGCCGATCCCGATCACGGACGCGGTGAGGAGCGGCCACGCGGCGACCGTCACCTTCATGCCGGGCGGGACGACCTCCAGGCCGTCGAGGACGGAGCGCAGCAGCGGGGTGGCGGCCACGCCGGCCGCGCAGCCGGCGATCGAGCCGAGCAGGCCGATCACGGCGGCCTCGCCGAGGATCATGCGGCGGATCTGGGCGGGCGCGGCGCCGATGGTGCGCAGCAGGCCGATCTCGCGGCGGCGCATCCCGGTGGCCAGGACCAGCAGGGAGGCGACCACGAACACCGTGGTGAACAGGCTGAGCACGGCCATGGCGCTGATGAGCTGGACGCCCAGGAAACGCTTGTGCTCGATGTGCTGGGGCTGGAGCTCGGCACGCCCGTCGCCGGAGACCACGTCGCCCTTGTCGCCGAGCACCCTCCGGGCGGCGGAGACGAGCGCGCCGGTGTCGGCGCCCTGGTCGGGGACGAGCGCGATGGCACGTACCCCGGGCTGCTGCCGTGCGGCGAACGCGTCGCTGAAGTAGTAGCCGGGGCCGTCCACCGTGCCGACGACGGTGAACCGCTCGCGGCCCTTGGTGATGTTGACGGTCAGTTCGCTGCCGACGGCCGCGCCGAGGGCGCGGTCCACCACGACCTCGTCAGCGCGGCTCGGGGCCCGGCCCGCGACCAGCCGGTAGGGCGCCATCCGCGCGCTGCCCCAGCCGTGCCCGGACTCCAGCGCGCCCTCGTCGGTGACGGGCCCGCCGTCCTTGACGGCCTGCGCGTAGAAGGACCGGTCCGCCACCGCGCCGGCCACGCCGGGCACCTTGTCGAGCCCGGCGAGCAGCGGCGCGGCCTCCGCCCTGCTCCACGGCACGCGGTCCTCGGGGCTGCCGTCGGTGTCGACGGCCCGCTCCGGCAGGACGAGGGCGGCGGTCCCGGCGTACCGGGCCTGCACGTCGGGCCGTGCGGAGTCGTAGATGACGAGTGTCGTGGTGATCAGGGCCACGCCGACCAGGACGGCGACGAAGGCGCCGAGGAATCCGGACCAGCGTGCGCGGACGTTCGCGAGGACCAGCATCATGCCTCCAGGCGGGTCATGCGGGCGGCGATCTCGGCGGCGTTGCCGTCGGAGCCGGGGGCGAGCGTGACGCGGTCGGCCGTCCGGCCGTCCTTGAGGAAGACCACGACGTCGGCCACGGCCGCGGCCACCGGGTCGTGCGTGACCATCAGGGTGGTCTGGCCCTCCTGGTCCACCAGCATCCGCATCATCCGCAGCACCTCGCGGGAGGTGACGGTGTCCAGGGCGCCGGTGGGCTCGTCCGCGAACAGGACGTCGGGGCGGGTGACCAGGGCGCGGGCGAGGGCGACGCGCTGCTGCTGCCCGCCGGAGAGCTCGCTGGGGCGGTGCCCGGCGCGGTCGGCCAGACCGACCGCGGCCAGCGCGTCCGCGACCTGCTCGCGGCCGACCTTGCGGCCGGCGAACCGGGAGGGCAGTTCGACGTTCTGAGCCGCCGTCAGGGACTCGACCAGGTTGAAGGCCTGGAAGACGAACCCGACGTGGTCGCGGCGGAGTTCGGTGCGCTGCCGCTCGTTCTGCCGGCCGATGTCGACGCCGGCGAGGACGATCCGGCCCTCGGACGGCCGCTCGAGCCCGGCCGCGCACTGCAGCAGGGTCGACTTGCCGGACCCGGAGGGGCCCATGATGGCGGTGAAGGTGCCCTGCGGGAAGGCGAGCGATACGCCGTCCAGGGCGGTGACCCGGCGTCCGTCGGTGCCGTGGACCTTGCGTACGCCGTGGAGTGCGACCGCGTCGCCGTCGGAGAGCGGGGAGTGGGGCACCGGGGTGTGCCGTGTCGTCGTCATGGCACGATTCCACTGCTCAGGAGGGGGCCGGAGCACTGATCCCCGCTCTACTTCAGAAGTAGAGGCAGCTCTACCGCGGCGCCCGAACGGCCGTACTACGGTGACCCCATGCGTCCCACCACCGCCTGGCAGGCCATGGCTCAGCGGCCCTTGAGCTTCCTGACCTCCGGCTGGCCCTGGCGGTCACTGGCCTATCTGGGCAGCGGTGTCGTGGTCGGCGCCGCGGCCGTGCTCGTCCTCGCCGCGGGCCTGGCCGCCGGCCTCGCGCTGCTGGTCGTGCTCATCGGTGTGGCCCCCCTGGTCGGCACGGTGCTGGCCGCCACCGTGGTCGCCGCGGTGGAGCGCCGCCGGCTGCGGCTCGTGGACCTGGAGCGGCTGCCCGACCCGCACCGGGCCCCGGACGAGCCCGGTCCGCGCGCCTGGGTCGCCACCCGGCTCAAGGAACAGGTGACCTGGCGCGAGCTGATGTTCGCGCTGCTGTCGGCCGCGGCCCTGTGGTGGCTCGACCTGCTGGTCCTCGGCTTCTCCTTCGGCATCCCCGCCGTGACCTTCGCCTCGCTGGACGCGACGACCTGGCCCTGGGCGGTGTTCGGCGCGATCGTGCTGCTCGCCTCGCCCTACACGGTGACCTCGTGGGCGGGCGCGCGGGCCGCGATGACCCGGTCCTTCCTCGCCCCGCGCGACCGGGAGCTCGGCGAGGAGCTGCGCGAGGTGCGGGCCTCGCAGTCACGGCTGCTCGACTCCTTCGACGCCGAGCGCGTGCGCATCGAGCGCGATCTGCACGACGGGGCCCAACAGCGCCTCGTCTCCCTGGGGATGACGCTGGGGATGCTGCGTCTGGAGACCCCGGAGGGCTCCTCGCAGGCCGAGCTGCTCACCCGGGCGGAGGGCCAGCTTTCCGCCGCCCACCAGGAGTTGCGCTCCCTGATCCGGGGCCTGAACCCGCCCGTCCTCGCCGATCACGGCCTCGTCGCGGCGATCGAGGACTACGCGGGCCGGTTCCCGATCCCGGTGACGGTCGACCTGCGGCTGCCCGAACGGCTGCCCAGGAAGGTGGAGACGACCATGTACTACCTGATCAACGAGGCCATGACGAACATCGCCAAGCACAGCGGGGCCACGAGCGCGCAGGTGCGCGGGCGTTACCATGCCGATCTGTTGATCCTCGACATCACGGACGACGGTCACGGCGGGGTGGACCAGGAGGCGGGCAGCGGGGTGACCGGGCTCGCGGACCGGGTCACGGCGCTCGACGGCCGGATGCGCGTGTCCAGCCCGGTCGGTGGTCCCACCCTGCTGCATGTGGAGGTTCCGTGTCGCTTCGCCTGATCGTCGCCGAGGACGCCGTTCTGCTGCGCGAGGGCCTGGTGGGGCTGTTGCAGCGGGTCGGCCATGAGGTGGTGGCGGCCGTCGGCGACGCCGACGCGCTGGTCGAGGCGGTACGCGCCGACAAGCCGGACCTCGTCGTCACCGACGTACGCATGCCGCCGTCGCTCGGCGACGACGGGCTGCGGGCAGCGGTCCAGCTGCGCGAGGAGTTCCCCGCCCTGCCCGTGCTCGTCCTCAGCCAGTACGTCGAACGCTCCTACGCCCTGCGCCTGCTCGACTCGGGCGGCGGCGCGGGCGTCGGCTACCTGCTCAAGGAGCGGGTGAGCGCGGTCACCGACTTCATGGCCGCGATCGAACGGGTCGCGGCCGGGGGAGCGGTGGTGGACCCCGAGGTCATCACCCAGCTGGTCCGGCTGCGCCAGGACCCCCTGGAGCGGCTGAGCCCCCGGGAGCGCGAGGTGCTCGCGCTGATCGCCGAGGGCCGCACCAACGCGGGCCTCGCGCAGCACCTGTTCATCAGCGAAGCCGCCGTCAACAAGCACATCGGCAACATCTTCACCAAGCTCGACCTGCCCGTGGACCACGAGGGCCACCGGCGGGTCCTGGCGGTCCTGGCCTTCCTGCGGGCCTGAGGCGCGGCGCGCGGGGGCGCCCGCTCCGGCCGCGCCGTATGACGCGTTCGCCGCCCCGCCGACTGATTCTCTGACTAGAGTCAGAGAATGAATCGAAGGACGCAGACGGACACGGGACAGATCGAGCAGGTGCGGCGGTTCAACCGCACCGTCACCGAACGCGTGGGCGTGCTCCACGACCACTACCTGGGCGGTGACCGGCCCGTCGGCGAGGCCCGGCTGCTGTGGGAGATCGGGGAGCGCGGCCAGGACGTACGACGGCTGCGCGAACGCCTCGGGCTCGACTCCGGATACGTCAGCCGCCTGCTGCGCGCCCTCGCGGCCGACGGCCTGGTGACCGTGGAACCACTCCCCGAGGACCGGCGGGTCCGCACCGTCCGGCTCACCGGGGCGGGCCGCGCCGAACGCGCCCTGCTCGACGACCGCAGCGACGCGCTCGCCGGCTCCCTCCTGGAACCGCTCAACACCGCGCAGCGCGCCCGCCTCGTCGCCGCCATGGCGGAGGTCGACCGGCTGCTCACCGCCGCGACGGTCACCCTGGACGCCGTCGACCCCGACCAGCCGGACGCCCGGTACTGCCTGCGCTCCTACGTCACCGAACTCCAGGAGAGCTTCGACACCGGCTTCGACCCCGCGCTGAGCCTGCTGCCCGACGCCGGAGGACTGCGCCCGCCGCACGGTCTGTTCCTGGTCGCCAGGGCGCACGGCGAGCCCGTGGGCTGCGCGGGGCTCAAACTGCCGCCCGGCGCCCCCGCCGAGATCAAGCGCATGTGGGTCGCGCCCGCCGCGCGGGGCCTCGGACTCGGCCGCCGCTTCCTGGCCGAGCTGGAGGAGCGGGCCCGGCGGCACGGGTGCGCCGTCCTGCGCCTGGACACCAACAAGGCGCTCGCCGCCGCGCAGGGCCTGTACCGCTCCTGCGGCTTCGCCGAGGTCCCGGCCTTCAACGACGAGCCGTACGCCCACCACTGGTTCGAGAAGCGGCTTGGCCAGGACGAGTCGTAGCGGCCGGAGGCCCGGGGCGCGGACGTCACCCGATCGGCGCCTTGACGCCCCGGGACCGCATTGCGCGGTGCGGGGGCGGTTGGTCCACTGAGGACGAGTGGGCGGGGCTGTCGGGGGCCCGTCCCGCACCCCCTTCTCCCACCTCAGGGCGGCTTCGATGACCATGTCCTCCTTCGGGTCCTTCGGTGGCCCGGACCCGTTCTCCGAGATGCTGGACCGGTTCTTCGGGATGTCCCCGGCCTCCTCCCCGCCGCAGGTCCAGCGGGTGCCGATCGGACGGCTCCTGACGGACTCGGCGCGTGAGCTCATCGAGGCGGCCACGGCCCGCGCCGTGGACGACGGCAGCACGGACCTGGACACCGAGCACCTGCTGTGGGCGGCCACCCAGGTCGAGCCCGCGCGCTCGCTGCTGGCGAAGGCGGGGGCCGAGCCCGACCGGCTGGCCAAGGAGCTCGGGCAGGCCCTGCCCGGCGAGAGCGCGACGCCCTCCGCCGATCCGCGGATGACACCGGCCGCCAAGCGCGTGCTGCTCCAGGCGTACGAGCGCTCGCAGGCCGCCGGGACCTCGTACATCGGCCAGGAGCACATCCTCGGCGCGCTTCTCGACACCCCCGACTCCGGCGCGGCGAAGACCCTCGGCGCCTACGGCACGGACGTCGGCGGGCTGCGCGGCGCCGCCGACCGCGCGGCCCGCGCCGACGGCCCGCCCGCGGACCGCGCGAGCGACACTCCCACGCTCGACGAGTACGGGCGCGACCTGACCGAGGAGGCGCGGGCCGGGAAGCTCGACCCGGTCGTCGGACGGGCCGAGGAGATCGAGCAGACCGTCGAGATCCTCTCGCGGCGCTCCAAGAACAACCCGGTCCTCATCGGCGAGCCCGGCGTCGGCAAGACGGCGATCGTCGAGGGGCTCGCCCAGCGGATCGTCGCGGGCGAGGTGCCGGGGCCCCTGGAGGGCAAGCGGGTCATCGGCCTCGACCTGTCGGGGCTCGTGGCGGGCGCCCAGTACCGGGGGCAGTTCGAGGAACGCCTGAAGAAGGTCATCGACGAGGTCCGGCAGGCCGAGGACTCGACGATCCTGTTCATCGACGAACTGCACACGGTGGTGGGCGCGGGGGCGTCCGGCGAGGGCGCGAAGGACGCGGGCAACATGCTCAAACCGGCGCTCGCGCGCGGTGAGCTGCACGTGGTGGGGGCGACCACCATCGACGAGTACCGCAAGTACATCGAGAAGGACGCCGCCCTGGAGCGGCGCTTCCAGCCGGTCATGGTGCCCGAGCCGAGCGTCGAGGAGACCGTCCAGATCCTGGAGGGACTGCGGGACTCCTACGAGGCCCACCACCAGGTCCGCTTCTCCGACGACGCCCTGGTCGCCGCCGCCGAGCTGGCCGACCGCTACATCAGCGACCGCTTCCTGCCGGACAAGGCCATCGACCTGGTCGACCAGGCGGGCGCCCGCGTCCGCCTCAAGTCCCTGGGCAAGTCGACCGAGGTCGTCTCGCGGGAGGACCGGCTGGCCAAGCTGACCCGCGAGAAGGACCAGGCCGTCGCCGGCGAGGACTTCGAGCGGGCCTCCGAGCTGAAGCGGCAGATCGCCGAGACCGAGACCGAACTCGCCGGTGTCACCGAGCGCCGCGAAGGCGTCATGGACGTCACCGCCGACGACATCGCCGAGATCGTCGCCCGCCGCACCGGCATCCCGGTGGCCCAGCTCACCGCGAGCGAGAAGGACAGGCTCCTCAAGCTGGAGGAGGCCCTGCACTCCCGTGTGGTGGGCCAGGACGAGGCGGTCGTCGCGATCGCCGAGGCGGTGCGGCGCAACCGGGCCGGCATGGGCGACCCGAACCGGCCGGTCGGCTCCTTCCTCTTCCTCGGCCCGACCGGCGTCGGCAAGACCGAACTGGCCAAGGCGCTCGCCGAGTTGCTCTTCGGCGACGAGAGCCGGATGGTCCGCTTCGACATGAGCGAGTTCCAGGAGAAGCACACCGTCTCGCGGCTCGTCGGTGCCCCGCCCGGATACGTCGGGCACGAGGAGGCGGGTCAGCTCACGGAGAAGGTGCGCCGCCAGCCGTACAGCGTGCTGCTCTTCGACGAGGTGGAGAAGGCCCACCCGGACGTCTTCAACACCCTGCTCCAGGTGCTGGACGACGGGCGCCTGACCGATGCGCAGGGCCGCACCGTCGACTTCCGCAACACCGTCGTCATCATGACGTCCAACATCGGGGCCCAGCGCATCCTCGCCCACCACGGCGACGTCTCCGAGATCAAGGCCGACCTCATGGGGGACCTGCAGGGCCGCTTCCCGCCCGAGTTCCTCAACCGCATCGACGAGACGGTCGTCTTCCACGGCCTGACCGTGGAGGACCTGGGGCAGATCGTCGACCTGCTCCTCGACGGCAGCAAGCGGCGTGTCGCGGCGCAGGGGATGACGCTGGAGGTGACGGAGGCGGCGAAGAAGCTGCTCGTCGCCCACGGCCACCAGCCCGAGTTCGGGGCGCGGCCGCTGCGCCGCACCATCCAGTCCGAGCTGGACAACCGGATCGCGAGCCTGCTGCTGAGCGGTGAGGCGAATCCGGGCGACACGATCGTCGCGGACGTGCGGGACGACGCGCTGGTCTGTTCCGTGGCCTGAGTACGTCCCCCCCCGCCCGAGTGCGGCCCCGGCGCGAGCGCGCCCGTGGTCGGGGCGCGCTCCCCTTCCCTCCCTTCATGACATGCCGATTTGCCTAAAGGTATTAGGCAAATGCATAATCGGTTCAGTCAAGAGAGGGGTACGTCATGGTGCGCGCGGGGCTGACCACGGAACGCGTGGTCCGGGCGGGAGCCGAGCTGGCCGACGAGGTCGGCTTCGACCAGGTCACGGTCTCGGCGCTCGCCCGGCAGTTCGACGTCAAGGTCGCGAGCCTGTACTCGCACGTGAAGAACTCCCAGGACCTCAAGACCGGCATCGCCCTGCTGGCCCTGGCCGAGCTCGCCGACCGGGGCGCCGACGCGCTGGCCGGGCGCGCGGGCAAGGACGCGCTCGCCGCGCTGGCGAACGTCTACCGCGACTACGCCCAGGAGCACCCGGGTCGCTACGCCGCGACGCGGCTCCGGCTCACCCCCGAGGCCGCCGCCGCCAGCGCGGGCGGGCGGCACGCCGAGATGACGCGGGCCATCCTGCGCGGCTACGACCTGACGGAGCCGGACCAGACCCACGCGGTACGCCTGCTCGGCAGCGTCTTCCACGGCTATGTCGACCTGGAGCTGGCCGGCGGCTTCAGCCACAGTGCGCCGGACTCGGGGGAGACGTGGGCGCGGGTCATCGACGCGTTGGACGCTCTGCTGAGGAACTGGCCCGCCGCGCCGTCCGTCTGACCTCGCCGCGCTGCCGGGTCCGTTCCTCGTCCGCGGGTCCGCTGTGCCTGAGCGCGCAGCTCCCCGCGCCCCTTGCGGGGCCGACACCTTCCCCACCGCTTTTCGACAGGTTGAACTCATGAGCACCGAACACCCATTGACCGACACGCCTCTTACCGTCGACCTCCTGCGCGGTGCCCTCGACGTGGAGCGCACCGCGCGCGGGCTGCTGCCGCACCGGCTGCCCGAGCGTGCCCGTACGCAGAACAACGATCCGCAGCTCGCCATGGCCGAGGCCCAGCCGTCCGGCGTGCGGCTGGCGTTCCGTACCCGTGCCACCGTCGTCGAACTGGACACGCTGCCCACCAAGCGCGTCTACGTCGGCGCCCCGCCGCGCCCCGACGGCGTGTACGACCTCCTCGTCGACGGCCGCCTCGCCGGGCAGGCGACCGCGGCCGGCGGCAACACCCTGACCATCGACATGGCGCAGGGGACCTTCGAGCAGACGGCCGGAGAGCCCGGCACCGTCCGCTTCGACGGGCTGGCCGACACCCTGAAGGACGTCGAGATCTGGCTGCCGCACAACGAGGCCACCGAGCTGGTCGCGCTGCGCACCGACGCCCCCGTCGAGCCCGCGGTGGACGCGGGCCGCAGGGTCTGGCTGCACCACGGCAGTTCGATCAGCCATGGTTCCGACGCCGCGAGCCCCACCGCGACCTGGCCCGCCCGCGCCGCGTCGCTCGGCGGCGTGGAGCTGATCAACCTGGGTCTCGGCGGGAGCGCCCTGCTCGACCCGTTCACGGCCCGCGCCATCCGGGACGCCCCCGCCGACCTGATCAGTGTCAAGATCGGCATCAATGTCGTCAACGCCGACCTGATGCGGGTGCGGGCCTTCGCGCCGGCGGTGCACGGGTTCCTCGACACCATCCGCGAGGGACACCCCACCGCGCCGCTGCTGGTCGTCTCGCCCATCCTGTGCCCCATCCACGAGGACACCCCCGGGCCGTGCGCCATGGACATCGAGGCGTTCCTGGCCGGGACGGTGCGGTTCAAGGCGACGGGCGACCCCGCCGAGCGCGCCGCGGGGAAGCTGACGCTCAACGTCATCAGGGACGAGCTGGCCCGCGTCGTGAAGCAGCGGCAGGCCGACGACCCGCACCTGCACCACCTCGACGGCCGCGACCTCTACGGCGAGGCGGACTCCGCCGGTCTGCCGCTGCCGGACGCGCTCCACCCGGACGCCGCGACCCACCGCCTCATGGGCGAGCGTTTCGCCGCCCTCGCCTTCGCCACGGACGGTGCCTTCGGCGAACGAGGCGAACGAGGCGAACGGGGCGGGGACGGCGGGCGCGGCGAAGGCCGTTGAGGCAGGGGAGCGGCCGCCCCATGAGACGGTGGGCCGCTCCTCGCGTCCTCGTTCCTCGCTGCCTCATTCCTCCAGGCGGATCGAGCGCGAGGGGCACAGCGAGGCCGCCTCGCGCACATCCTTGTGGAACTCGTCGGCCGGCGACTTCTCCAGCAGGATGACGATGCCGTCGTCCCCCTGGTCGAAGACGTCGGGCGCGAGCATCAGGCACTGGCCCGCGCCGATGCACTTGTCGGTGTCGGTACTGATCTGCATGGCGGGACGTCCCGTCGGCTCGGCCGTCACCAGGTGACGGGCAGTTCGTAGACGCCGTAGACCATGGCGTCGTCCTTGAAGCGCAGCTCGTCCACGGATGCGGCGAGCCGCAGCCCGGGGATGCGGCGCAGCAGCGTGCCGTACACGATCTCCAGTTCCGCCCGCGCGAGATTCGCGCCGATGCACTGGTGGATGCCGTAGCCGAAGGCGAGGTGGCTGCGCGCCTCCTTGCGGCGGATGTCGAGGGTTCCCGGGTCGGGGAAGACGCTCTCGTCGTGGTTGGCGGCGTTGTTCAGCGCGAGGATGCCCTCGCCCGCGCGGATGGTGGTGCCGCCCACCTCCAGGTCCGCCACGGCCACGCGCGCCGTGCCCGAGTCGGAGATGGAGAACGTGCGCAGCAGCTCCTCGATGGCGTGCGGCAGCAGCTCCGGGTCCTCCTGGACGGCCGCGCGCTGCTCGGGGTGCTCCAGGAGCGCGAGGACACCCAGCGCGATCATGTTGGCGGTGGTCTCGTGGCCGCCGACCAGCATCAGCCGCGCCATGGTCACCACGTCGACGTGGTCGGCGATCTGCTCCTCGCGGTTCTTCTCGATGAACCGGCTGATCAGGTCGTCGCCCGGCGCGTTCTCCTTGTCGGTGACGAGCTTGTCGAGGTAGACGTCGAGGGCCTGGACCGCGGCCCCGTACTCCTGCGGGCTCAGATCGTGGTTCATCATCGCCGCGGACCACTCCTCGAACTGCGCGTGGTCCTCGTAGGGCACGCCGAGCAGTTCGCAGATCACCAGGGACGGCAACGGCAGCGCGAGCGCCGTCACCAGGTCCACCGGGCCGCCCTTGGCGAGCATCGCGTCGATGTGCTCGTCCACGATCTCCTGGATGCGCGGGCGCATCTCCTTGACCCGGCGGGCCGTGAACTCGGGGATGAGCATGCGGCGTTGGGCCGTGTGGTCCGGCGGGTCCATGGAGAGCAGCATCAGGCGGACCTGCGCCAGCATCTCCTCCGGAATGTGGAACTGGTGCGGATAGCCCGGGAGCTTGAGGTTGGAGCTGACGCGCGGGTCGCCGAGCACCTGCTTGACGTCCTCGTGCAGGGTGATCAGCCAGGTCGGCTTGCCGTTCACCTTCAGGGAGGCGCGCGAGACCGGCTCCTTCGCGCGGAGCTCGGCGTACCGCTCCGGCTCGCTGAACGGACAGGTGCGGCGCTCGGGGAACTGCGGGTACGGCGGCGTACCGGACGATCCGGTTGCCTCTTCGGCGGACTGGCTCATGGTGCCTCTCACGTTTTCGGGGCGCGGCGGAGGGTGCGCTGCGGGAGGGAGGGGGCCGTCACCAGGTGACGGGCAGTTCGTACAGGCCGTAGACGATCGCGTCGTCCTTGAAGCGCAGCGACTCGACCGGGGCGGCCAGGCGCAGCGTCGGCAGCCTGCGGAACAGGGTCGAGTAGACGACGTCCAGTTCGAGGCGGGCCAGGTTCTGCCCGATGCACTGGTGGACGCCGTAGCCGAAGGCCACATGGCTGCGCGCCTCGCGCCGCAGGTCGAGCCGGTCCGCGTCGGGGAAGACGCTCTCGTCGTGGTTGGCGGCGTTGTTGAGCGGCAGGATGCCCTCGCCCGCGCGGATGGTGACGCCGCCGAGCTCGATGTCCTCCAGGGCGACGCGCGCGGTGCCCGCGTCGGAGATGGAGAAGAACCGCAGCAACTCCTCGACGGCGCCCGGCATCAGCTCCGGCTCCGCGCGGACGGCGGCCAGCTGGTCGGGGTGTTCCAGGAGCGCCAGAGTGCCGAGCGCGATCATGTTGGCGGTCGTCTCGTGGCCCGTGACCAGCATGAGCCGGGCCATGCTGACGATGTCGGAGTGCTCGACGGCCGGCTCGGCGCGGTTGAACTCGATGAGCCGGCTGATCATGTCGTCGCCCGGCTCGTTCTCCTTGGCGGTGACCAGGCCGTCGACGTACTTGTCGAGTTCGTAGTGCGCGATGCCGCGGTCCTCGTCGCTGATGTCGTGGTTCATGATCGCCCACGCCCACTCCTCGAACCGGGGGTGGTCCTCGTAGGGCACCCCGAGCAGTTCGCAGATCACCAGCGAGGGGACCGGCAGCGCCAGGCTCGTCACCAGGTCCACCGGGCTCTCGTTCCCCTTGGCGACCATCTCGTCGATCTGCTGGTCCACGATCTCCTGCACGCGCTCGCGCAGCGCCCGCATCCGGCGCAGCCCGAACTCCGGGGCCAGCATGCGGCGCTGGACCGTGTGGTCCGGCGGGTCCATGGACAGGAAGGTCAGCGGCACCGCCTGGAGCATCTCCTCGGGCACCGGCACCTGCAGCGGATAGCCGGGCAGCTTCAGGTTCGCGCTCACCCGCGCGTCACCGAGCACCTTCTTGTAGTGCTCGTGCCGGGTGACCAGCCAGGTGGGCTTGCCGTTGACCTTCAGTCTGGCCTTCGCGACCGGCTCGTCCTCGCGCATCCGGCCGTACGACTCGGGCGGAGTGAAGGGGCAGGCGCGCCGCATCGGGAAGTCGGGGAGCTCGGCCTCGTGGGCCGGATCGGCAGGAGCAGTCATGATGCCCTCTCGCATCGGGTAACAGGAGCACGTCGGCCCCCGAGACGGATGCCCGGAGCCGGCGGTCAAGCGGCGCTGTCGGCCTCTCGCACGCTAAGCACCCGCGCACCGCGCGCCACACCCCTAGCGGCCCCTGGTTCCGCCCGGCCGCCACGCCCCCGCCGCACCGGCCGTGACGTGGGCGACATCCCCCTAGGGGCGGCTAGGGGTCCAGCGGCGACGCGCCGCCGATTAGCTTCGATCACGGATTCCGCATCACGCGGCACACATCCCGCATCGCTTTCCGTCACCGCGTCACGCGCCGAATGAGGTGATCACTGTGTCCCCGCAGCCCAGTGCGAAGGGCACCGTCCCGTTCGGGCCGTACCGGACCTGGTACCGCGTCACCGGAGAACTCGGCGCGGGCCGGCCCGCGGTCGTCGCCGTGCACGGCGGGCCCGGCAGCACGCACGACTACCTGCTGCCGCTGGCCCGCCTCGCCGAGGACGGCTGGCCCGTCGTCCACTACGACCAGCTCGGCAACGGCGGCTCGACCCATCTGCCCGACAAGGGCGCCGACTTCTGGACCGTCGAGCTGTTCGAGAAGGAACTCGACAACCTCGTACGGAAGTTGGGCATCGCCGACGACTACGTCCTCTACGGCCAGTCCTGGGGCGGTCCCCTCTGCGCCCGGCACGCCATGGGGCGCCCGCCGGGGCTGCGCGGCCTCGTCGTCGCCAACGCGCCCGCCTCGTACCCGATCTGGCTCCAGGAGATGGCGCGGCTGCGCGCCGACCTGCCGCCCGGCGTCCAGGAGACGCTGCGGCGGCACGAGGCGGCCGGCACCTACGAGACGCAGGAGTACCTGGCGGCCATGCGCGTCTTCTACGACCGCCACGTCTGCCGGGTCCAGCCCTGGCCGCGCGACTTCCTGTCGTCCTTCATGGAGATCTACAACGACCCGACCGTCTACTACACGATGAACGGGCCGACGGAGTTCCACGTCATCGGCACGCTCAAGGACTGGTCGATCGTCGACGAACTCGACGCGATCGAGACCCCGACGCTGATCGTCAGCGGCCGCCACGACGAGGCCACCGAGACCGTCGTGCGGCCCTACAAGGACCGGATCCGCGGAGCCCGTTGGGAGATCTTCGAGGAGTCGAGCCACCTGCCGCACCTGGAGGAGCCGGAGCGGTTCCGCGAGGTGCTCACCGACTTCCTGAAGAGCCTGTGAAGGGACACACGGAACCCGCCATGGCCTACGACACCGCTCTCGTCTTCCCGGGGATGGGCCCCAACTCCTTCGCCGACGTCGGCCGGTTCATGGTCGCCGAGCGGCATGCCCGGGACCTGGTCGCCGTCGCCGACGAGACCCTCGGCTACTCCCTCGTCGACGCCTTCCGGCAGGCCGACGGCGACTACTCCGAGGCCGCACAGGTCGCCTTCTTCGTCAACTGCCTCGCCAGCGCGTACTGGGCCAGGGACCGCCTCGGCGTCGAACCCGACGTGGTGACCGGACCCAGCTTCGGCGAGAAGGCCGCCGTCGCCTACTCCGGCGCCCTCTCCCTGCCCGACGCGATCCGCCTGACCGTGGGCATCGCCCGCTGCCTGGACGACTACTTCGCCCACGAGCACCGCGACATCGTGACGCTGTCCTTCGTCCGCACCCCCAAGGAGCGGCTCGACGAGATCCGCGCCGAACTCGACGACCTGGGGGAGTGGCACGAGATCTCCTGCTACGTCGACGAGGACTTCGCGATGATCTCCCTCGCCGAACACCGCGTGGAGTGGATGGAGAAGCGGCTGCGCGCCGTCGGCGGACTGCCGCTGTACACGATGCGCCCGCCCATGCACGCCGCCGCGTTCGGGCCGCTGCGCGCCAAGGCCGAGCGCGAGGTGCTGTCCGCCTTCACCTTCGCCGACCCGACGCCCGCCGTCGTCGCCGACCAGGACGGCGCGCTCCTGCGCACCGGCGAGGAACTGCGCACCATGCTCCTCGACAGCTTCGTCAAACCCCTGGACTGGCCGAGCGTCACCGCTTCCCTGAAGGACCTCGGCGTACGACGGGTCTGCGTCGCGGGACCCGACAGCCTGTTCGGCCGGGTTCCCTGCACGACCCGCAACTTCGAGGTCGTCGCCGCGCACCCGCGGCTGGCCATGGCACCCCGGCGGCCCATCCGCGCCGCCTGACCAACTCCCCGTACCTGACCCGATGGAGGCAACATCATGTGGGACGACCAGTTCGAACAGGCCGTGCGCACCTTCCTGCCCTTCCTGCCGCCGCAGGAGCCGCTGACCCCCGACGCCGAACTGCGCGACCTCGGCCTGGACTCGCTGGCCACCGTGCAACTGCTCGGCACCCTGGAGGAGACCTACGGCATACGCTTCCTCGACGGCGCGCTGACCATGGACACCTTCCGCAGCGCCGGTGTCCTGTGGGCGACCGTGGAGAGCATGCTCCAGCCCTCCGCGAGCTAGCCGGAGACGCCACCGTGGACCCCACCATGGACGGCACGCTGTCCGGACGCTTCCTGCGCGGCCTCGCCCTGTCCCCGGACCGGCCCGCGCTGCGCGCCGACGGCGCGAGCCCGACCTACCGCGAACTGCACGAACGCGCCCTGACGCTGGCCGGCTCCCTGCTGGCCGGGCTGCCGGACGGCCGGCACACCGTGGGCGTGCCGGTCGGGAAGGGCCCCACGGCGTACGCCGCGCTCCTGGCCGCCCTCTACAGCGGCCTGACCGTCGTACCGCTGCAGCCCGCGTTCCCCGCGGTCCGCACCCGCCAGATGATCGAGGCGGCGGGCGTCGACGTGCTGCTCGCCGCCGACGAGGCACAGCCGGCGCTGGCCGCCCTGCACGAGGACGGCCTGCGGCTGCCCACACTGAGCCCGGCGGGCGACGGGCCGATGCCCGCGCTGCCCGTGGACCCGGACAGCGCGCTGAAGGCGCCCATGCCCGTACGTCCCACGGACATTGCGTACGTCCTGTTCACCTCGGGCTCGACCGGCCGGCCCAAGGGCGTGCCGGTCACCCACGCCAACACCGCGCACTATTTCGGGCTCCTCGACCGGCGCTACGACTTCGGCCCCGACGACGTCTTCTCGCAGACCTTCGACCTGAACTTCGACTGCGGGATGTTCGACCTGTTCTGCGCCTGGGGCGCCGGCGCGACCCTCGTGCCGCCCCCGCCGCAGGCCTACCGCCGCATGCCGGAGTTCGCCGCCGAGCACGGTCTGACCGTGTGGTTCTCCACGCCCAGCGCGATCACCCTGATCCGTCGCATGGGCGGCCTGACCCCGGGCGCGCTGCCGTCGCTGCGCTGGAGCTTCTTCGCCGGGGAGGCGCTCGGCTGCCGGGACGCCGAGGACTGGGCCGCCGCGGCGCCCGCCTCGGCGCTGGAGAACCTGTACGGCCCCACCGAGCTCACCATCACCGTCACGGCCCACCGCTGGTCGCCGGTGCGTCACCTCAACGACATGGTGCCCATCGGCGCCGTCCACGAGGGCCACGAGGTGCTGCTCCTCGACGACTCGGGCGCCCCGAGCGACGCCGACGAGGGCGAACTGTGCGTGGCCGGGCCGCAGCTGACGCCCGGCTACCTCGACCCCGCCGACGACGCCGGACGGTTCCTGGAGCACGACGGCCACCGCTTCTACCGCACCGGGGACCGGGTCCGCCGCGCCGACGACGACGGCGGCTGGCTGTACCTGGGGCGCACCGACGCGCAGGTCCAGGTGCACGGCGTGCGCCTCGAACTCGCCGAGGTCGAGGCCGCCGTACGCGACTGCGCGGGCGTCCAGGACGCCGTGGCCGTCGCGGTCCCCGTGGACGGCACGGTCGAGCTGGCCGTCTTCCACACCGGCGAACCCGTGCCGCCCGTCCGGCTCGCCCGCCACCTGCGGCAGGTCCTGCCGGCCGCGGTCGTGCCCCGGGCCTACCACCACCTCGACGCATTCCCCCTGAACCCCAACCGCAAGACGGACCGCAGGCAGCTGGCCGCCCGCGCCGCGGCGGCCATGGCTCAGGGCACCGCCGCTCCCGCCGGACGCGGGACCACGGACGAAAGGCAGAACGGGGCGCAGTGAACCGTCAACGGACAACAGAAGCCCGCACCGAGACCCCTCGACGGCAGGCCGCGCGCACGGACGTCACCGTGCACGCCCTGCTCGACGAGGCCACCGCCGCCGCCCCCGACGCGGCCGCCGTCAGCGACGGCACCGGCCGGTGGACCTACCGCGAACTGGCCGCCCACAGCCACGCCGTCGACGCCTGGCTGGAGTCCCGGGGCGTCGGCCACGGCGACCGGGTCCTCGTCCAGGTGCCCAGCACCCGCGAGCTGGTCGCGCTGGTCTACGGCACCGCCCGCCGCGGCGCCGTCCTCGTGCCCGTCAACACCGGCATGAAGGACTTCCACCTGCGCGCGGTCATCGCCAACGCCGAGCCCGTCCTGGTCGTCGCCGACGACGGCGCCGTGGACCGGATCGCCGCCCTGAGCGAGGCGGCGCCGGTTCTCCCGCTGGGCGAGGTGTGGCGGGACATCGAGGCGCTGCGCGAGAAGGAGGCCCGCTCCGGCGGCGCCCGGGTCACCCCCGACGACATCGCCGTCCTCGTCTACACCTCCGGCTCCACCGCGGCCCCCAAGGCGGTCGTGTGCCCGCACGGACGAATGGTCTTCGCCTCCGAGGCGATCGACCTCGAACTCGGCTACCGCCCCGACGACGTGGTGTTCTGCCGGTTCCCCATCTCCTGGGACTACGGCCTCTACAAGGTCCTGATGACCGCCATCGGGCGCAGCGAACTCGTCCTCGCCGACGGCGAGTCCGACCTCGTGCTGCTGCGGCGCATCCGCGAGACCGGCGCCACCGTCGTGCCCATCGTGCCGTCGCTCGCCACCATGATCTGCGCGCTCGCCGAGCGCGAACCGCGGCAGGAGTCGCGGGTGCGGATGTTCACCAACACCGGCGCCGCCCTGCCGAAGACCACCGCCGACGGGCTGCGCACCGCGTTCCCCGGCTCCGAGGTCGTCATCCAGTTCGGGCAGACCGAGTGCAAGCGCATCTCCGTGCTGCCGCCGCGGTACCAGGACGCCAAGCCCACCTCGGTCGGCCGCCCGCTGCCCGGCACCCGCGCCTTCGCCGTCGACGACGAGGGCCGCGAACTGGAGCCGGGACAGACCGGCGAGATCGTCGTCGAGGGCCCGCACGTCATGCCCGGCTACTGGCGTGCCCCCGAGCAGACGGCCCGCGCCTTCCGCCCCGCCCCGGACGGCGGACTGCGGCTGCACACCGGTGACTTCGGCCACACCGACGAGGACGGCTTCCTCTACTACGAGGGCCGCCGCGACGACATGTTCAAGCACAAGGGCGTGCGCATGAGCACCACCGAGATCGAGGCCGCCGCCACCGACGTCCCCGGCATCCGGGCCGCCGCCGCCCTCGCGCCCGCCGACGACCGCCCCCTCGCCGTCTTCGTCGAGGGCGAGATCGACCCGCACGTCCTGCTGCGCGAACTCTCCCTGCGCCTGGAGCCCGCCAAGGTGCCCGCGGTCGCCCGCGTCGTCGACGAGCTGCCGCTGACCCTGCACGGCAAGCACGACCGCAAGGAGCTCGCCCGCCTCCTGGAAGGAACCCCGCTGTGACCGGCACCGCCGAGCTCGCCAAGCGCTTCGGAACCCCCGCGTACGTGTACGACCTCGACCGGGTCGCGGCCGCGCGGAGCGACCTGTTCGCCGCGCTGCCCGAGGAGGTCGAGCTGTTCTACGCCGCCAAGGCCAACCCGCACCCGGAGATCCTGCGCGAGATGCGCGCCGGCGACGGGCGGAAGTGCCGGGCGGAGATCAGCTCCACCGGAGAACTCGCCGCCGTGCTCCAGGCGGGCTTCGCCGGCGCCGACATCCTCTACACCGGCCCCGGCAAGACCGAGGAGGAGCTGACCGAGGCGCTCGCCGAGGGCGTACGGCTGTTCTCCGTCGAGTCGCTCGGCGACCTGCGGCGCGTCGGCGAGATCGCCGTACGGCTCGGCGTCACCGCCGACTGCCTGCTGCGGGTCAACAACGCCACCGGCGCCGCCGCCACCAGCATCCGGATGACCGGCGTGCCCTCGCAGTTCGGCTTCGACAGCGAGACCCTGCCCGCGCTCGCCGCCGAACTGCGCGACGTGCCCGGCACCGCCGTCGCGGGCCTGCACTTCTTCCCGCTCAGCAACGCCAAGGACGAGGCGAGCCTGATCGCCGAGTTCCGGCACACCATCGCCACCGCGGCCGAACTCCAGACGCTGCTGGGCGTGCCGTTCCGCTTCGTCGACATCGGCGGCGGGTTCGCCGCGCCCTACGCGGTGCGGGGCGAGCGGCCGGTCTACGGCACGCTGCGCGAGGCGCTGTCGGACGCGCTCGACGAGCACTTCCCCGGCTGGCGCGAGGGCGGGCCCCGCATCGCCTGCGAGTCCGGCCGCTACCTCGTCGCCGACAGCGGCACGCTGCTCGCCGGCATCGTCAACGTCAAGGAGAGCCGCGGCCGGCGCTTCCTCATCCTGGACGCCGGGATCAACACCTTCGGCGGCATGTCCGGGCTCGGCCGCATCCTGCCGGTCTCCGTCGAGCCCGACGAGTCGCGCGCGGACACGGGCGCCGTGCCCGCCACCCTCGTCGGCCCGCTGTGCACCCCCGGCGACCTGCTCGGTCGTGACGTCGCCCTGCCCGACCTCGCACCGGGCGACGTCCTGACCGTCCCGAACGCCGGCTCCTACGGACCCACCGCCAGCCTCCTGATGTTCCTCGGCAGACCCGCGCCCGCGGAAGTCGTGGTGCGCGGCGAGGAACTGGTGTCGGTGTCCCGCATCGAACACCTCCGCACCTACGAGCACGGACAGGCCCTGTGATGACTCTGCCCACCGCCCCCTTCGGCTCCGCACGCGACGGCTCCGACGACGCCCCCGTCATCGTCGCCGGCGGCATCTCCGACTCCCACACCTGGAACCTGGTCTTCCTGCAGCTCCTCCTGGAGGAGCACGGCCACCGCGTCGTCAACCTCGGCCCCTGCGTGCCCGAGGAGCTGCTGATCTCCGAGGCCCTCGCGCACCGGCCCGCCCTCGTCGTGGTCAGCAGCGTCAACGGCCACGGCTACCAGGACGGCATGCGCACCATCACCCGGCTGCGCGAGCGCGCCGAACTCGCCGACGTGCCCGCCGTGATCGGCGGCAAGCTCGGCATCGCGGGCGCCCGCAGCGCCGACGACCTGGCCGCCCTGCGCGCCGCCGGCTACGACGAGGTGTTCGACGACAGCGCCGAGGGCGTCGCGGCCTTCCTGCGGATGCTCGACGGACTGCCGCAGCGGGCCCTGGTGTGACCGGAGACGGGTTCGGCGGATTCGTCCGCCGGGCTCACGACGCCGGGCACCTGGTGGTCCAGCCCCGGATGGGCATGAGCGAGCCGGCCCGCATGCGCGCGGGCCTGCTCGCCACCCGCGACGCCGCCGCCACGACGGTGGGCACCCTCACCCTCGACAGCTACACCCGCGTCGGGGACCTGGAGTCGGCCGAACTGGCCCTCCTGGAAGGGGTGTCGCTCAACGGCTACCCCATCGTCAGCCACGACAGGGCCACCACCCACCAGGTGCTCGACGGCATCCGGGGGCCCGGCTTCCCGGTGCAGGTCCGGCACGGCTCGGCCGCCCCGCAGGACATCTTCCGCGCCCTGATGACGGTCGGCCTCGACGCGTCCGAGGGCGGTCCCGTCTCGTACTGCCTGCCCTACGGCCGCGTACCGCTGCGCGAGTCGGTCGCCAACTGGGCCGAGTCCTGCGCGCTCCTGGCCGCACTGCGGGAGACCGGCGCCGAACCGCACCTGGAGACCTTCGGCGGCTGCGTGCTCGGCCAGCTCTGTCCGCCGAGCCTGCTGGTGGCCGTCAGCGCCCTGGAGGCGCTGTTCTTCTACCGGCACGGCATCCGCAGCATTTCGGCCAGTTACGCGCAGCAGACCCATGCGCGACAGGACGCGGAAGCCGTGGCCGCATTGCGCAGTCTGCTCGGTGAACTCCTGCCGGACGCGGAATGGCATGTGGTCGTCTACGCCTACATGGGGCTGTATCCCGAGACCCCGCAAGGTGCCTACCGGCTGCTCGGCCAAGCCGCCGAACTCGCCGTCGCGAGCGGCTCGGAACGGCTCATCGTGAAAACCGTCGCCGAATCCCGGCGCATTCCGACCGTCCAGGAAAACGTGGACGCCCTCGAATACGCGGCCGCGGTGGCCGCACGCACCGAGCGCGCCCCGCTGCCCGGCACCGCGTCCCAGACGTACGCGGAGGCGTCCGCACTGGTCAACGCGGTCCTGGAGATGGACGACGACCTCGGCAAGGCGCTGCTTTCGGCCTTCGCCCTGGGATATCTCGACGTTCCCTACTGCCTGCATCCGGACAACGCGGGACTCAGCAGGAGTTACATCGACGAGGACGGCAGGCTGCGCTGGGCCGACATCGGGAGGATGCCGCTGGCCGGTATCGCCGACGCCCGGTCCTCGCACGCCATCACGTCCGGGGAACTGATCGCGTCACTGTCCTACATTCGCCGTTCGTTCGACCCGGAAACCACACCCGGAGCGGTGTCCGGCTAAAGGGAAAAGGGCCTAGGGGTCCGTAAGGGTGGGGCCTTTTCGGGGCCGTCACTACGGTGAGGAAAAAGGCGTCGGTGGAAAGTGGAGATGCGTGCATGAACGGGTCCGGTTCCGACTCAGAGCTGGCACGGCGGCTGGCCGCCACAGCACCGTCCCAGCACCGCAGGTTCGTCACCGGCCTGGTGCGCGCCGTCGTCGTCGAGACGATCGAGGCGGCCCGTCCTGACACCGCCGGCACGGTGGACACCACCCTGCCGTTCACCGACCTGGGCCTCGACTCGCTCGCCGCGGTCGACCTGCACCGGCGCCTGACCGAACGGACCGGCCTCGACCTGCCCGTCACCGTCGCCTACAACTGCCCCACGGTCGACGCCATGGCCGAACTGCTGCTCGCCGAGGCCCTCGGGACCACGGACGACGAGAGCGCCGCGCCACCGCCCGAGGGCCCCGCCGACGAGCCGGTCGCCGTCGTCGGGATCGGCTGCCGCTTCCCGGGCGGCGTCGGCTCGCCCGCCGACCTGTGGCGGCTTCTGTCCGAGGGCGGTGAGGTGCTCACCGGCTTCCCCGACGACCGCGGCTGGGACCTCGGCTCGCTGTTCGACGAGGACCCGGAGGTGGCGGGCAGCGCCTATGTCCGCTCCGGCGGCTTCCTCGACACCGCGACCGAGTTCGACGCCGACTTCTTCGGGATCAGCCCGCGCGAGGCGCTGGCCATGGACCCCCAGCAGCGCCTCGTCCTGGAGACCTCCTGGCAGGCCCTGGAGGACGCCGGGATCGACCCGGCCGCGCTGCGCGGCACCGCGGCCGGCATGTTCTTCGGCGCCGAGATCCAGGAGTACGGGCCGCGCCTGCACGAGGCGCCCGACGGGCTCGACGCCCACCTCCTGACCGGCAACGCCTCCAGCGTCATCTCCGGCCGCGTCGCCTACGTCCTGGGCGCCGAGGGCCCCGCGGTCACCGTCGACACCGCGTGCTCCGCGTCGCTGGTCGCCGTGCACCTGGCCTGCCGCTCGCTGCGCCAGGGCGAGTCGTCGCTCGCGCTCGCGGGCGGCGTCGCCGTGCTGGGCGGACCCGGTGTGTTCACCGCCTTCAGCCGCCAGCGGGGCCTGGCCCCCGACGGCCGCTGCAAGGCGTTCTCCGCGGACGCCGACGGCACCGGCTTCGCCGAGGGCGTCGGCGTCCTGGTCCTCGAACGGCTTTCCGACGCCCGGCGCAACGGCCACCGGGTCCTCGCCGTCGTCCGCGGCTCCGCCATCAACCAGGACGGCGCCAGCAACGGCCTCACCGCGCCCAGCGGCTCCGCACAGCAGCGCCTGATCCGCCGGGCGCTGGCCGACGCCGGGCTGACCGCCGCCGACGTCGACGTGGTCGACGGACACGGCACCGGCACCCGGCTCGGCGACCCCATCGAGGCGACCGCGCTGCTCGCCACGTACGGCCAGGGCCGCGCGCCCGACGCGCCGCTGCTGCTCGGCTCGGTCAAGTCCAACCTGGGCCACACCCAGGCCGCCGCGGGCGTCGCCGGCGTGATCAAGATGATCCTCGCCATGGAGCACGGACAGGTGCCGAGGACCCTGCACGTGGACGCGCCGAGCCCGCACGTGGACTGGGCGTCCGGCGCCGTCGAGCTCGTCACCGAGACCAGGCCGTGGCCCGAGACGGGCGCGCCGCGCCGCGCGGGCGTGTCGTCGTTCGGCGTCAGCGGCACGAACGCGCACGTCCTGCTGGAACTGCCGTCGCCCGAAGGGGAGACGGAGAGCGGCGAAGCGGCGGACCGCTCCGCGCCCGCGCTGCTCGCCTTCCCCCTCTCCGCACGCGGCCCCGCCGCCCTGCGCGCCCGGGCCGCCGACCTGCTGCCCCTGGTGGACGCGGCCGAGCCCCTCGACCTCGCGTACTCCCTGGCCACCACGCGCGCGGCGCTCGCCGACCGGGCCGTCCTCGTCGCCGGTGACCGCGAGGAGCTGCGCGAGGCGCTCACCGCCCTGGCCTCCGGCGCCTCCTCCGGAGCGACCGCGGGGGAGGGCACGCTCGGCTTCCTCTTCACCGGCCAGGGCAGCCAGCGCACCGCCATGGGGCGCGAACTGGCCGTCACCGAGCCGGTGTTCGCCGACGCGCTCGACACCGTCTGCGGCTATCTGGACCTGCACCTCGAACTCCCGCTGTACGAGGTCCTGTTCGCCGGGCCCGGCACGGACGAGGCCGAGCTGCTGCACCGCACCGAGTACGCGCAGCCCGCCCTGTTCGCCCTCGAAGTGGCCCTCTACCGCCTCCTGGAGAGCTGGGGCCTGACCCCCGACCACCTCGCGGGGCACTCCATCGGCGAGATAGCCGCCGCGCACGTCGCCGGGATCCTCACCCTGGAGGACGCCGCGATCCTCGTCACCGCGCGCGGCCGCCTCATGCAGCAGCTGCCCGAGGGCGGCGCCATGGTCTCCGTGCGCGCCGCCGAGGACGAGGTGGCGCCGCTGCTCACCGCGCGCACCGGCATCGCCGCCGTCAACGGACCCGCCTCCGTGGTCGTCTCCGGCGACGAGGGCGACGTGCTGCGCATCGCCGACGAGCTCGCCGCGCGCGGCCACGACACCAAGCGCCTGCGCGTCAGCCACGCCTTCCACTCGCCGCTCATGGAGCCGATGCTGGCCGAGTTCCGCCGCATCGCCCACGTCCTCGACTACGCCGAGCCCACCCTGCCGGTGGTCTCCACCGTCACCGGCGCGCTCGTCACCACCGAGATGAGCGACCCCGAGTACTGGGTCGAGCACGTGCGCGCACAGGTCCGCTTCCGCGACGCCGTGCGCCATCTCGCCGACGCCGGAGTCCGTACGTTCCTGGAGATCGGCCCCGACGCCGTGCTCTCCGCGATGGCCGCCGACTGCACGGACACCCCCGGCACGTCCTTCCTGCCGGTGCTGCGCCGCGACCGGTCCGAGGTCCACGAGGCGCTCTCCGCGCTCGCCGGCGCCCACACCCGCGGTGTCCCGGTCGACTGGGAGCGCCACTTCCAGGGGCGCGGGGCCCGGCACGTACCGCTGCCGACCTACCCCTTCCAGCGCCGCAGGTTCTGGCTCGCGCAGGGCGCCGCCACCGACGCCGCGGACCTCGGGCAACTCCCCGCCGGACACCCGCTGCTGGGTGCCGTCGTCGCGGTCGGCGCCGAGGGCGTCGTCCTCACCGGACGCGTCTCGACCCGCACCCACCCGTGGCTCGCCGACCACGTCATCTCCGGCCGCGTCCTGTTCCCCGGCACCGCCTTCGTCGAACTCGCCCTGCGCGCGGGGGACCACGTCGGCGCCGGCACCCTGGAGGAACTGACCCTCGGCGCGCCCCTGGTGCTCGGCGCCGACGGCGGCGCGGCCGTCCAGGTCGCCGTCGCGGAGCCCGACGCCACGGGCCGCCGTGCCGTCACGGTGCACTCCCGCCCCGACGGCGACGACGCCGCCCCCTGGACCCGCCACGCCACCGGCACCCTCGCCGCCGCCGCCGCCCCCGCGCCCGACCTCACCGTCTGGCCGCCCCGGGACGCCGAGCCGCTCGACGTCACCGGCGTCTACACCGGCCTCGCCGACCAGGGCTACGGCTACGGCCCCGCCTTCCAGGGGCTGCGCGCCGCCTGGCGGCACGGCGACGACGTGTACGCCGAAGTGGCCCTGCCCGAACCGGCGTCAGCCGACGCCACCGGGTTCGGCCTGCACCCCGCGCTCCTGGACGCCGCGCTGCACGCCGCCGACCTCGACGCGGAGCCGGGCGGCGACGTGCTGCTGCCCTTCGCCTGGACCGGCGTCACCCTGCACGCCACCGGCGCCGCGGCCGTCCGCGTGAAGATCTCCCGGACCGGCGCCACCACCATCGCCCTGCACCTCGCCGACGCCACCGGAGCCCCGGTCGCCGACATCGGCGGCCTCACCTCCCTGCCCATACCGGACAACGACGTCCTGTACGCCGTGAGCTGGCCGCCCGTCCCGCGCCCGGCCACCACGGCGCCGCTGCGGATCGCCGTCCTCGACGGCGGCCCCGACACCCTGCCCGAGGGCGCGGCCCCGGACGTCGCCGTGCACCGCGTGCCCGCCCTCCCCGGCGCCTCGGCAGCCGAGGCGCGCGCGGCCACCTCACAGGTGCTCGCCCTGCTGCGGGAATGGCAGCGCGACGAACGGGCCGCCGCCGTGCGCCTCGCCGTCGTCACCTCGCCCGACAGCCCCGGCCACGCCGCCGTGCGCGGCCTGGTCCGCGCCGCGCAGGCCGAGAACCCCGGCCGCTACGTCCTGGTGACCCACGACGCGCTCCCCGGCGACGCCGAACTGCGCACCGTACTCGCCACCGGCGAACCCGAAGTGGCGCTCATCGAAGGTCAGTTGACCGCGCCCCGGCTGACCGCGCTGCCCGCCGCGCCGGCCCCCGCCGCCACCGACTGGGGCACCGTCCTCGTCACCGGCGGCACCGGCGGCCTGGGCGGCCTCCTCGCCCGTCACCTCGTGCGCGAGCACGGCGTACGCCGCCTGCTCCTCGTGAGCCGCGGCGGCCACGCCCCCGAACTCGCCGCGGAACTCACCGGCCTCGGCGCCGAGGTGACCGTCGCCGCCTGCGACGTCGGCGACCGCGAGGCGCTGGCCGGGCTCCTCGCCGAGCACCCCGTCGACTCCGTCGTCCACACGGCGGGCACCGTGCGCGACGGCATCGTCGACGGCCTCACCGACGCCATGGTCGACGAGGTGTTCCACGCCAAGGCCGACGGCGCCTGGCACCTGCACGAGCTGACCCGCGACCGGGACCTGCGCCACTTCGTGCTGTTCTCCTCGCTCGCCGCCGTCCTGGACGGCGCGGGCCAGGGCAACTACGCCGCCGCCAACGCCTATCTGGACGCCCTCGCCGAACACCGCGTCTCCCTCGGCCTGCCCGCCACCGCCCTCGCCTGGGGCCTGTGGGCCACCGACACCGGCATGGGCGCCGCCCTCGACGACGCCACCCTCGACCGCATCGCCGGCTACGGCCTGCCCGGTCTCACCGCCGCCCGCTCCCTGGAACTGTTCGACGCGGCCGTACGCTCCGGCGCGCCCCGTGTCGTCCCCGTCGAGATCGACGCCGCCGCCGTGCGCCGCCGCCCCGACGGCATACCGCCGCTGCTCGGCGCCGTCGTCCGGCCCGTCGCCCGGCGTGCCGCCGCCCCGGCCGCCGCGGGCGATGGCGCGGGCGGGGCGCTCGCCGCGCTCCCCGCCGCCGAACGCGGCCGCGCGCTCGTGGAGTTGGTGCGCACCGAAGTGGCCGCCGTGCTGCGGCACGACGGGGCGTCCGCCATCGACCCGACGCGCGCGTTCACCGAGCTCGGCTTCGACTCGCTGGCCGCCGTCGAACTGCGCAACCGGCTGGGCACCGCCACCGGACTCCAGCTGCCCGCCACCCTCGTCTTCGACTACCCGACCTCCCAGGCCCTCGCCGACCACATCCGCGCCACCCTCTTCGGCGCCGAGCGGCAGCCGGCCGCCGTCACCGCCGCGCCCCGCGCCGCGGCCGACGACGACCCGATCGCGATCGTCGGCATGAGCTGCCGCTACCCCGGCGGCGTCGGCTCGCCCGAGGACCTGTGGCGCCTGGTCGCCGACGGCGTCGACGGCGTCTCCGACTTCCCCGCCGACCGCGGCTGGGACACCGAGGCGCTCTACGACCCGGAGCCGGGCACGCCGGGGCGTACGTACACCCGCGAGGGCGCCTTCCTCTACGACGCGGCGCAGTTCGACGCCGACTTCTTCGGGATCAGCCCGCGCGAGGCCGTCGCCATGGACCCCCAGCAGCGCCTGCTCCTGGAGGTGTCCTGGGAGGCCCTGGAGCGCGCCGCCATCGACCCGGCTGCCCTGCGCGGCTCCCGCACCGGCGTCTTCGCCGGAGTGATGTACCACGACTACGGCACCTGGCTGACCGAGGTGCCCGAGGACGTCGCCGCCTACCTCGGCAACGGCAGCCTCGGCAGCGTCGTCTCCGGGCGCGTCGCCTACGCCCTCGGCCTGGAGGGGCCCGCCGTCACCGTCGACACCGCCTGCTCCTCCTCGCTGGTCACCCTCCACCTGGCGGCGCAGGCGCTGCGGCAGGGCGAGTGCGAACTCGCGCTGGTCGGCGGCGTCACCGTGATGTCCACGCCCGACACCTTCGTGGACTTCGCCCGGCAGCGCGGCCTGGCCGCCGACGGCCGATGCAAGTCGTTCGCCGACGCGGCCGACGGCACCGGCTGGGGCGAGGGCGTCGGCATGCTCGTCGTCGAACGGCTCTCCGACGCCCGCCGCAACGGCCACCACGTGCTCGCCCTGGTGCGCGGCTCCGCCGTCAACTCCGACGGCGCCTCCAACGGCCTGACCGCGCCCAACGGCCCCTCCCAGCAGCGCGTCATCCGCGCCGCGCTGGCCGGAGCCGGGCTGACCACCGCCGACGTCGACGCCGTCGAGGCGCACGGCACCGGCACCACCCTCGGCGACCCCATCGAGGCCCAGGCGCTGCTCGCCACCTACGGCCAGGACCGGCCCGAGGACCGCCCGCTGTGGCTCGGCTCCATCAAGTCCAACATCGGCCACACGCAGGCCGCCGCGGGTGTCGCGGGCATCATCAAGATGGTCATGGCGATGCGGCACGCCACCCTGCCGCGCACCCTGCACGTCGACGCGCCCTCCGGCCAGGTCGACTGGACGGCCGGCGCGGTGGAACTGCTCACCGCCTCCCGCCCGTGGCAGGAACTGGACCGGCCCCGCCGCGCGGGCGTCTCCTCGTTCGGCATCAGCGGCACCAACGCCCACGTCATCATCGAGGAGTTCACCGCACCCGAGGCGGCCGAGCCCGACCCCGCCACCGCCCCGCCCGTGCTCGCGCTGCCGCTCTCCGCCCGTGCGCCCGAGGCGCTGCCCGGCCAGGCCGCCCGGCTCCGGGAGCTGTCCGGCACCGCGCCCGCCGACCTCGGCCGCGCGCTCGCCACGACGCGCGGCACCCACCCGCACCGCGCCGTCGTCGTCGCCGCGGACGCCGACGAGGCCGCGGCGGGCCTCGACGCGCTGGCCCACGGCGGCACGGCGCCCGGCCTGCTCGTCACCGGCTCCGTCACCGAAGGCGGTCTGGCCTTCCTGTTCTCCGGGCAGGGCGCCCAGCGGCCCGGCATGGGACGGGAGTGGTACGACGCGTTCCCGGTGTACGCCGAGCACTTCGACGCGGTGGCCGCGCTCTTCGCCGAGCACCTGCCGCGCCCGCTGGCCGAGGTCGTCTTCGGCGACGACGCGCGGACGCTGGAGCAGACCGCGTACACCCAGGCCGCCCTGTTCACCACGCAGGTCGCGCTCTACCGGCTCCTGGAGTCCCTGGGCCTGCGGCCCGACCGGCTCGCGGGCCACTCGATCGGCGAGTTCGCCGCCGCGCACGTCGCCGGCGTGTGGTCGCTGGCGGACGCCGTCACCGCCGTCGCCGCGCGCGGCCGACTCATGCAGGCGCTGCCCGAGGGCGGCGCGATGATCTCCGTGCAGGCGACGGAGGACGAGGTGGCGCCGCTGCTCGACGCGCGCGCCGCCGTCGCCGCCGTCAACGGCCCCCGCTCCGTCGTCGTCTCCGGCGACGAGGACGCCGTCACCGCGCTCGCCGAACGCTTCACCACCACGCGGCGCCTGCGCGTCTCCCACGCCTTCCACTCGCCCCGCATGGAACCGATGCTGGACGAGTTCCGGCAGATCATGGCCGGACTCACCGCCGCCGAACCGGACATCCCGATCGTCTCCACCCTCACCGGCGCCCCCGCGGAGCCCGGCCGACTGACCACCGCCGACTACTGGGTACGGCACGTGCGCGAGCCCGTGCGCTTCGCCGACGCGGTCGGCGCCCTCGCCGGCCTCGGCATCGACACCTTCCTGGAGCTCGGCCCGGCGGCCGTCCTCAGCGCCATGGGCCCGGACTGCGTCGACGACACCGCCGCCCCCGACGGCATCGCCTTCGTGCCCACCGCCCGCAAGGACACCCCCCAGGTGCCCGGACTGCTCGCCGCCGTGGCCGCCGTCCACACCCGGGGAGCCGACGTCGACTGGGCCGCTCTGTACGAGGGGTACGCGGGCCGCCGCGTCGAACTGCCGACGTATGCCTTCCACCACCGCCACTTCTGGCTGGACGTGCCCGCCGCCAAGGGGGACGCCACCGGCCATGGACTCACGCCCGTGGACCACCCCCTGGTCAGCGCGCGCGTCGAACTCGCGGGCGGCGACGGCGTCCTGCTCACCGGCCGGATCTCCACCGCCACCCACCCGGTCCTCGCCGAACACGCCGTGCTCGGCACGGTGCTCCTGCCGGGCACCGCGCTCGTCGACCTCGCCCTGCACGCCGGCGGCCTGGTCGGGCTGCCCGTCCTGGACGAACTGACGCTCCAGGCACCGCTCGTGCTGCCCGCGGACACCGCCGTACACCTCCAGGTCGCCGCACGCCCCGACGGCACCGTCGAGATCCACTCGCGCCCCGCCGGCGCGCCCGCCGACGAGGAGTGGACGCGCCACGCCACCGGCAACCTGGCCGACACCGCCGAACACGCCCCGGATCCGCTGGGCACCTGGCCCCCGCCCGGCGCCGCCCCCGTCGACGTCACCGGCCTCTACCCGCGCATGCACACCGAGGGCTATGACTACGGCCCCGTCTTCCGCGGCGTGCGGGCCGCCTGGCGGCGCGGTGACACCGTGTACGCCGAGCTCGAACTGCCCGCCGACGCACGGCAGGACGCCGCCCGCCACGGCCTGCACCCCGCGCTCCTGGACTCGGCCCTGCACGTCACGACGCTCCTCGACGGAGACGGAGACGGAGACGGAGACGGAGACGGAGACGGCGACGGCGACGGAGCCGAGGACGGGACCGAAGGCGTGGCCCTGCCCTTCGCCTGGACCGGCGTCACCCTGCACGCCCAGGGATCCCTCACCGCCCGCGTCCGCGTCACCCCCGGCGCCGACGGCACCCGCATCGACCTCGCCGACGCCGAGGGCGAACCCCTCGCCACCGTCGGGTCGTTCGTGAGCCGCACCGTCACCCCCGGCGGACTCGCCCGGCAGCAGCGCTCGCTGTACGCCGTCGAGGCCGTACCGCTGCCCGAGTCCGCCGCGCGGCCCGACCGCCGCACCTGGGCGGTCCTCGGCGACGACGACCTCGGCCTCGGCTGCCCCGCGTACGCCGACCTCGCCGCGCTCGGCGACACCGTGCCCGACGTGGTCGTCCTGCCGGTGCGGGCCCCGAAGGCCGACGGCGACGGGGTGCCGGGCGCCGTCCGCACCGCCCTGCACGCCGTCCTGGAGCCGGTCCAGCGCTGGCTGGCCGACGAACGCCACGCCGACGCGGTGCTCCTGGTCCTCACCGGCGACACCCTCGCCGACGCCCCCGTACGCGGCCTCGTGCGCGCCGCGCAGGCCGAGGACCCGGGCCGGATCGTGCTCGCCGCCCCGGAGGGCGCGCTGCCCGACCGCGCCGCGCTGGCCGCCGCCCTCGACGCGGGGGAGCCCGAGGTGGTCTGGCGCGACGGCCGGGCGTGCGCGCCCCGGCTGGCCAGGGCCGAGGCCACGGGCGAGCCCGGCGCCGCCGACTGGGGCACCGTCCTGATCACCGGCGGCACCGGCGGACTCGGCGCCCTCGTGGCCCGCCACCTCGCCGGCCGGCACGGCGTCACCCGCCTCGTCCTCGCCGGCCGCCGCGGCCCCGACGCGCCCGGCGCCGACTCCCTGCGCGACGAACTGGCCGCGCTCGGCGCCCACGCCGACCTCGTCGCCTGCGACGCCGGTGACCGGGACGCCCTCGCCGCACTCCTCGACCGGCACCCCGTCGACAGCGTGGTGCACACCGCGGGCGTCCTCGCCGACGCCACCGTCGGCGCGCTCACCGCCGAGGGGATCGAGACCGTGCTGCGCCCCAAGGCGGACGCCGCCTGGCACCTGCACGAGCTGACCCGCGACCGGGACCTGCGGCACTTCGTGCTGTTCTCCTCGGCCGCCGGCACCCTCGACGGCTCCGGGCAGGGCAACTACGCCGCCGCGAACGTCTTCCTCGACGCGCTCGCCGTCCACCGCGCCTCCCTCGGCCTGCCCGCCACCTCGCTCGCCTGGGGGCTGTGGGCCGGCGCGGGCGGCATGGGCGGCCGGCTCGACGAGGCGGACCTGCGGCGCATCGAGCGCTCCGGCATCGGCGCGCTCGACCCCGACGAGGGCCTCGACCTGTTCGACGCCGCCGTCGCCACCGGCCTGCCCGCCCTCGTCCCCGTGGGCCTGGACACGGCCGTGCTGCGCCGCCGCGGCGACGACGTGCCCGCCGTGCTGCGCGCCCTCGCCGGGATCACCGCCCGCGCCGCGCACACCGACCGCGCGCGGACCCTCGCCGAGCGGCTGGCCGAGCTGCCCGCCGCCGACCACGAGCACACCGCGCTCGACCTGGTCCGCACCGAGGTCGCCGCCGTCCTCGGGCACGCCGGGGCCGCCGCCGTCGAACCGCGGCGCGCCTTCACGGAACTGGGCTTCGACTCCCTCGCCGCCGTGGAGCTGCGCAACCGGCTCAGCGCCGCCGTCGGACTGCGGCTCCCCTCGACCCTCATCTTCGACTACGCCACCCCCGTGGCACTCGCCGGACACCTGCTCGACCGGGTCCGGCCCGCCGCCCCCGAGGCCCCCGCGGCCGGGGCGGCCGACGACGCCGAGGTGCGCGACCTGCTCGCCGCCATCCCCGTCGCCCGCATCCGGGAGGCCGGGCTCCTCGACAGCCTCCTGAAGCTGTCCGAGCCGGCCGCCCCGACGGGCCCGGCGACACCGCGCGAGGCCGACAGCGCCGCGGACATCAAGTCCATGGACGTCGCCGACCTCGTGCGCGCGGCGCTCGACAACAGCACCGCCCCGTGACCCCGCGCCGCGACACCCCGGCGCCGCCGAGCAATCAGGGAGCGACACCGACCGTGGATACATCCGTCGAGCAGATCGTCGAGGCGCTGCGCGAGTCGTTGATCGAGAACGAACGGCTGCGCCGGCGGAACGCCGAGATCACCGAGGCGGCCCAGGAACCCGTCGCCATCGTCGCGATGGCCTGCCGCTACCCGGGCGGCGTCAGCACGCCCGAGCAGCTGTGGGACCTCGTCGACCAGGGCGTCGACGCCGTCGGGGACTTCCCCGGCGACCGCGACTGGGACGGCGACGCGTTGTACGACCCCGACCCCGACGCGCCGGGCAAGACCCATGTGCGCGAGGGCGGATTCCTCTACGACGCGCCGCGGTTCGACCCCGGCTTCTTCGGCATCAGCCCGCGCGAGGCCATCGCCATGGACCCCCAGCAGCGCCTCCTCCTGGAGACGTCCTGGGAGGCGTTCGAGCGGGCCGGCATCGACCCGCACAGCCTGCGCGGCAGCCGCACCGGCATCTACGCGGGCGTGATGTACCACGACTACGGCAGCTGGCTCACCGAGGTACCCGAAGGCGTCGAGGGCTACCTCGGCAACGGCAACCTCGGCAGCGTCGCCTCCGGCCGCGTCTCCTACACCCTCGGCCTGGAGGGGCCCGCCGTCACCGTCGACACCGCCTGCTCATCCTCGCTGGTCGCCCTGCACCTGGCCGTGCAGGCGCTGCGCACCGGAGAGTGCACGCTCGCCCTCGCGGGCGGCGTCACCGTGATGTCGACGCCCGACACCTTCGTCGACTTCTCCCGCCAGCGCGGCCTGGCCCTCGACGGGCGCTGCAAGTCCTTCGCCGAGGGCGCCGACGGCACCGGCTGGGGCGAGGGCGTCGGCATGCTCCTCCTGGAGCGCCTCTCCGACGCCCGCCGCCACGGCCACCGCGTCCTCGGCCTGGTCCGCGGCACCGCCACCAACCAGGACGGCGCCTCCAACGGTCTGACCGCGCCCAACGGCCCCTCCCAGCAGCGCGTCATCCGCGCCGCGCTGGCCAACGCCCGCCTGGACGCCGCCCAGGTGCACGCCGTGGAGGCGCACGGCACCGGCACGCCGCTCGGCGACCCCATCGAGGCGCAGGCCCTCCTGAACACCTACGGCCAGGGCCGCGCCGAACCGCTCTGGCTCGGCTCGATCAAGTCCAACATCGGCCACACGCAGGCCGCCGCGGGCGTCGCCGGCGTCATCAAGATGGTCATGGCGATGCGCCACGGCAGGCTCCCCAAGACCCTGCACGCCGACCGGCCCACCTCCCAGGTCGACTGGGAGTCCGGCGCCGTGGAGCTGCTCGGCGAGGCCCGCGACTGGCCCGCCGCCGAAGAGCCGCGCCGCGCCGCCGTGTCGTCGTTCGGGATCAGCGGCACCAACGCCCACGTCATCGTGGAGGCCGCCCCCGAGCCCGAACCCCGCGACGCCGCGCCGGACTTCGCCGCGCCGCTGCCCCTGGTGCTCTCCGGCAAGGGCGAGCGGGGCCTGGCCGCCCGCGCCCGCCAGCTGCTCGACCACGTCACCGCCACCACCGACCCCGTCCCCGACGTCGCCTACGCGCTCGCCACCACCACGGCCACCCTCGACGAGCGGGCCGTCGTCACCGGCGCCGACCTGCCCGCCCTCACCGCGGGCCTCACGGCCCTCGCCGAGGGCGCCGCCGCGCCGAACGTGGTGCGCGGCGCGCGGGCGGGGGAGTCCCGCATCGCGTTCGTCTTCCCCGGCCAGGGCTCCCAGTGGGCCGGCATGGCCGCCGAACTCCTCGACACCACACCGGTGTTCGCCGCCGCCATGGCCGACTGCGCCGCCGCCCTCGCCCCCTTCACCGACTGGGACCTCCTGGAGACGGTCCGCGCCCGCGAGCCGCTGGAGCGCGTGGACGTCGTGCAGCCCGTCCTGTGGGCGATCATGGTGTCGCTCGCCGAGGTGTGGCGCTCCCACGGCGTGCGGCCCGCCGCCGTCATCGGGCACTCCCAGGGCGAGATCGCCGCCGCCTGCGTCGCGGGCGCACTGTCCCTGGCCGACGGCGCCCGCGTGGTCGCCCTGCGCAGCCGCGCCATCGCCGAGGACCTGTCGGGCCGCCGCGGCGGCATGATGTCCGTGGCGCTGCCCGAGGCCCGGGTGCGCGAGCTGATCGCCGCGTACGAGAACCGTGTCTCGGTGGCCGCCGTCAACGGCACCGCCTCGGTCGTCCTGTCCGGCGACGCCGACGCCCTGGACGAGCTGCGCGACGCGATCGTGGCCGACGGCCACCGCGCCAAGCGCCTGCCCGTCGACTACGCCTCGCACGGCGCGCACGTCGAGTCGATCCGCGAACGCCTCCTCGCCGACCTCGCGGGCATCGAGGCGCGCACCGCCGAGGTGCCGTTCTACTCCACCGTCACCGGCGGCGCGTACGACACCGCGGGCCTGGACGCCACGTACTGGTACACCAACCTGCGCCAGAGCGTCCTCTTCGCGCCCACCACCCGCACCCTCCTGGACGCCGGCTACGGCGTGTTCGTCGAGTGCAGCCCGCACCCCGTGCTCCTGCACAGCATCGAGGAGACCGCCGACGCCGCGGGCGCCGACGTCACCGGCCTCGGCTCGCTGCGCCGCGACGACGGCGGCCCCGAGCGCGTCCTCGCCTCCCTGGGCGAGGCGTTCGTGGCGGGCCTGCCGGTCGACTGGTCGCCGGTGTTCGCCGAACTCCCGGTCCGGGTCGCCGAGTTGCCGACCTACCCCTTCCAGCGGGAGCGCTACTGGCTCGGCCGCTCCCCGGCCACCGGCGACGTCACCGCCGCCGGGCTCTCCGCCACCGGCCACCCGCTGCTCGGCGCGGCCGTCGCGGTCGCCGACGGCGGCACGCTGTTCACCGGCCGCCTGAGCGCCGCCACCGCGCCGTGGGTCGCCGACCACGCGGTGGGCGACGCCGTGCTGCTGCCCGGCACCGCCTTCGTGGAGCTCGCGCTCGGCGCGGGACACGACCTGGGCTGCGGGCACGTCGCCGAACTCACCCTGCGGGCACCGCTGGTGCTGCCCGAACGCGCCGCCGTCCGCCTCCAGTTGCACGTCGCGGCGGCCGACGACAGCGGGCACCGCGCGCTCACCCTCCACTCCCAGGCCGAGGATGCGGCCGACGGCGCCTGGACCCTGCACGCCGAGGGCCTCCTCGCCCCGCAGACCGCGCCGCCCGGCTTCGACCTCGCCGCCTGGCCGCCCGCCGGCGCCACCGCCCTGCCCGTCGACGACGCCTACGAACGCCTCGCCGCCCTCGGCTACGCGTACGGCCCCGCCTTCCAGGGCCTGCGGGCCGCCTGGCGCCGCGGCGACGAGACGTTCGCCGAGGTCGAACTGCCCGCGGACGCCGACACGTTCGCGCTGCACCCCGCGCTCTTCGACGCCGCCCTGCACGCCGACGGCCTCACCTCGGCCGACCAGGACGGGGCCCGGCTGCCCTTCGTCTGGAACGGCGTCTCGCTGTACGCCGCCGGGGCCACCGCCCTTCGCGTACGGCTGACCGGCGGCGACACCCTGACCCTGCACCTCGCCGACCCGACCGGCGCGCCCGTCGCCGCCGTCGAGGGGCTCGTCTCCCGGCCCGTCGACCCGGCCGCCCTCACGGCACCCGTCCGCGCCGACGACCTGTACCGCCTGGACTGGGCCGCGCTGCCCGTCCCGGAGCGGCCCGGCGTCGACTTCGCCGTCCTGGACGAGCGGGGCGTCTCCGGCCTGGAGACCGTGCCCGACTGGGTGGTGCTGCCCGTCGCCGGGACCACCGATCCCCTCGGCGACACCCGGGACGCCGCCGGCCGCGTGCTCGACGCGCTGCGCGCCTGGCTCGCCGACGACCGCACGGCCTCCGCCCGCCTCCTGGTGCTCACCGACGGCGCCATTGCCGTGGACGACGAGGGCGTACGCGACCTGGCGGGCGCCGCCGTCTGGGGCCTGGTGCGCGCCGCGCAGGCCGAGAACCCCGACCGGTTCGTCCTCGTCGACACCGCCACGGGCACCGACGCGGACACCGACACGGTCGCGTCGGCCGTCGCCGTCGCCGCGGCCACCGCCGAGCCCCAACTCGCACTGCGCGCCGCCACCGTGCACGTCCCGCGCCTGGCCCGCGCCGCCACCCCGCACGACGCCGCACCCGCCTTCGACCCCGAAGGAACCGTGCTCCTCACCGGCGGCACCGGCGTGCTCGGCCGCCTCGTCGCCCGCCACCTGGCCACCGCACACGGCGTACGCCACCTCGTCCTGGCCAGCCGCGGCGGCACCGTCGACGACGACTTCGCCGACCTCGACGCGGACGTCACCGTCGTCCGCTGCGACGCCGCCGACCGCGACGGCCTCGCCGCGCTCATCGACGGCCTGTCCCGCCCGCTGACCGGCGTCGTCCACCTGGCGGGCGTCCTCGACGACGGCCTCGTCACCGGCCTCACCGCCGACCGCCTCGACGCCGTGCTGCGGCCCAAGGCCGACGCGGCCTGGCACCTGCACGAGCTCACCAAGGACCTCGGCCTCACGGCGTTCGTGCTGTTCTCCTCGGCCGCCGGCACCCTCGACGGCGCGGGCCAGTCCGGCTATGCCGCCGCCAACGCCTTCCTCGACGGCCTCGCCGCGCACCGCGCCGCCCTCGGTCTGCCCGCCCTCTCCCTGGCCTGGGGCTTCTGGGAGCAGCGCACCGGCCTGACCGCCCACCTCGACGACGCCGACGTGGCCCGCATGGCCCGCTCCGGCGTCCGCCCGATCCCCACCGACGAGGGCCTCGCGCTGCTCGACGCCGCACTCGGCGCCGACGAGCCGCTCCTGCTGCCCGTCGGCCTGGACCTGGCCGTACTCCGCCGCGCCGCCGACGTACCGCACCTGCTGCGCGCCCTGGTGCCCGCGCCCGCCCGCAGGACGGCGGCCACGGCCACCGGATCCACCTCCTTCGCCGACCGCCTCGCCGCCCTCGCCCCCGCCGAACGCGACGCGGCCCTCATGGAGCTGGTGCGCACCCACGTCGCCGCCGTGCTCGGCCACGGCGCCGACATGGTCCTCGACCCGCGCCGCGCCTTCCGCGAGGCCGGCTTCGACTCGCTGACCGCCGTGGAGCTGCGCAACCGCCTCGGCAACGCGGTCGACCTGCGCCTGCCCGCCACCCTCGTCTTCGACTACCCCGACGCCAACGCGCTGGTCGGTCACCTGAAGCGTGAGCTCGTCGGCCCGGACGCGCCCGACGCGCCCGTCGTCGACGCCCCCGTCGCGGGCCAGGACGAGCCGGTCGCCATCGTCGCCATGTCCTGCCGCTACCCCGGCGGCGTCACCTCGCCCGAGGAGCTGTGGACCCTCCTCGCCGAGGGCCGCGACGGCATCGACGCCTTCCCCGCCGACCGCGGCTGGGACCTGGCGGCCCTCTACGACCCGGAGCCGGGCAAGGCCGGCCACACGTACACCCGCGAGGGCGGATTCCTCTACGACGCCGCCGAGTTCGACGGCGACTTCTTCGGGATCGGCCCGCGCGAGGCGCTCGCCATGGACCCGCAGCAGCGGCTGCTCCTGGAGGCGTCCTGGGAGGCGCTGGAGCGCGCCGGGATCGACCCGCACGCCGTACGCGGCAGCCGCACCGGTGTGTTCACCGGCGTGATGTACCACGACTACGGCAGCCGCCTGCGCAACGCGCCCGAGGCCGTACGCGACTACCTCGGCAACGGCAGCCTCGGCAGCGTCGCCTCCGGCCGCGTCGCCTACACGCTGGGCCTTGAGGGCCCGACGCTCACCGTCGACACCGCCTGCTCCTCCTCGCTGGTGGCGCTGCACCTGGCGGCGCAGGCGCTGCGGCAGGGGGAGTGCACGCTGGCCCTGGCGGGCGGTGTCTCCGTGATGTCGACCGTCGACACGTTCGTGGACTTCAGCAGGCAGCGCAATCTCGCCGCCGACGGCCGCGCCAAGTCCTTCGCCGACGGCGCCGACGGCACGGCCCTGTCCGAGGGCGTGGGCGTCCTGGTCGTGGAGCGGTTGTCGGACGCGCGGCGCAACGGGCACGAGGTGCTCGCGGTGGTGCGGGGCACCGCCGTGAACCAGGACGGTGCGTCGAACGGTCTGACGGCGCCGAACGGTCCGTCGCAGGAGCGGGTGATCGAGCAGGCGCTCTCCGCGGCCCGTCTCTCCGCGGCCGATGTGGATGTGGTGGAGGCGCACGGTACGGGGACGACGCTGGGTGACCCGATCGAGGCGCAGGCGCTGTTGAACACGTATGGGCAGGAGCGGTCGGAGGATTCTCCGCTGTGGCTCGGTTCGATCAAGTCGAACATCGGGCACACGCAGGCCGCCGCCGGTGTGGCGGGTGTGATCAAGATGGTGATGGCGATGCGTGAGGGTGTCCTGCCGCGCACGCTGCACGTGGACGAGCCCTCCACCAAGGTCGACTGGTCGGCCGGTGCCGTACGGCTGTTGACCGAGGAGCGCGACTGGCCCGAGGCGGACCGCCCCCGCCGCGC